>CAZYLP010000100.1:13347-15115 GCA_964648345.1 uncultured Planctomycetota bacterium
CCCTTCGCCGTCGCGATCTTCACGTTCTTCACCGTCTTCCCGGCCGTGCCGATCGCGATCGGCTTCGGGACCGGGAAGAACGGTGGCTTGATCGGGAGCGACGTGCCGTCGACCCGCGCGTCGGTCGGCTGCCACGTGCTGCCGTTGTCCGTCGAGACGTTCGCGTGCACGCCGTCCGCGTCGGCCCAGGCGACGGCGACGAGGCCGAGCCCGTCCACCGCCACGGCCGGGTTGCGGCACGCGAGCTTGCCGTGGTCCACGCGCACCGGAGCGCGCCAGGTCTTGCCGCCGTCCTTCGTCGTCGCCGCGTAGACGTGGCTCGTGCCCGTCCGCTTGTCGGTCCACACGACCGCGGCTTGCTCGTCGCGCGTCGCGAGGTCCACGCCCGTGTAGCCGGTGCCGCCCAGGTCGAGACGCTTCTCGGCGTCCGCCTTGCCGGTGAAGGGGACCTCGCTCACGACGACGGGGACCTGCTTCGTGAGCTTGAGGGCCTCGACCTGGAGCGTGAACGAGCCCGCGTTCGCGGCGCGGAGGTCGGAGAAGCTGAGGACCGACGAGCCCTTGCCGAGGTAGGCCGTCTGGCGCGCGGCGGGCTCGAGGCCCGCGTTCGTGGGCGCGGTGAGGACGACGAGCGTGCTCAGAGCGACCGAGGCCGGCTGGCCGGCCGGCGTCGTGATCGCGACCGTGACCGTGAAGGGCGCGTTCACCGCCGGGTTCGCGGGCGATACGTCCACCTTGAGCGCGTAGACGGGCGCAGGAGGAGCGACCACCGGCGGGAGCGTCGTCGAGACGACGGGCGCCGGCGTCGGGCTCGTCGTCGACGCGACCGGCACGACCGCCGGCTTCGCGATCACCGCCGAGACGATCGGCGCGGGCGTCGTCGTCGCCGGAGGAGTCGTCGCGGGCGCGCTCGCCGCGCCGCCCCTCGACGAACCGCCGCCCGAGCAACCGAGAAGGAGACCGAGGACCGAGGCGCTCGAGAGCGCCGTCCGATTCAGCCGCATCGTTGTCCACCCCAACCGAGAGTTCTTTGCCTAGACCTGCCCCCGTCGCGCGCAAGCCCCGGACCAGTCTCCCGGCCGGGGTTTCGTGCCGGACGAGGCGATGGCCGTCGTCGCAACTCCAGGAGGAGCGGTCGCGACGTGGTACGTCTCGCGACGAATCGGATGGACCGTCGGTGAGCGGCCGGTCGGTCCGAGCTCCTTCGCCGCCGTCAGTCGTCGTTGGAGGAGGAGACCGACGGGTTCTCTCCGGACTGCATGACCTTGTCCTTCGAGAGCTGGTACTTCTCGATCTTCGCGTCGAGCGTCGGCCGCGAGATGCCGAGGAGCGAGGCCGCCTTAGACTTCTTGTACCGGCACCGCTGGAGCGCATCCATGATCGCGAGGCGCTCGATGTCCTCGGTCTCCTTGGTCACGAGCTCCTTCAGGGTCTGGCCGGAGAACTGGAACGCCTTGCGGCCGATCCGCGCCTGACGCGCCGGCGCGAGGGCCGCGTCCACGACGTTCTTCGAGAGGTGCTCGGGCCGGATCACGTCCTTCGAGAGAGCGCTCGCGCGCTCGATCTCGTTCTCGAGCTCGCGGACGTTGCCCGGCCAGTCGTAGCGGAGGAGGAGGTCGAGCGCGTCGGGCGCGACCTCGCGCGGGACCTTGGTCAGCGCGCCCTTCTTCTCGGCGATCCGCTTGATGACGAACTCGACGAGGAGCGGGATGTCCTCCTTGCGCTCCCTGAGCGGCGGGAGCTGGACGTTGATGACGTTGAGGCGGTA
>CAZYLP010000101.1:0-6429 GCA_964648345.1 uncultured Planctomycetota bacterium
GGACGGCGCGGGCTCGGTCGCGACGGCGACGAGCGTCGCGACCCGGAGCTGGCGGTCGAACGGCGACGCGCCGGTCAGCGCGAAGTAGAGCGTCGCGCCGAGGCCGTGGACGTCCGTGCGCGGGTCGGGCGGCTCGCCGCGGACCTGCTCGGGCGCGAGGTAGGACGGCGTCCCGACGATGTCCTCGGGGGCGCACTCGCCCGAGTCGCCCATGAAGTGCGCGACGCCGAAGTCCACGATCCGCGCGTCGCCGCGCCCCTCGAGGAGGACGTTCGCGGGCTTCACGTCCCGGTGGATGATCCGCTGCGCGTGAGCGGGATGCACGCCGCGCGCGACCGACGCGACGATCCGGGCCGCCTCGGACGGGTCGAGCGGACCCTCGCGCTTGACGCGCGCGGCGAGCGACTCGCCCTCGACGAGCTCGAACGCCATCGCGAGGTCGCCCTCGTGCTCGCCCGTCGCGAGGAGCGGGACGATGCTCGGGTGCGCGAGGCGCGCGACGGCGCGCGCCTCGTCCTTGAAGCGGCCGAGCGCTTCGGGGTCCTGGTCCGCTCCCTTGAGGACCTTGAGCGCGACCTTGCGTCCGAGCGAGCGGCTCCGCGCCTCGTAGACGACGCCCATGCCGCCGCGCCCGAGCTCGCGCTCGATGAGGTAGTCCGACCCGACGCGCGTCACCGTGTCGGCCGGCGATGCCGGCTCCTCCTCGGGAGGCAGCTCCCACGTCGGCGCATCCGCTCCGCGCTCGCCCGGGACGACGACGACCGGCGTGTTCCGGGCGAGGAAGGCGTGGAGCTCCTCGGCGAGCTCGCCCGCCGTCCGGTGCCGGTCGCGCGGCGACTTGCTGAGCGCGCGGAGCGCCGTCCTCTCGAGCTCGGGCGCGATCCGCGGCTCGATCTCGCGGGGCGGCCGCGGCGGGTCGCGCGCGATGAGCGAGACGAGCTCGACGAAGCTCCCGCCCTCGAAGGGCGGCGCCGCGACGAGCGCCTCGTAGAGCATGGCGCCGATCGCGTAGATGTCGGTCCACGGCCCGATCTCGCCTCCGGGGATGACCTGCTCGGGCGACATGTAGGAGGGCGACCCGACGACGGCCCCCGTCGCCGTGAGGTCCGACTCGTCGGCGAGGAGCTTCGCGAGGCCGAAGTCGACGACGAGCGGCTTCGCGCCGAGGACGACGTTCGAGGGCTTGAGGTCGCGATGGACGATCCCGCAGCGATGCGCGTGGTCGCAGGCCCGGGCGACCATCTCGAGGACGGCGAGGTGGTCCCGCGGCGGGAGCCCCGCCTCGGCGAGGGAGCGTCCGCCGCCGTGCTCCATGACGAGCCAGGAGCGCTCGCCGTCGGTCCCCGCGTCGTAGACCTCGACGATGTTCGGGTGGCGGAGCGAGCCGAGGACGGACATCTCGCGGCGGAACCGCTCCTGGGCCTCGGGCGTCGTCTTCGCGAGGATCTTGATCGCGACGTCGCGGCGGAGGAGCGGGTCGCGCCCGCGGTAGACCGCTCCGTGCGCTCCCTTGCCGATGGGCTCGAGGACCTCGTAGCGTCCGAGCCGCCACGGCTGCGTCGCCTTGACCTCGCCGCGCCCCAGGATCCCCTTCGCGAGGAGAGCGTCGGCGAGGGCCCCGTCGGGCCTCGACCGCTCGGTGGGCGTGTCCGGCCGCGGCCCCATGCGGCCATTCTGGCAAGGTCAGCGGGCGGCCGCGAGCCCGCCGTTCTCGAAGCGCGTCTTGAGGAACGTCCCGCACGAGGCGCGCTCGTCGCCGTCCTGGGGGCAGCGTGTCTTCCCGTCGGGCCGGTCGAACGTGCGGCCGGAGCGGTCGCAGCGGTAGACGCGGATCTCGCGGAGGGTCCCCTTGGCGCGGAGGTACCAGACGCGCCACTCGTTCGGGTGCGCGTGCTTCTCGCCCGTGATCGCCGCGAGCGTCGCCATGGCGTCCTTGAGGAGGGGCTCCTTGCCGAGCTTCGCGCGGGCCGCGTGGTGGGCGAGGTTCGTCTCCTTGCTCAGGAACGTCATCACGTCCTCGAGGGACCGCGAGCTCCCGATCTTCGCGAGCGCATCGAGCGCCGCGCTCGTGAAGGTGCTCTCGTCGTTCGCCGCGAACCGGTTCCGCACCCCGAGGAGCGAGACGAGCGCGGGCACCGCCTCGTCGGCCTCCGTGCGGCCGAGGGCGGCGATGATCGCGGCCGTCACGTCCTTCGGCGCGCGGTCGGGGTCCAGCGCCTTGACGAGGGTCGCGACCGCGCTCGGCGCCCACTGGCCGCCGAGCGCGCCCGCGGCCGCGCGCTTCACGGCCGCGGAGGGGTCGCTCCGGAGCGGCGACGCGAGCGCCTCGACGACGCGCTTGTGCTGGACCGCGCCGAGCGTCTCGACGGCCGAGATCCGCGCCGACTCCTCGCGCGAGGCGTACGCCTTCCTGAAAGCGGCGAGCGCCTCGTCGATCGCGCGGTCCGCGTCGTCGGCGAAGACCGGCGAGACTCCCGATCCGGCGGCGAAGGCGGCGGCGAGGACGGCGGCGGCGAGGACTCTCTGCATGTTCTCCCCTGACTCGGGAGCAGTTGTAGCCGCCGGGCGTCAGGATTCTTCGCGAGAGGTTGCCTCGTTTCTGTAAGGAGCCGGCGAGATCTGCATCTGGGGGGCTCCGCCCCCTAACCCCCGAGGGCGCGAGCCGCACACGCCGCCGGCAGCTCGTCGAAGGGCGCCGTCCGCGCCCCGGGCACGAGCTTCTTCACGGCTTCGAGGACGGCGTCGATGAGCTCGCCCACCAGCTCGGGCCCGAGCGCGTCGAGGTGAACCTCGTGGGCGAGGAGGTACGCCGGGAAGCCCGCGTGGAGCGCGGAGAGGAGCTGGGTCACTCCCTGCTCGATGGCGCCTCGGCGGTCGAGGCCCTCCTTCACGGGGAGGTTCGTCCGGCGGTCCACCGCGACGAAGTTCCTGAGCCAGTCGTACCGCGAGCGCCGCGCCGCGGAGGAGGCGATCGCTCCCTGCGCCTGGAAGCCCACGAGCGGCCCGTGGCGGTCGTACGCGTAGAGCGGCGTCCCGAGCGGGTCGCGCGCGCGGGGCGGCTCGCGCCAGTCCTGCCCGACGCGATGCTCGCCGAGGAGGTAGCGGAAACCGAGACGCGCGGCCGGCACGACCGCCGTCTCGCCGAAGACGTCGAAGTGCGCGTTGACGGTCTTGCCGAGGACGAGACCGGTCGCGGCCACGTCGCGCGCGATCTTCGCGGCGTGCTCCTCCATGCGCTCGGGCGTGAAGGGGCGCGCGGCGTGCGCGTCGTACCAGATGAAGCGGTCCATGTCGAAGGCGTGCGGCGACACGGAGCAGGCCCGCCGGCTCGCCTCCACGAGAGTCTTCACGGCCGGGCCCGCGAGCCAGCGGTCGTGGAGCGTCCCGATCGACGGGCCGATCCCTCGCTCCTCGAACGCGCGGAGCCAGCCGAGCCCGCGCTCGCCCGTCACGTCGTCCACGCGCACCGAGACGAGCGGCGGCAGCGGGTCGCGCCAGTCGGTTCGCTCCGTGGCCCAGTCGATGGCGTCGGCGACGAGGCACCCCCACGGGCTCGCGACGAACGAGGGCGCGAGGACGTGCCCGGGCAGGAAGACGCGGCGCGGGTTCTCCTCGACGACGACGGAGGTGAGCGGGCGCCCCGCGCCGTCGCGGACCCGGCGCGTGATCGGGTGACCCGCGAGCCGCGAGATGTCCACCGGGTTCGCGCTCGAGGTCGGGACCGAGAAGACGACGCGCGGCTCGAACTTCGTGCCTGGAGCGGCGACCGGACCGACCGCGAGCGCCTCACCCGCGTGCGGCGCCGTGTCGTAGCGCGCTCCCCAGTGGTTGAAGAGCCCGGTCAGCCTCCGCGCATCATCGTCCGACCGGGGCCCGAAGCGCACGCTCAGCCGCGGCTCCCCAGGCGGCCGCGCCGAGCTCCACGCATGACTCGGCGCGACTCCGGCGACGAAGGCCTCGTGGCGCGCGAGGCCGTTCTCCGCGGAGCGCCGGAGGACCGGGTCGAGGAAGCGGCGCGCGACGGCGCTCGTCCGGTAGAGGCGCCACGTGGCGAACGTCACTCGCGAGCCGAGGCTCATGGGGCACCGCGCCTCGCTGCCGCTCGTCTCATGCGGCGCGCATCGTAGCCGTTTGCTAGATGACCCTCTATGAAGAGGTTCGCGGCGCTCGTCCTGGTCCTCCTCGTGGGGTGCACCACGGCTCAGAAGCCGATCATGCGCGCGCCGCCGACCGAGAAGCTCGAGAAGCCCGACTTCAAGCCGGGACCGGACTACTTCTGGAAGAAGGGCCACTGGGCCTACGACGAGCCGCGCGACGACTACGTCTGGATCCACGGCTCCTGGGACAAGGAGCGGCCCAACCGCACCTGGATCCCGGGCTACTGGGAGTGCAAGGACGGGAAGAACTGGTTCTGGCACGAAGAGGTCTGGGAGGAGCGCGAGCGCGTCCGGTGAGGGACGCCGTCCCCCGCAAATTGAGTTGACTTAACGCTTTCGCGCCTTAGACTTTGCGCCATGCTTCACGAAGTCAGCAAGATCCGCAACGTCGCCATCATCGCCCACGTCGACCACGGAAAGACCTCGCTGGTCGATCGCCTCCTCAAGGAGGCGCGGGTCTTCCGCGACAACCAGGCCGTCGGCGAGTTCATCATGGACCGCCACGACATCGAGAAAGAGCGCGGCATCACGATCTTCTCGAAGGCCTGCGCGATCGAGTGGAAGGGCGTCCGGATCAACATCATCGACACGCCCGGCCACTCGGACTTCGGCGGCGAGGTCGAGCGCGTCGTCCGCATGGCGGACGCCGCGCTCATTCTCGTCTGCGCGGCCGACGGCCCCATGCCCCAGACGCGCTTCGTGCTGCGGAAGGCGCTCTCGCACGGGCTCAAGCTCGTGGTCGTCGTGAACAAGTGCGACCGCAAGGATGGACGTCCGATCGACTCGGCGCAGGAGCTCGTCGGGCTCCTCATCGACCTCGAGGCGCCCGAGGACGTGGTCGACGCGCCGATCATCTACGCCTCGGCTCGCGAGGGCAAGGCGGCGAAGACGATGGAAGCGTTCGAGACGGCGACCGACGTCTCGGTCCTCCTCGACACGATCATCGAGAGCGTCCCCCCGCCCAAGGTCGACCGCACGGCGCCGTTCCAGATGGCCGTCTCGCAGATCGACTGGGACGACTACCTCGGCCGCATCACGGTCGGCAAGGTCACGCGCGGCACGCTCAAGGTCGGCCAGACCTTCGTCGTCGCCAAGCCCGACGGCCGGCAGACCCGCGGCGAGGTGAAGAAGCTGTTCCACTTCGAGGGCCTCGGCCGCGTCGAGGCGGACGTCGTCGGCGCGGGCGACATCATCGCGCTCGCCGGGCTCGACGAGGTGGACATCGGCGACACCCTCTGCGACCCCGACAAGATCGACCCCGTCCCGCCCGTCAAGGTGGACGCGCCGACGGTCTCGATGCGCTTCTCCGCGACCGACTCGCCGTTCCGCGGCCGCGAGGGGGACAAGATCACGACGCGCCAGCTCCGCGACCGGCTCTACCGCGAGGCGAAGGCGAACGTCGCGCTCAGGATCAGCGACACCGAGAGCATGGACTCGCTCGAGGTCTGCGGCCGCGGCGTCCTGCACCTCGGCATCCTCATCGAGGAGATGCGCCGCGAGGGCTACGAGTTCCAGGTGAGCCGGCCCAAGGTCATCGAGCAGACGAGCCCCTCGGGCGAGCGCCTCGAGCCCATGGAGATCTGCATCGTCGACGTGCTCGAGCAGTACCAGGGCAAGGTCATCGAGATCCTCGGCGGCCGCCGCGGCGAGATGAACAAGATGCACAAGCACGGGAACACCGTGCGCCTCGAGTTCCTGATCCCGGCGCGCGGGCTCATCGGCGTGCGCGCGAGGATCCTGAACGCGACGTGCGGCGAGGCGACGTTCGTGCATCAGTTCCAGGAGTACGCGCCCTACCGCGGCCCGATCCCCGGCCGCAACACCGGCGTCCTCATCGCGAGCGACCCGGGCAAGGTCCGCATGTTCGGTCTCGACGCGCTCCAGGACCGCGGGACCATGTTCGTCGAGGCAGGCGACGAGGTCTACGTCGGCCAGATCGTCGGCCAGCACGTGCGCATCGAGGACATCGACGTCAACGTCTGCAAGGAAAAGGCGCTCACGAACATGCGCGCCTCGAGCTCCGACCGGAAGATGGTCGTCGCCCCGGCGCGCCACTTCGGCGTCGAGGAGGCCCTCGAGTTCATCGAGGACGACGAGCTCGTCGAGGTGACGCCGAAGAGCGTCCGCATGAGGAAGCGCCAGCTCGACGAGAAGAAGCGGCGGCGGGAGCGCACGAAGGAAAAGCTCCGCGACGGAACCTTCGTCGAGTAGAGGCGCGCCGAGTAACCCGCACGTCACCTGCCCGTTTTTCGGGCACCGTGCAAAATTTACT
>CAZYLP010000101.1:6439-15049 GCA_964648345.1 uncultured Planctomycetota bacterium
GTTCATCGGCGCTCCGTCTCCGAGCGACTGAACCAGGGTGTCGGCTTCCGCGGCACGTGCGTTGCAAAAGTTCCCCGCGCTGAAAGGTGAAAGGTTTCGAAGTGAACTCCAAGGGGTTGGGTCCGTTCAAGATCGTGTGCGCGTGGTGCGGCAAGGTCGAGTCGCGACCGCACGACGCAAACATCATGAAGGCGCGCGGCCCCCAACCCGCGCAGCCGATCTCGCACACCATCTGCGACTCGTGCTTCGTGAAGGAGCGCGCGGCCGTCGAGCAGGTGATCAAGGCCCGCCGCAAGAGGTCTTCAGCCTAGGGTCTGTCTGTAAACCCCACCAGAGCGGTTCGCGTCAAACTCGCTTCAGGTAGAGTAGCGGCGCGGGAAATGCCGAGTTACGCGGACGTCATCTGTGGCCGCCTCCTCCTTCGCGAGAAGCTCGCGCCCCCCGAGGCACTCTTCGCCGCCCTCCACGAGATGCAGGACGCCCTGATCCTGGGGTCCGAGCTCAGCCTCGCGGAGGCCCTCGAGCGGCGCGCCGTCGTCCCGCAGCAGACGATCGCGCGCGTCCGCGACGCCGCTCCGAAGGTCCAGCATCTCGAGGCCGAGAAGGCGCTCGCACGCCTCGTCGTGGACGAGGGGATCGCGACCCCCGACATGGTCCGCTCCCTGGTCGAGGAGAGCCGGCAGCAGGGCTTCAAGGACGGCCTCGGCGTCCTCCTCCAGCGGAACGGGATCCTCACGAGCGACCGCGCGAAGGAGATCTTCCAGCGCCGTCAGGTCGCCCTCGCCGAGGCGCGTGCGCGCCGCGAGGGCTCGCTCGCCGAGCTCGTCCGGACGCTCGGCCCGCGCTGCTCGCCCGAGGAGAAGAGCCGGCTCGCCAAGGTCTTCGAGGTCGACGAGGCCATGCGCCCGACGACCAACTTCGCCGCCGGCGGAGACCCCGCCTTCTCGGGGCGCGCGACCGAGCCGGCCCTCGAGGCCTCGGCGCCCGGGAAGCCGGCCAACGAGCGGGTGAGCGAGAGCCAGAGCCTCACGCGCCAGGTCCTCGAGGCCGCCTCCGCCGAGCCGCGGAAGATCAAGCCCGAGGAGTGCCCGATCTACGGCTACGAGATCCTCGCCGAGCTCGGCAAGGGCGCCATGGGAGTCGTCTACAAGGCGCGGCACATCTTCACGGACAAGCTCACGGCGCTCAAGATCCTCCCGCTCAAGCTCGCCCGCGACTCGCACTACCTCGAGCGCTTCAAGCGCGAGGCGATCGCGGCCATGCGCCTCCAGCACGACAACGTCGTCCGCGCTTACGACTTCGGCGGCAGCGAGGAGTACTACTACCTCGCCCTCGAGTTCGTGGAGGGCGAGACGCTCGAGCAGCGCCTCGAGCGCGAGGGCCGGCTGACGGAGCCGGTCGCGCTCGGCGTGGCGCGCCAGATCGGCCTCGCGCTCGACGAGGCCTCGCGCCAGGGCATCGTCCATCGCGACGTGAAGCCCGAGAACATCATGATCACGAAGGAGGGCGTGGCGAAGCTCTGCGACTTCGGGATCGTCAAGCTCCTCGACCGCGACGAGGGCGCCGTCACCGTCGCGGGGACCACCGTCGGCACTCCCTTCTACATCGCGCCCGAGCAAGCGCGCGGCGAGGAGGAGCTCGACACCCGAACCGACCTCTACGCGCTCGGGATCACGCTCTTCCACCTCGTGACCGGACGCGTCCCGTTCACGGGCAAGTCGCAGGGCGCGATCCTCGTCCGCCACATCCTCGAGGACGTGCCCGACCCGCGCACGGTCGCGCCCGACGTGACCGAGCCGACGGCGGCGATCATCCGCCACCTCACGCGGAAGAAGCGCGAGGACCGGTACGCGACGCCGCGCGACCTCGTCGCGGACATCGATCGCACGCTCGCTCCCTCTCGCGCGCATCGGTGAGGGTACAAACGGGTGAGCGGAGGCTCACCATGAAGCGCACCACGAAGACTCTCGGCGCTCTCGCGCTCGCCGCGCTCCTCGCGGCTCCGACCTACTCGTTCGCGCATGATCGCCCCCACGGCGACGACGAGCGCTCCGTCTTCGACGAGCTCGAGGAGACGCTCAAGAAGCTCCCGCGCCGCATCGAGGAGGCGCTCGGCGACGTCAAGAAGGAGCTCGACCCCGAGCGCGCGCGCGAGCTCAAGCGCCGCCTCGAGCGGACGCTCGAGAACCTGAAGGAGGCGATCGACCCGCGCGCCGAGAAGGTGCGCGTGCGCGTCGGCGACCGCTCGATGGAGGTGCCGGCGCGGAAGGGCTCCGCGCGGCTCTACTGAGGCTCCACCGACTACTCGTCGGTGCCGCCGTCCGAGAGCTTGGCGCCGCTGTCCGTCCGCGGCTCGCTGCCGTCGGTGGACATGGCGACGACCTTCACCTTCGTGCAGGCGACGCCGTCGAAGTCGACCGGGGTCTGCGAGCCCGCGACGTTGAGCCTCGAGGAGAGCGCGAGCGCCGCGATCTTGTCGAAGGTCGTCCCCTCGGACTCGAGGAGGACCATGGTCCCGTCCGTCGTCACGAGCCACGCGTCGACCTCGTCGGGGAGGTAGAAGCCCTGCGGAGCCGCGTCGCGGAGGACCGCCTCCTCGGGCTTCGTCGAGGGCTTCTCGCCTCGCTGGACCTCGCCGGCGACGCGCTGGACGATCTTCGCTTCCTTCGAGAAGCGCGCCTTCACGCCCGCGGGAGAGGGGTCCTCGTCGCCGGGGGCGCGGAGGAACAGGACGACGTGTCCCTCGAGGAAGCCCTTCTTCGGCGTCGCGGGCGTCGGCGCCGGCGTCGGGCCCGCGGCCTTCGCGCCGGGGGAGGGGAGGCCCGGGAGCTCGCCGTCCGACGAGCCGCGCGGACCGGTCGCCGAGGCCGTCGGGGAGGAGCCGCCGGGGCCCGAGCCGGGGCCGCCGGTCTTGCTGCCGCCGGGGCTTTCCTTCGCGGTCTTGGCCGCGTTCGGGTCGCCCTTGCCCTCGTCGCCGTACTTGAGCTCGGTGTTGACGAACTGGCTGCGGCCGCCGCCGCCGCCGCCGCCACCACCGACTCCACCGACGGGGAACGGGATCGGGCCGGGCCTCTTCGGGTCGGCCTTCTTCGGGTCGGCCTTGATCACCGGCGCGGGGCCGGGCGTGCGGAGCGTGTTCACGAGGCCGCCCGTCGTCGTCGAGCGGATCGGCGAGGCCTCGGAGCCGGGCGACGGCTCCCACGAGGGCGGCGCCGGGTTCGTCACCGAGGAGACGGGCGCGTCGTGGTTCGCGAAGGGCGGGAGGCCCTCGGGGAGCGCTTCGCCGTTGTCCTGCGCGTACGAGGCCGCGGTGAACGTGCCGAGCGCGAGGAGGATGGCGACCGATCCCAGCCGACTCATGGTTGCTCCCAGTGGGAGCGATCCCGTGCGAGGGGGGTGCCCAACCATCGCCCGAGTCTTCTAGAGCTGTTTCAAGGACTTAGCTTGAGTCCAATGGGCCCGTTCGTCTCATGAAGTGAAACGTGAGGCGAATCGAGACCAGAAGGACGTCAGTCTCTCTCGGACGGCGGATCGCCCGGCTGGATGAGCGGATCGCTCTCCCAGTAACTCTTCGACGGGCGAGGAGTCGCGGTCGGCGTCGGCGCCGGCGGCTCGGGCCTCGGGCGCGGCGGCCGGATGAGGCGGACCGGGTTGAAGCCGAGCCGGAAGTCGATGACGAGGAGGTTGAGGCCGATCTCGAAGTCCCAGATCGCGAGGTCGTCCTTGTCGAGGTACGTCGTCGCGGGCGGGATCCAGCCGAAGCACGCGTGCTCGCCGAGGAAGTGACGGCCGCCTCCGTCCGACTTGGGACCGCGGCGGCGGCTCTGCCGTCCCTCCCAGTGCCAGGCGAGGGCCGTCACCTCGGCGTCGTGCGAGAGCTCCGGCGTGTCGTACCGGAGCCCCACGTTCATGTACTGCCCGGCCGAGAGACCGGTGTGGCAGAGGCCCGGCAGCTTGATGTCCGCGCCGATCCCGATCCCTCCGCCGAACTGAGCGCGGAACCCGGCGCAACCGCTCGTCGATGCGAGCGCGCCCAGGAACACGATGCGCAGGGCGAGGATCGCGACGGAGCGCCGCACGGTCACCTCATCCGTTCTTCGCCATGCGGATGAGGTTCCCCGCGCCCGTCGGATGCGGGCGGCAGTCGAACTCGTCCATCTGGCGCGTGGCGTTCGGGAAGTACTGGTTCGCGCGCGAAGCGTCGATCGTGTTGCCCGCGTCGGAGACGCGGATCTGGACGCGGCCCGGCTGGCGATCGATCGCGACGTGGTAGACCCCGTTCGGGTTGCCCTGGTAGATCGACGCCTCCATGACGTAGGCGAGCTCCTGCACGGCGATCTTGACCGCCTCGAGGTTGCCGCCGTTGAAGGAGGTCGAGCAGACCGACGACACGAGCGCGAGGAGGCCCTGGCTGCACTCGTTGCTCGCGTTGATCGAGACCGAGATCGTCGCGGGCTTGTCGGAGCGGTTGAACCAGGCCGAGCCATCCGTCTTGACCGACGCGGTCGCGTAGCAGCGCGGACACTTCCAGTTGCCCGCGTCGCGGAACTCGACCTGGACGCCGCACAGCTGGCACTGGGAGACGACCGGGAAGCTCGCGCGCGGGCCGGCCGCCGGAGCGTTGGCGGGCGGCGCGGGCGGCGCCTTGGTGACGAGCGGAGGTCGCGAGCCCGGAGCGGTCTGCGGCTGAGCGCGCGGCGGAGCGACGGCCGGGTTCGCGCCCGACTGGCCGGGGTTGCGGTTCGCGGGCGGCGGCTTCGTCCCGCCCTTGGGCTCGGGGGCGGCGCCGCCCTTCGTGTCGAGCGCGGCGAGCGCCTCGGGCAGACCCGCGCAGATGTCGAAGAACGCGTTCAGGCCGAGCATCTCGATGACGATCTTGACCTTGGCCGGCACCTTGATGAGCGCCATGCCGCCGCCCGAGTTCTTGAACGAGTCCGCGTACTTGACGAGCGACCCGAGGCCCGTCGAGTTCACGTACTTGATCTTCGACATGTCGAGGATGAGGCGGCGGACGCCCTCCGTCTTCACCTTCTCCAGCATCTGCTGGAAGTCGGGGACGGTGTTGCCGTCGATCGCGCCGGACAACTCGGCGACGCGCGCCGAGTCATCGCCATCCACCGGCAGGAGCTTCGACTCTAGACCCGGCATCCTGACCTCACCCCCAGAAACAGGACCCCTCGAAACAGAGCCCCCAGCAATTGATGGGGGAGCATAGCAGCGCTCGTTGCTCGCAGCAACTTACAGCAACGTCCGCTTGCTTGAACCGTTCCGTCGGTTCTGCTACGTAAGAATCGTCGAGTCGCCGCGGGTCACGCAACTCTTTCAGGCGTCCAACGACTCGGAGCGACGGGAGCGGAGATGGCCTGGTGGCCGTTCGGTAAGAAGAAGGGGTCGGAGGGGGGTGACGCCGCGGCGGCCGAACCGGGCGCGACCCCGGGCGGCGACGCCGAGTCCGCCCCGACGATCCCCCCGAGCAACGAGCTCACCGCCCCCGCCCCGACGATCCTCGTCCCGCCGGAGTTCGGCCAGGGGGTGCCGCCCCCGACCGACATCCCGTTCTCCGCGGAGATGCCGACCCTCGCGCCGAACCAGGTCCGCGACCAGATGTTCCAGGGCGGTGGGCCCGATCCCTTCGGTGCGCCTGGCGGCGCGTTCGCCGCCCCCGGCGACCCGTTCGCCGTCCCCGGAGGCGGCGGCGACCCCTTCGGCGCGGGCGATCCGTTCGCGCAGCCGGGCGCGCCCCAGGACTTCTCGAAGACCCTCGAGGACCCCGACTCTCCCAAGCAGAAGAAGCGGCCCCCGATCGTGAAGGGTGGACCGCCTCCGGCCCCGATCCAGAGCGCGCACGCGGACCCGTTCGCGGCGCCGTCGAACCGGAACGACTTCGCGCTGACGGTCGGCGACCCGGACGGCGAGGACCAGCAGCAGACGCTGCCGCCGCCGCCCTTCCACCCGGGGCACGGGCACGCGGGGCCGGCCCAGGACCTGTTCGCGTCGGCCGAGCCGCACGAGCAGACGATGAAGATGCCGGGGCCGCCCGTCCGCGGTGCGCCGCCGCAGCGGCCCGCGCCCGCCAAGCCCGGGACCTACACCTACGGTGCGCCGCCCGCCACTCCGCCGGTCAGCGCCGGTGCGGCTTCGCCGGCGAACGACGCGACCTTCACGGCGCCGCCCCAACCGCAGGCGCCTCCCCTACAGCCCTCAGCCGCACACGAGGAGACACCGATGCTCGCCAAGACCGTTGCGCTCACTCCCGACAAGCGCCGACTCGGGCTCGCCCTGCTCGCCGGCGGCCCGATCACGCAGGAGCGGTTGCAGGAAGAGCTCGAGAAGTCCGGGAAGAGCCAGAGCGTCCTCGGGAAGGCCCTCCTCAAGTCGAACTTCCCGAAGGAGGAGGAGCTCCTCGCCGCGCTCGTCTCGCAGATCCGCATCCCGAAGATCAACGTCCGCAACACGAAGATCCCGCTCGAGACGATCAAGATCGTGCCCGCCGAGGTCGCGAAGCGCTGGAAGGTGCTCGCGATCGAGCGGATCGGCGACATCCTCGTCGTCGTCTCCCCCGGCATCGGCGAGGAGGAGGCGCTCGCCTCCGTCCGCAAGGCGACGGGCTGCTCGGTGTTCCCGTTCCAGTGCGACGCCGAGGGCTTCGAGGACGTCCTCGAGGGCTACTACGAGCGCCTCGCCGCGAGCGGCCTCGCCGCCGCGCCGCCCGCCCCGGCGAACGACCCCTTCGCCGCTCCCGGGCCCGCGCCGCGCCCCGTCGCCGCGTCCGCGCCCGCGGGCGCCTCCGGTCCGCTCGCCGCTCTCCCCGCCGACGGCGGCGGCGACGAGTGGGAGCGCATCTACGCGGCGGCGGGCCCCGTCCCGGCAGAGGAAGTCCTCCTCTGATCTGATAGGATCTCGCCCTTCCAAGAGGGAGATCCTGTCCAAATGCCCGCCAAGAGAATCGCCTTCTCCGAGGAGTGCCGCGAAGCGGTCCGCCGCGGCGTCGCCAAGCTCGCGCGCGCGGTGAAGGTCACGCTCGGCCCGCGCGGCCGGAACGTCATCATCGAGCGCGGCTGGGGTTCGCCGCTCATCACGAAGGACGGCGTCACGGTCGCGAAGGAGATCGAGCTCCCGGACCCGTGGGAGAACATGGGCGCCCAGCTCGTGAAGGAGGTCGCGTCGAAGACCTCGGACAACGCGGGCGACGGGACGACGACGGCGACCGTGCTCGCCGAGGCGATCTTCGACGAGGGCTTGAAGAACGTGCAGGCGGGCGTGCACCCGCTGCTCATGAAGCGCGGCATGGACCAGGCCGTCGTCGCCGCCGTCGCCGAGCTCAAGAGGATGTCGAAGCCGGTCTCGGGCCACGAGCAGGTCGCCCAGGTCGGCGCGATCGCGGCGAACAACGACCGCGAGATCGGCGAGATCCTCGCGAAGGCGCTCGACAAGGTCGGCAAGGACGGCGTCATCACGGTGGACGAAGGCCAGTCGCTCGACACGACCGTGGACCTCGTCGAGGGCATGCAGTTCGACAAGGGCTACCTCTCGCCGCACTTCATCAACAAGTTCGAAAACCTCTCGTGCGAGCTGGAAAAGCCCTACATCCTTATCCACGAGAAGAAAATCAGCGCCATCAAGGACCTGATTCCTGTGCTGGAGAAGGTCTCGCAGTCCGGACGTCCGCTGCTCATCGTTGCCGAGGAGATCGAAGGCGAAGCACTGGCCACCCTCGTCGTCAACAAGCTCCGCGGCACGCTTCAGGTTTGCGCGGTGAAGGCCCCCGGCTTCGGCGATCGCCGCAAGGCGATGCTCGAAGACATGGCCATCCTGACCGGCGGCACGGCCATCTTCGAGGACCTTGGCGTCAAGCTCGAGAATGTCAGTCTTTCGGACCTCGGCAGCGCCAAGAAGGTTCGCGTCGATAAGGACAACTGCACGGTGATCGAGGGCGGTGGCTCGACGGCCAACATCAAGGCCCGCATCGCCCAGATCCGCACCGAGATCGATCAGACCACCAGCGACTACGACAAGGAGAAGCTCGATGAGCGTCTGGCCAAGCTGGCCGGCGGCGTCGCGCAGATCAACGTCGGTGCCGCGACCGAAATCGAAATGAAAGAGAAGAAGGCCCTCGTCGAGGACGCGCTGCATGCTTGTCGAGCGGCCGTCGAAGAAGGCGTCCTGCCGGGCGGCGGCGTGGCCGTCATCCGCGCGGGCAAGGTGCTCGATGCGTTGACCAAGAAGCTCAAGGGAGATGAGAAGACCGGGGCCGACATCGTTCGCCGGGCGATCACCGCGCCGCTCAAGCAGATCGCCGAAAACGCCGGACAGGAAGGCTCCATCGTCTGGCAGAAGGTGAGCGAGAGCAACGACGCCAACTTCGGCTTCAACGCCATGACCGGCGAATACGGCGACATGATCAAGATGGGCGTGCTCGTGCCGACCAAGGTCGAGCGCGTGGCCCTTCAGAATGCCGCGAGCGTCGCGAGCCTGCTGCTCACCACCGATTGCATCATTGGTGAGATCAAGGAGAAGGAGAAGAAGGGCGGCGGCGGCGGTCATGGTCACCCGGGCATGGGAGGTATGGGCGGAATGGGTGGCATGGGCGGCATGATGTAGTCTAGAAAC
>CAZYLP010000102.1:0-6490 GCA_964648345.1 uncultured Planctomycetota bacterium
TCCACCTCGAACCACGGCGTCGCTCCGAGGCGGCCTGCGAGCCGCCAGGCGCGGGCGTCGTAGCCGCTCCCGAGGTTCACGACCTGCGTGACCTCGCCCTTCTCGAGGGACGAGAGCATCCAGTCGTCGAGCGCGCGGTGCCGCGCGACGCAGAAGGTCGCCATGCCCATCGCAGTCGCGTCGGCGAGCGCGTGGAGGAGGGGCGAGGTGTCGTCGAGGACGCCGAGGCCCGCGGCGTGCACGACGGCGGGCGCGAAGGGGTCGTCCACGATGCGGCGGTGCGGCTCGCGCCGCCGCTCGGCGGCGCGGGCGAGCGCGGTGACGAGGGCGGTACCCGAAGGACGGTCGGCCTTCATCTGGCACCGCGCCTCGCTGCCGCTCGTCTCATGCGCGGTCGCGGACCCGGACGGGCAGGATGATCATGGGGAGCCCGTCCCACTGGAGCCGCTTCTGGATCGCGTAAGCGGTGTTGTTGTGCAGGAGGCGGTGGTACCACTTCTCGTCTTCGAAGATGAGCTGCCCCGCGAAGAACATCGTCTTCGAGTGCTGCTTCGCTGCCTCCTTGCAGAGGCCCTCCGCGGCATCGACCGGCTCCGTGCCGATCGCGTAGACGTAGGTCGCCGGCATGCCCTGCGAGTGCGCGAAGCCGACGTACTTCTTGAGCATCTCCTCGGTCTTCGCCTGGAGCAGCGAGACGTGCCGTGCTCCCTTGAAGTTGCCCGAGTCGATGATCGCCGCCGACGCGAAGACGATGTTCGAGAAGTAGCCCGGGAAGTACTTGAAGATGTTGAGGCACGTGTGGATCCCGATGCCCGAGAAGCTCGAGACGAGCACGACGGCCGTCGGCTTGTTCGGGATGATCGGGATCGGGGCCGGCATGGTCTCGGGCACGAGCTGCTTCGCGGCGAGGTCGCGGTTCAGGTCCTGGAGCGTCTTGGCGACGTTCCGGTAGTGCCGCCGGATCATGTTGCAGACGCCGATGAGGATCCCGGTGACGAGGAGCGTGAGCCAGCCGCCCTCGAGGAACTTCTCGTAGACCGTGACGCAGAGGATCGTCACGCAGAGGAGGAGCCCGATCACGTGGACGGGGAAGTGGCGGCGCCACATCGGGTCCTTGCGGTTCGCGAGCCAGAACTTGCTCATGCCGAGGTTCGAGAGCGAGAAGTCCACGAAGACGTTGATCGAGTACATGATCACGAGCGCGGAGACGCTGCCCCGGACCCAGATCAGGGCGGCGGCCGCGGCGACTCCCATCATGACGACGCCGTTCGCGGTCGTGAGCCGATCGGACAGCGAGCCGAACCGGTGCGGGAGCCACGAGTCGAGCGCCATGTTCGCCATGGTGCGCGGGCCGCCGATGAAGCCCGCCTGCGCCGCGATCATGAGGAGGAGCATCTCGGAGAGGAGCGTGACGAAGACGAACCACTTCCCGACGGGGAGGCTGCCGAGCGACCACCTGCCGGCGACCTCCTCGACGAGGAGGGCGTTCATGGTCTTGTCGTCCTCGAGGCTGCCCGGGCGGATCTCGTCGCTCGACACCTCGATGACGCCGGTCGCCGTCTGCACGCGGTAGTGCTTCACGTGGACCTTGGCGCCGCCGCGCTCGACGACCTTCTCCTCGGTGCCGATGAGCCGGCCCGAGACCTTGTCGTCGTTCTTGATCTCGATCCGCTGCCCCTTCCTGAGCTCGACCTTGTCGCCGCCCACGTCCACGAGCGCGCGGTCCTTCGAGACCTCGACGGCGTGGCCCGTGCGCTGGAACCGGATCTGCGGCCGCGCATGGACGAGGAGGTAGCAGAGGAGGATCCCGCCCGCGGTGAAGGCGAGCGAGAAGGACATGTAGACCATGGTGCGCTTCGCCGTCTGGACGCGCGGCTCGCGCATGATCTGCATGCCGTTCGCGACGGCCTCGATGCCCGTGTAGGTGCCGCCGCCGAGCGAGTAGGCGCGCGCGAAGAGGAGGAGGAGTGCCCCGGTGCCGAGCGAGGAGGACCCCTGCTTCACGCCCTCGCGCACGTGCGTCGCGAGCGCCGAGGCCTCCCCGAGGTGGCTCAGCACGCCGACGACGATGACGACGAGGTGCGTGATGACGAAGACCATGAAGATCGGGACGAGGACCTTGATGCTCTCCTTGACGCCGCGGAGGTTGAGGACGACGAGGAACCCGATCGTCGCGACCTCGAACGCGAGCTTCACCTGCTGCGCGTCGATCGCGTGGGAGCCGACGCTGAACTGGGTCCAGCCGAAGGCCGACCAGAGCGCGTCGGCGCCGGACGCGATCGAGGTCGCGATCGTGAGCACGTAGTCCACGACGAGGGCGCTCCCCGAGATGACGCCCACGCGCTCGCCGAGGAGCTGGGTCGCGACGGCGTAGCCGCCGCCGCCGTGCGGGAACTGCTCGATGATCCGGCTGTAGGTGTAGGAGATGATGAAGACCGTGATCGTCGAGAGGAGCGCCAGGAAGACGGCGAGGTAGGTGTGGTCTCCGTGCTCGAGGAGGGCGCGGAACGCTTCCGCCGGGCCGTACGCGGAGGATGAGAGGCCGTCCGCGCCGAGGCCGACCCACGCCAGGAACGCGACGAGCGAGAGCTGGTGGAAGACGTCCTTGTCCGTCGGGTTGCGCGGCGGGCCGACGAGGAGCTTCCGGATCCGTCCGATCCGGGTCGTGGGCGTCGTCGAGCTCGGGATGTGCTCGATCGGCGGCCGCTCGGGGAGAACGGCAGGCCCTTCGCTCGATTTGGGCGGCTCGTCGGGCAGCGCGCTCGCGCTCGTGCTGTCGTCGAAGGGAGACTTGTTACCCACGGCGGGTGGTTGCCCGTCCGATCACGAGCGGAGCTTAGCACTTCCGTCGACGGTGAGCCACGACGGGCCCCTCAGCGAGGGACGGTCGGGCCGTGTGGGCCCGAGGGCTTCGCGTCGGGGAGCGCCGCGAGGTAGGGGTCGGCGCGATAGGGCGCGGTGCTCTCGGCGGTCGCCGCGGCGGTCCATTCGACGCGGGAGCCGGGGGCAACGATCGCGACGAGCACGCTCGCGCGGTCCGGGAAGGCGACCGGGAGCGGCGCGTCGTACACGGGCCGGTGCGCGGCCGTCGTGGCGCTCACGAGCCTGGCGACGAAGTCGGCGTGATCCTTGCGGAACCGCGGCGCGCAGATGCGCGGCTCGTTCGCGGCCGCCCGGACGCCGCCCGCCGCGAGGAGGAGGACGAGCGCGGCGCCGGCTCCGCACGCGAGCCGGCGGCGGTGGGGCGCGACCGCGTCGAGGACGGCCGCGATGAGGAACGTCCACGCGATCGCGGGCACGTACTGGTAGCGCGAGGACGCCATGGCCATGGGCTGCCACCACCACCACCGCGCGGCCGCGACGGACCCGAGCGCCGCGAGCGCGAAGGCGTGCGCGACGAGCACGCGCGCGCGGGCGCGAGGCGACGCGAAGGAGAGCGCGACGCCCGCGATCGCGACGTACGCGGCGCTGAGCGCGACGGCGGCCCCGGGCGTGGGAGCGCCCGGGACGAGGAAGCCGAGCTGGACCAGGCCCACGCCGAGGCCGTAGCAGAGGAACGTCGTCGCCGCGCGGAGCTCGTCGAACGTCGCCGGGAGCCGGGCCGGGACGCGCGCCGGGCCGAAGCACGCGTAGAGGAGGAGGTAGGCGCCGAGCCCCGCGAGGATCGCGCCCGCCGCGCGCCGGCGCCGGCCCTCGGGGAGAGCGAGCGCGGCCTCCGCGGCGAGGAGAGGTGCGACCACGAGCCCGAGCCCGTGGAACGCCGGGGCGACGAAGGCCACGAGCGCCGCGGCGGCGACCCAGCGCGGACCGCCTTCGCGCGCGCGCTCGAGGGTGTGCAGGCCGACGAGCACGCTCGCGAGGATGATCACGATCGAGGTGCACGTGGGCCACCAGAGCACCTCGCGGTAGACGGTCGAGAGACCGAACGCGGCGGTCGCGACGGCCGCGACGCCGTCCTCGTGGCCGCGCGCGCGGAGGAGCGTCGCCAGCAGGACGACGTTGGCGAGGTGGAGCAGGACTCCGACGATCACGAAGGCCCACGCGTCGGGTCCGAAGAGGCGGTACTCCGCGTCGAACAGCGCCGTGAAGGCCGGCAGCCAGTGCTCCATGTGCGGCGCGAACCACCGCGCGGGCGCCGGCTTCGAGATGCACTTCTCGAGGAGCGCCCAGTCGTCCCAGAGGAACGTGAGCTCGCGCGTCGGGAGCACGTAGCAATGGACCGCGAGGAGGACCGAGAGGACGACGGCGAGCGTCGTGAACGGCGACCTCACCCCGCGCGGCCGATGTACCGGTCGAAGCCGCTCCTCATGAGCGAGTAGACGACGCTCGTGAGGCCCACGTGCGCGAGGAGCGAGAAGACGCACGAGAGGAACAGGATCGAGCCGAGGTTGCCGGACGCGAGGCTCGTCGAGGAGCCCGCGCCGAGCGGCGACTCGATGCCGTAGTAGAGGAGGAGGACCGGGTTGAACGTGTGGAGGCACGTGCAGACCGGGAGCATGGACTCGATCGTGAGGAGGGCGATCGCGGCGACGACCGACTTGAGCGTCGTCGGGAAGACGAGCGAGACGAACGTCCCCTGGACGATCGCGGAGATCGCGCAGACGGGGACGCCGAGGATCACGAAGATGAGGGATGGCCAGGCGATCGTCCCGGTGCCCACGAAGATCGCCACGTGGAACAGCGGGAGCATGAGGAGGAACGCGAGGTTCCGGAGGATCCCGCGCACCTTCCCGGTCACGTAGGTGGACACGTCCACGGGCGTCGTCGCGAGGACGAAGAGCGTCCGGTCCTCGCGCTCCTTCGAGACGCTGACCGCGGCCATGGCGGTCGCCGTGAGGACCGTGAGGCCCGCGAGGATCCCGCCGACGACCTTGTGGAACATGATGTCCTGGAGGAGGTTCTCGCCGGGCGTGCTCGTCGAGGGGAGCTTGGCGACGACGGCGTAGCTCCCGACCATGAGGAGCGCGATCATGAGGTTCACGCGCCACCAGTGGCGCATGCGCCCGATCGTGTTGACCGAGGTCTCCTTCCAGTAGATCGGGTTCCCCTTCGGCCCCGTGCGCTCGGCGTCCATCTTCTTCTTGGCGCTCGCGCCGCCGACGGCGGCGAGGCCGCGGTCCATGAGGTCGAAGGCGGCCTTGAGGCCGAGCGACTTGTCGATCCCGCGCGCGTGCGTGAGGAGCATCGAGGAGAGCGTCGCGAGCGCCGTCCCGGCGCCGACCGAGATGAGCGGGTTGATCCACCAGCGCTCGGGGAACGACTCGCGCGAGACGAACTTCGACGTCTCGAACAGGTAGACGAGGTCGTACCACGGGCTGACGTAGGCCATGCTCGGCGCGTAGGTGCCCGCGCCGCCCTTCGACGCGAACAGGCCGAACGCCTGGAGAATCGCGGGCGAGAAGACGTAGAGGCTGAAGACCGTGTAGCCCGCGAGGATCGCGAGCGTCGTCTTCCTGAGGATCGTCGAGAAGAAGACGCCGATCGCGCCGCCGAGGAAGCTCGACGTGAGGAGGACCGTGAACGCGACGCCGATGGACCTCGCGTCGATGCCGCCCAGCGTGAGCAAGGCGAAGATGACCGGCAACGAGAGGAACAGGAGGAACGCGATCTGCGCGAAGCGCGCGAGGAGCTTCCCCCACACGATCGCGAAGGGCCCGGCGTCGGTGAGGATGAGGAGCTCGAGCGTGTGCTTGTCCTTCTCGGTCGTGATCGCGCCCGCGGTCAGGACCGGCGCGACGAGCGCGATGAGGATGAGCTCGAACTTGCTCCCGGTCTCGAAGATCTCCTTCGCGATCGACGCGATCGCCGAGCCGCCGCCCCCGCCCGCGGGCCAGAGCGGGACGAGGATGAGGACGAGCCCCGCGAGGAAGATCGTCTGGAAGACGTAGGTGCGGGGCCGCCTCGCGTGGACCAGGGCCTCGCGCGTGAAGATCGCGGTCCCGCCGACGCCGCCTATCATCGAGCGCTCCTCAAGCGACCTGTCCCTTCGTGACCTTCATGAAGGCGTCCTCGAGGTTCACTTCCTCCTCGCGGACGACGAGGATCTTGAAGCCCTTCTCGACCAGGAACTGGGGCACGAAGGTGTAGTCGTCCACCTCGGGCTTGAGCTCGACCTCGATGACTCCGCCCTGGATCTCGGCGACCTTGGCCACGGCGGAGTGCTCGGTGAGGAGCCCGAGCGCGCGGTCGTTCCCTTCGCGGAGCTTGACGTGGACGACGCCCGCGCGGCGGACGCGGCGGAGGATGTCCTCGATCGGGCCCGAGAAGATGAGCTGGCCGCGCTCGATGATCGCGACCTTGTTGCAGAGCTCCGCGAGCTCGCTCAGGATGTGCGACGAGATGAGGATCGTCTTCCCCATCGCGCGGAGCTCCTTCAGGAGCTCGCGGATCTCGACGCGCGCGCGCGGGTCGAGGCCCGACGACGGCTCGTCGAGGAGGAGGACCTCCGGGTCGTGGAGGAGGACGCGCGCGAGGCCGAGGCGCTGCTGCA
>CAZYLP010000102.1:6514-14976 GCA_964648345.1 uncultured Planctomycetota bacterium
CTCCTTGTAGGAGAGGTCGGTGAGGTCGAGGACGTCGCGGATGACTCGCTGCCGCTCCTGCCCGTTGATGCCGTAGAGCGCGGCGAAGAACTCGAGGTACTCGGTGACCGTCATGTCCTCGTAGACGCCGAAGAAGTCGGGCACGTAGCCGATCTTCCTCCGGATGTGCTTCGCCTGCCCGTTCACCGAGTAGCCGCAGACGTACGCCTGGCCGCTCGTCGGGCGGAGGAGCGTCGCGAGGATCTTCATCGTGGTCGTCTTGCCGGCGCCGTTCGGCCCGATGAAGCCGTAGATGTCGCCCTTGTCGACCGTGAGCGAGAGCTTGTCGAGCGCGACGAGGTCGCGGTAGACCTTCGTCAGGTAGCGGGTCTCGATCATCCGGTGAGCATCCTCATCTTGTAGAGCCAGGCGCCGAACCAGAAGACGGCGCACGCCGCGAGGATCCACTTCCAGCGCCAGTGGTCCGTCGCCCGGAGCGGCGACACCTGCCCGATCGCGCAGAGGAGCGAGACGGGCACGAGCGCCGCGAAGACGCAGAAGACGAAGAACCCGAACGGCTGGTTCTTGATCGCGGACCAGATCTGCCCGTGCGCCGCGTGCGCGAACGTCGTCGTGAAGCCGCACGAGGGGCAGGGGTAGGGCTTGCCGAAGGCGTGCTTCGACCACTCGACGAAGCCGCAGGGCGGCATGTTGCCGCCGATGAGCGGGATCTGCTCGTGAGTCCCGATGCCACGACGATCGGGCACGAGGTGCCGCGCGACCGAGAAGATCGTGACGAGCCCGACGAAGAAGATCGCCCACGCCGCGCGCTCGGGCACGCTCGCCTTCGGGAGCGTGCGCCCGAAGATGCGGACCGTCGGCTCCTCGTAGAGAGGTGCCGGGGCCGCCTCGGCGGTCGAGGGCGCCAGGCTCATCGGGCACCGCGCCTCGCTGCCGCTCGTCTCATCCGCGGGCCCCCGCGAGCGCGCGCGCGATCCTCGAGATCCCCTCCTCGAGGTCGCGCTTGTCGAGCGCGTAGCTGAGGCGCAGGAAGCCCTCCGCGCCGAACGCGGCGCCCGGCACGCACGCGACCTGGGCCTTGTCGAGGAGGACGCGCGAGAGGTCGGCGGACCCCTTCACGACCTCGCCCTCGATCGACTTGCCGAAGTAGGCCGAGAAGTCGGGGAACACGTAGAACGCGCCCTTCGCCTCCGGGACGCGCACGTTCGGGATCGCGCGCAGGCGGTCGAGGGCGATCCTCGACCGCTCCGCGAACGCATCGCGCATGCGCGCCGCCTCGTCATCACACTCCGTGAGGGCCGCGGTGGCGGCGCGCTGCGAGATCCCCGCCGCGCCCGAGGTCGAGTGCGACTGGAAGCGCGAGCAGCCGTCGATGACTTCCTTGGGGCCGTAGGCGTAGCCGATGCGGAAGCCCGTCATGGCGTAGGTCTTCGAGACGCCCGAGACGAAGATCACGCCGTCCTCGACGCGCGGGTCGTCGGACTCGAGGACGCTCCGGTGCTTGGCGCCGCCGAAGACGAGGAACGAGTACATCTCGTCCGAGATGAGCGCGACGCCCCGGTCGAGGCAGATCTTGACGATCGCGTCCACGTCCGCGGGCGGGTAGACCGCGCCCGTCGGGTTCTGGGGCGAGTTGAGGACGAGCACCTTGACCTTGTCGGTCAGGGCGCGCTCGACGGCCTCGGGCCGGAGCCTGAAGTCCTCGTTCGCGTGCGTCGCGATCGGCTTCGACACGCCGCCCGCGAGCGAGACCATGGCGGGGTAGCTCACCCAGTAGGGCGCCGCGAAGGCGACCTCGTCGCCCGGGTCCACGAGGACCTGGATCAGGTTGAAGATCGTCTGCTTGGCGCCGTTCGACACGATGATCCGCGCCGGGTCGGCCTTCCGGCCGAAGTCGGTCAGGATCCGCCTGGCGATGGCGTTCCTCAGCTCGGGCGTCCCGTTGTTGGGCGGGTACTTCGTGTCCTTCGCGTCGATCGCGGCCTGGGCCGCCTTGAGCGCGGGGAGCGGGGTCACGAAGTCGGGCTCGCCGACCGAGAAGTCGATGACGTTCTTGCCCTCGGCCTTGAGCTGCTTGGCGCGAGCCGCGAGCGCGAGGGTCTCTGAGGGCGGGATCCCTGCGGCGCGGCGGCTGATCTTGAGCTTCACGGGAGAGAATCTAGCACGGAGGCCGCGGTTCGTCAGAGCGCGGACCGCTATCCTCGGAGCGTGAGACTGGGGCCCTGGGAGCTCGCGCGCGAGATAGGGCGGGGCGCCTACGGCACCGTCTTCGAGGCGCGCGGCCCCTCGGGCGAGCGCGCGGCCGTGAAGGTCCTCCGCGGTCAGGGCCCCCAGGCGGGGGAGCGCTTCGACCGGGAGCGGCGGCTCCTCGCCTCCCTCGGCGAGGCGGAGGGCTTCGTGCCGCTCCTCGACTCGGGGGTGTCGCCGCAGGGGGCGTGGATCGCCATGCCCTTCGTGGGCGGCGGGACGCTCCGTGACCGGCTCGCCGCGGGTCCGCTCGCGCTCGACGTCGCACTCTCGGTCGTGCGGAACCTCGCGGCGGCGGCCGGTCGCGCGCACGCGCTCGGGATCGTCCACCGGGACTTGAAGCCCGAGAACGTCCTCTTCACCGAGAAGGGCAGACCGCTCATCGCGGACCTGGGCCTCGCGAAGCACTTCCTCCGCGACTCCGCGCACACGGTCTCGCTCACGCGCGACGGCGTCTACAAGGGCACGCTCGGCTACATGCCGCCCGAGCAGATGAGCGACGCGCGGAGCGTCGGCCCGCCCGCCGACGTCTTCGCGCTCGCGGCGATCCTCTACGAGTGCGTCACCGGGCAGGCGGCCTTCGTCGCGGAGACGCCCTTCGAGCTCGTCGAGAAGGCCGAGCGCGGAGAGTTCGAGCCGCTCCCGGGCCCCGACTGGCTCTCCGCCGTCGTCGAGCGCGCGCTCGACCCTCGCCCCGCGGAGCGCTTCCCGGACGGGGCGGCGCTCGCGGCCGCGCTCGAGGCGCGCGCGGCGCCGCCGCGAGCCGTGTCCACGCGTCGGCGGTTCCTCCTCGTCACGGGCGGGCTGCTCGGAGCGGCCTGCGCGGGAGGAGCGCTCCTCGCACTCGCGGGCCGCACGCGCGGGACGGGCGGTCCGCGGGGCGGCGGGCCGGAGCCGTCGCCACCTCCTCCTCCGAACCCGATCACGCCTCCTCCGACCCGGCCGAGCGGGTTCGAGAGCTCGCGCTTCACGAAGCTCCGCGAGACGATCGGCTCGACCGCCTGGAAGATGCCCGAGGGGATCTCGAGCGTCGCGCTCCTCCCGGGCGACCGCGCGCTCGCGTCGAGCCACGACGGGACCGTCCTCATGATCGACCTCGGGACCGGGCGCGAGGTCCAGGCGCTCCGCGGCCACTCGGGCGCCGCGCTCGCGGTCGCGGCGCGGGCGGACGGCTCGCTCCTCGCGTCGGCGGGCCGCGACAAGGTCGTGCGCCTCTGGCGGCCAGGCGAGGCGGCGCCGGTCGCGACCCTCGAAGGCCACACGGAGAGCGTGAACGTGCTCGCGTTCTCGAGGGACGGGACGCGGGTCGTCTCGGGCGGCCACGACCGCACCGTCCGCGTCTTCGACGTCGCGTCGAGGAAGACGCTGCGCGTCTTCAAGGGGCACACGGGGCCCGTCCACGGCGTCGCGATCCACGGCGACCGGGTCGCGTCCGCGAGCGACGACCGCACGGTGCGGATCGCCGACTCGCTCGAGGGCGAGAGCCGCGTCCTCCACGAGCACGAGGACGTGGCGCGCGCGGTCGCCTTCTCGCCCGACGGGGAGCGCGTCGCGTCGTGCGGTCACGACAACTCCGTGCGCGTGACGACCGCGGGCAAGACGATCGTCCTCGCCGCGCACCGGAACTGGATCTACCAGGTCGCGTTCCTCGACCGGGATCGAGTCCTCACGTCGAGCCGCGACCGCTGTCTCGCGCTCTGGGACGTGGCCGAGCAGCGCGAGGTCTGGCGCAAGGAGGCCCACAAGGGAGGCGTCACGGCGCTCGCGCTCGACCCGGCGCGCAAGCGCGCTCTCTCGGGCGGGACGGATCACCTGCTCGTCGCGTGGGACGTGGCGGCGGGCGAGCCGCTGGCAAGCGCGGTCGAGGGCCACCGCGGCGGCGTCCTCGGCCTCGCGGACGCCGGGAAGTCGGGCGTCCTCTCGGTGGGTCACGACCACGTCCTCCGACGCGGGGCCGCGGCCGCGGCGACGACGACCGACGGCTGGCTCCTCGACCTCGCGCTCTCGGCGGATGGGAGCCGCCTCGCCACGGCCTCGGAGGGAGGAGTCGTCACTCTCTGGTCCACGCGCGACGCGACGCGGCTGGGCTCCGTCGCCCACGCGTCCGGCGTGACCGGAGTCGCGTTCATCGAGAAGTCCCGCTTCGTGACGGCGTCGCGCGACGGCGAGCTCGAGCTCTGGGACGCGAAGACGCTGAAGGAGCTCCGCGCCGCCTCGACGACGAAGGGCTACTCCGGCGTCGCGGTCTCTCTCGACGGGAGACGCCTCGCGACCGCGGGGACCGACCACAAGGTCCGCCTCTGGGACCCGGAGACGCTCGCCCAGCGAGCGGTGCTCGAGGGGCATGGGCGGCCCGTCGCGGCCGTGGCGTTCCTCCCCGACGGGGAGCGGCTCCTCTCGGGGAGCGATGACGGCGAGCTCCGCTCGTGGGACGTGACGCGCGCGGCCCTCGTCGACCGGTTCGCGGGCCACGGGGCCAGGATCACGGCGCTCGCGGTCGCGCCCGACGGGAGCTTCGCGGCCTCCGCGGCGCTCGACGGCAAGATCCGTCTCTGGCGGCCGGGCGAGGTCCGCCCGGCCGACGAGCTCGACATCGCGACGAGCGCGGACGTGCCGTCCGCGCTCGCCTGGTCGAGCGACTCGCGCTCGCTCCTCGCGGGGACCGGGCGCGGAGCCGTGCTCCGGTTCGACGTGACTCGCTAGCGGGAGCGGGCGCGGTCCACGCTCGTCGCCGTGCGCGTGCGGTCCACGACGCGGTCCGAAGCGAGCGCGCCGTTGAGACCCGCCGTGCGCGAGACGCGCGAGACGACCGCGGCCTGGAGGCGGCTCACGTCGCCGAGGACGCCCTTGTTCGCCTCGATCGCCTGCTTGACGGCCACGTCCGGCGCGACGCCCTTGGCGATCCGCTCCTTCGCGTCCGCCTCGAGCATGCTCTCGAGGAACGCGTCGCCCGCGTCACGCGAGCGCGCCTGCGTGTCGCGGAAGGTCGTCGGGTCCGACACCGCCTCGTTGAACGTGTTGATCGCGCGGTTCGCCCAGGGGCGCGTGTCGAACGTCGAGAAGTCGATGTTCTCGAGCGCGGCCCACGGCGTCTCCGACTGCGAGTGCCACGAGGGGTCGTTGAAGAAGTTCTTGCCGTCGACGGTGCGCACGTTCTCGTAGTTGTGGTACCCGCCCGTGTACATCCCGTTCACGACGCGCACGTCGAAGCCGAGCCGGCGGCCGATCTCGCGGTAGATCGAGTTCAGCGCGGCGGTCTGGTCCGTGCACACGCCCACGCCCCACTTGAGGACCGCGCCGACGAGGCGCTCGCCCTGCCGCATGAAGCTCTGGTCCTTGTTCATCTCCTCGTACTGCTTGTCCCAGTAGCCGCCGTTGCCGTGGTCCGTGTAGCTCATCTCGTTCGTCTTGAAGATGTGCACGATCACCTCGCGCTGGACGGCCGCGATGCGGTCGATCTGCCTCTTCGCCTCGGCCGGGTCGCTCGAGAGGGTGAGGTCGAGCTTGCCCTCCTTGATGAGCTTGTCCACGTGCCGGTTCGCCTTCTCGATCGCCTTGCGGAGGACGGCGTCCTGCGCCGGGTCGACGAGGTACCCGTTCACCCGGTAGGGTCCGAACGGCGCCACCTTGCCGTTGACGCGGTCGAGCTCGGCGTGGGTGATCACGATCTCGCGGAGGTTCGGCCGCTCGTTCCACGGCTCGAGGAGCGTCTCGATCTTCACCGTGCCGTCGGGCTGCGGGACCTCGACGCGCGTCTTCGGCGCGGTCCTCTTGTCCTTGTCGGAGACGAGGCCCGTGATCGGGTCCACCGGCTTGCCGGACTTCGGCGTCTCGAGGGACTTGAGCTTGTCCCAGACGTTCACGCGGTAGGAGCCATCGTTGTTGACGCCGACGATCTCGGCCCGGTAGTGGGTCTTCCCGTTCTCCTGGACGTAGACGCGGTCGCCCGGGTGGTAGCGGGTGTTCGCGAACTCGAGGTAGCGCTCGTTCCCGAGGACGCGCTCCATGAAGGCCGCATCCACCTTCAGTGATGCGCGACCTCTCTCGATGAGGCCCCGGTTCGCGAGCTGGGTCGCGAGCTCCGGGTTCGCCTTGAGGTCCACGGTCTTGCCCAGGTGTCCCAGCAGCAGCTCGGGGAGCGGACGGTCCTGCGCCCGCGCGATGCCCGAGAGGAGGAGAGCGAAGACGACTGCGAGTGCTCCGCGACGCATGATCATGATTGGTTGACTCCCAAACGTTGAACAGAGGAGTTGCAATGACGGAGCCAACTCGATGCGCTCGGCGCACCGCGAACGACTCGTTGGAGTTGTGGCGATGCGTTCGATGAGGCGCCGCGTTTCGCCGAGAATCGCTTCTCAGCTTTTGGTGGACACGCGTCCCGTAGCGGACGCCACCTGCAAAGACATGCACCGCATGTGCGGCGAATGTGAAACGGCCCCGAGCTTATCGACGCTGCCGCAAGCTTTAACGGCGATGGCATCGGCCGTGCTTCTTTTGCCCACGACGGGATCAAGGAGAAACGAATGCTTCAACGAGGAGGGGAGTGCATGGTGCTCGCGGGGCTGCTGGCCCTGGGCATCACGTCGGCCGCCGCGGGCGGCGACGAGCGGAGCTTCAAGCTCCGGCACCCGGCTCCTCGCTGCGGCGACGCCTTCTCCATCGAGCAGAAGACCTCCTTCGTCCTCGCCCGGAAGGGCGGCCCCGAGAAGGGCCACATCGAGACGACCTCCTCTTACAAGGTGAAGGTCGTCGGCCAGGAGGGCGCGAAGTTCGTCGCGCGCTTCGAGGTCGACCCCACGACCACCGTCTCCGATCAGGGCGGCAAGCCCGAGACGACCACCGAGGCCGCCCGGACCACCGAGGCGGTCCTCGACGCGAGCGAGCTCTCGCTCGTCCCGGTGCCCGCGGGCATGAAGGCGAACCCGACCGAGGCCCGCGGCGTGCTCGGCTCGAAGGACGGGGTCGCCGTGGGCGACACCTGGACCACCGAGCGGCCGCTCGTCGTCGCGCCCGGGCTCGTCGTCCCGGTCAAGGCCACCTACAGCATCGCGAGCGTCGAGAAGGACCCTCGCGGCAAGGACCTCCTCAAGGTCTCGCTCAAGAGCAAGGGCGTCGCGACGCTCAAGGACTCGGGCGGGATCAAGCTCCACGTGACCGGCGAAGGCTCCGCGCTCTTCGACCCCGAGCGCGCCGACCGCCCCGTGGAAGTCCACCTCGCTTACAGGTTCGTGACCTCGGGCGGCGAAGGCGCCGACTCCGAGACGCGGACGGAGACCACCATCAGTACGCGCGAGCTCGCCGCCGTGGCGAACACGAGCAGCGCCAACTCGCAGGAGAAGTCCCGATGAGAACCCAGCGGACGGGCGTGGCGTCGACGTTGTTCGGAGGGCTCGCCCTCGCGCTCGCGCTCGGCGCGGGCTTCGGTCTCGCGCGCGCCGACGAGGGGCTCCCCGGAGCTCCCCTCAACAACGGCTCGACGACCGCGGGCACGACGGCCAACGAGGGCGGCACGACGACCACGCCGCCTTCCGCGAACCGCGCGTCGCCGGCCGTCGAGGCCGAGATCGCGAAGCGGCGGACGGTGGCCGACAGGGTCAGGGGCGTCGCGCGCGACGCCTTCGACCCGCGCCAGTCGGGCTCGTTCATCGGCGGTATCATCATCTCCGACCTCGCGCGCGCCGGCTGGGCGGGCGCGAACGGCGACCCGACCGCGATCGACCAGGCGGGCGACCTCGGACACGCGCTCAAGACGCCCGAGTTCTACGCCGGCGTCGGCATGTTCAACCTCGTCTACGCGAACGCGCACCGGCACGCCGGCAAGATGCTCGGCCTCGACTACATCGCGGCGCGCGGCGCGGCCGCGGAGGCAGGCCTCCTCTCGCGGGTGTTCGGCGGCGCGGCGGGCTTCCTCAAGGAGAACATCGTCCTCGCGGCCGCGCTCACGATCCCGCGCATGGTCCAGCTCGACTTCGGCGGCTTCAACCTCTGGGAGGGGACCAAGAAGACGGCGAGCGGCCTCTGGAACACGGTGACGGGGCTCGGCGGCGACCTCTTCAACGGCCGGTTCGGCGAGATGGGCAACACGCTCAAGAAGGCCTGGAGCCCGTTCGGCGAGGAGTTCTCGAAGCTCAAGAACTTCAAGATCAGCTCGAGCTTCAACCCGTTCAGCAAGCAGGCGTGGCAGGACATCGGGATCACGCTCGGACAGGCCTTCG
>CAZYLP010000103.1:0-4145 GCA_964648345.1 uncultured Planctomycetota bacterium
TCAGGTCACGTCACGCGGCAACGGCTCCAAACACAACATCCGAGAATAGCCCGTCGTGCGTAGAGCTGGCGCTGCTCACGAAGACCTCTCGAAGCACGTGAGGCTCATCACGGTCCGCCTCGACGCGCTCGGAGCCTGGCTCCTCGAGCCGATGCGCCCGACGCGGCTCGAAGTGATCCGCGTTCAGCGAGGCTCGCTCGACCTCCCGCCGCTCGACCCTCTCGAGCTGAGGGAGGCGAAGCTCGACGTGCCGTATGTCGCGCTCGCGTGCTCGCAAGCACTCGCCGTCGCGAACGTCCTCGCGAGCCACGTGATCGGCGGGAGAGCCTTCGTGTTCGGCGAGTGGTGGCCACACGCGCTGACCGTCGCACCGAGGCGCTCGATCGCGCGGATTCGCGCCGCGCTCCGGCGCTCCGCGATCCCGTGGGCTCTCGGCGCGGGAGATCCCCTCGTCGACACGCTTGGCGATCCGCTCGACCGGATCGAGATCGCGTCTCCGTGCTCGAGGACGTGGGAGAGCCTCGAACGCGTCGCCGGTGACCGGCGAGTCCGCCACTGTGGTGACTGCGACCGGAACGTCTACGACTTCACGTCGATGACCCGCGAGGCGAAGCTCGCGATCCTCCGCGCGCACGAAGGTGAGCGACTCTGTGCGCGCGTCTATCAACGGCCCGACGGTCGAGTCCTCTCGAAGGACTGCGCGGCCGGTCTTCGCGGTCCGATGATCCATCGGCCCACGACGCCGGCCACGAACGGGCATGTTCTTGGCGGCATCGACTGGACGGACTACTGGATCGCCGCGGAGAGATCCGTCCGTCGCCGCAACCGGGCACGCCTGAGACGCGGCGAAGACGGTGACCGGTCTCTTGCTCGCTGAGCAAGAGATGCCCGGGACCACGCGAGCAACGCGCGGCGGATCGTCGAGTCGCACCCGACGCGCTCAGTTCCTCTCCACCTGCGCCGCGAGCACGATCTGCCGACAGATGCGCGCGAGCGCGGCCCCTCGCTCGCGCGGGTCGTCGGAGCGGCATCCGGCCTTCTCGAGGGCACGGAGCATCACATCGCACTGCGCGGGCGTGAGCTTGAGCCCGATCTCCCAGGTTCCGTCATCGCGCTTGGTCCATCGAACACGGTCGTCATCGTTCTGAGACATCGAGAGCTCCTCGTCCGTCGCTCCCTTCTAACCGCACCCACCGACGACGTCGGGAGAGTTAGCATGGTCGCCATGGCGGCCAAGACGAAGAAGCCGACGCCCAAGGCGAAGAAGACTGCCAAGCCCGCGCCGAGAACGACGGAGGGCAAGGGCAAGGGCAAGGGCAAGGGACGGAAGAAGAAGAACGTTCTGCTCTTCATCCCGAAGCCCGAGGACCAGGAGCGGCGCCGGCCGTCGCTCGAAGCGCGGAGGCGAGTCCTCGCCTGGCCTTGCCTCGGCCGCACGGCGGGCCGCGCCGCCTCGAGCCCGTTCAAGCTCGCACCGCCCTTGAAGACCGCGTGGCGGAAGAAGCTCCGGGCCCCCGCCGCGACGGCGCCGGTGATCTCCGAGGACGGCATCCTCTACATCGCCGACCGCGAGGGAGAGCTCCGCGCGCTCGACGCGGAGACCGGCGAGGAGCACTGGAAGCTCAGAACGGATCCCATCCTCGGAGCGAGCGCCGCGTGGCCGCTCGTGGTCCAGAAGCTCGTGCCCGGAGACCGCGTGCCGGTGAGCTCGCCGCCCGCGGTCTTCGAGTGGCACCTCCTGTTCGGAGACGACGAGGGGATCTTCTACTGCGTGCGCCGCGGCGACGCGGAAGTGATCTGGCGCAAGTCGGCTCCCCTCTCGCTCGGAGCACGGCGCGGCGAGGCCTACCGCGCGCCCGTGTGCGGCGGCGGGTCTGTCTTCACCGTGGACGGCGACGGCAACCTCTACGCGGCCTCGGCGCGGAACGGGACGACGCTCTTCTCGCGGCACCTCCGCGGCCGGCCGCAAGCCGCGCCCGCGCTCGGAGGCGGCCTCGTCCTCGTCACGACGAAGCCGCTCTACTCGGGCGAACCGAACCAGCTCCACGCGATCGACGCGACGAACGGCGAGCGGCGCTGGCACACGGACCTCCCGGGCGTCCCTTCGCGCGCGCTCGCGGCGACGCACGACCTCGCGTGGGTGGGCGGCGAGTTCGGCCTCTCCGCGTACGACCTCGTGCGCGGCGAGAGAGCGATCCGCGTGGAGACCGGACCCGTGACGGGGCCGCTCGCGCTCGAAGGCGGGCGCATCTTCGCGCCGCTCGAAGGAGCGATCGCGTGCATCGAGCACGGGATCGTCGCGTGGCGCCGAGCCGCGGGCGTGAAGGAGCTGCCGGAGCTGGTGCCCGGAGCGGGCATCGCCCTCGCGGCGGACGTCCTGTGGGTCGCGACGAGGAGCGGCCTCGTTGGGTTGGCGGCGACGACCGGGGAGCCGCTCGGAAAAGTCCAGGTGTCTGGGAACGTCGTCGGGGGGGCAGTGGGGGCGGCGAATCGAATGTACGTGGCGACGGATACCGGAAGCATCGTCGCGCTGGAGCCTTAGAACGAGAACGAGAACGAGAACGAGAACGAGAGAAAATCTGGCGGGTGCTCCCCAAGAAAGAGAGCCTCGAGCAGAGACAAGGGCGGGTGGGGAGTGGAAGGCCCGAAGACGACCGAGCTCGCAGGAGACGCGCTCCGCGAGACGAGGAGCTCGAACGAGAGGCACGCCGCGCTGTTCGAGCGCATCGCTTCGCGCATCTACCGCTACTTCGTGAAGACGGTCTGGGACCGGAACGAAGCCGAGGAGCTCGCCCAGCGAACGCTCGTCGAGCTCGAGCGCTCGCTCCGCGAGAAGAGCTACGACCCCGCGCGCTCCTTCAACGCGTGGATGTGGCTCAAGGCCCACGGCGTCTTCCAGACCTGGTGCCGCGAGCGCGCGACGAGGAAGACCGCGCCGCTCGACTCGGACCCGATCATCCCCGTCCCGGCTCACCGCGACGAGAAGCTCGACGCGGAGCACATCCTGCGCGAGCTCCAGCGGCGGCTCGGAGACGAGACCTACGAGGTGTTCGTCCTCTACTACGAGGGCGGCCTCAGCCAGACCGAGGTCGCGGAGGCCGTGGGCCGCGACCGGAAGACCGTCGCGTCGCGCCTCCGCCAGGCGCACGCCCTGATCGAGGAGCTGATCCGATGAGCCTGAGGGTCCCGCGCGTGAGCCAGCTCTTCGACTCGATCGTCGCCGAGACGCCGAGCTCGATCCGCGACCGCGCCCGCACTCTGTCGGCGGAGTTCGCGGAGACGCGGAGCGCCCTCCCGCTCGCCCCGGGAGACGTGGCCGGAAACTACGAGGTCGTCGAGGTGCTGGGAGCGGGCGGCCAGGCCGTCGTCTACCGCGCGAAGCACCGCCAGATCGGACGCCACGTCGCGCTCAAGGTCCCGCGCCGCGAAGTGGGCGACCGCCTCCTCAAGGAGGCGCAGCTCGCGGCGCGCCTCGAGCACCCGTCGATCGTGCGCGTCGAGGACATCCAGCTCGAGGGCGCGGTCCCCTTCATGGTCCTCGAGCACTGCGAGAAGGGCAGCCTCGACGACCTGCTGGACCAAGCACCGCACGGTCTCGACATGGACTCGGTGCGCGCGATCGCCGAGTCGATCCTCCGCGCCCTCGCCTTCGCGCACGAGGAGGGGATCGTCCATCGCGACGTGAAGCCCGCGAACATCCTCTTCGACAAGAACGGGACGCCCAAGGTCGCGGACTTCGGGATCGGGACCATGTCGCGCGCCGACGGGCTCTCCGTCTCGATCGAGCTCTCGCAGCTCTCGATGCTCGCGGGGACGCCGCTCTACGTGGCGCCCGAGCAGGAGAACCCGGCGCTCCGCGCGAACGGACGACTCGACGGACGGGCGGACCTCTTCTCGTTCGGGAAGGTCCTCTTCCAGATGCTCACGGGCGCCTCTCCGCGCACGATCCGGCCGCCGTCGCGCCTCCGCAAAGGCCTCGACCCGGCGTGGGACGACTTCGTCTTCAAGCTCCTCGAGGAGCGGCCCGAGGACCGCTTCGCCTCCGCCACGGCCGCGCTCCACGCGCTCCCCCACGGCCCCGGTCACCACGTCGCCGCGGCGCCGCCCGCGCCGAAGCCGCCCGTCGTCGTCGTCGCGCGGACGAG
>CAZYLP010000103.1:4155-12199 GCA_964648345.1 uncultured Planctomycetota bacterium
ACCCGCGCGCGGCGGCGCCCCCCCCCCCTACGCCCCCCGCGGTCGCCGCCGCCCGCCCCCCCCCCCCCCCGACCCCCCCCCGCGAAGCGGGCGGGGGATTGGGGGGGGGCTCGTCCTCCGAGACGCCGTGGCAGGAGCAAGCGAGGTTCTCCTGCAACGTCTTCGCGGTCCTCTACATGGTCGGGACCTGGTTCGCGGTCGGAGCCATGTTCGTGAGCCACGAGCAGTTCCTGCCGACGATCTACGCCGTGGCCTTCGCGAGCGCGGCGAGCTTCTGCATCGCCGAGGGGAAGCGCGCGGGCCGCGCGAAGAACCCGACCGCCAGCGCGATCCTCGCGGCGTGCGTGGGCGGCGGGCTCGTCTTCGTGGGGAGCGCCGCGGGGATCCACTTCGCGCTCGAGTCCGGTCCCAAGGAAGCGTCGGTGGCGACCCTGTTCGCGACGCTCCCGATCCAGGCGCTCGGCTACTTCCTCGCCTGGATCGGTCACAAGGGGCTCGAGCCGTTCGCGGAGCACGCCGCGACGCGACGCGAGCTCATGCTCGTCGAGGGTCTCCTCGCGACGCTCGAGGTGCTCCTCTGCGGGCTCGCCGCCTACGTCACGGCGAAGTCGCTGAACCCCACCTCCATCGTGCCGATCCTGGTCACGCTTTCGATCGGGACGACGCTCGCGTTCCTCCACGTCTTCCGGCTCCGTTGGAAGCGGGGCGAGCGCTGGTTCTGAGCCGCTCGATGAACGCGCGGCAGAAGGCGGGGAGGTCGTCCGGCTGACGGGAGGTCACGAGGTTCTGGTCCACGACGACCTCCCTGTCCTCCCAGAGCGCGCCGGCGTTGATCATGTCGTCCTTGATCGCGAAGAAGCTCGTCGCCTTCCGGCCGTCGAGGACCTTCGCGGAGACGAGCACCCAGCCGGCGTGGCAGATCGCGGCGACCGGCTTCTTCTGGTCGAAGACGTCCTTCACGAGGCGGACGGTCGCGGGGTCGCGCCGGAGGTAGTCGGGCGCCCAGCCGCCGGGCACGATCAACCCGTCGAGGTCGTCCGCCTTCACGTCCGAGGACTTCTTCGCGGCCTTGATCGGATAGCCGTGCTTCCCCTTGTACTCGCGGGCCTCGACGCCGATCACCACGACCTCGGCCCCGGCTTCCTTCATGCGGTAGTAGGGGTACATCACCTCGAGGTCCTGGAAGTCTCGCTCGACGAGGAGACCGACCTTCTTGTTCTCGAGCTCCATGGGAGTTCCTCCCTCTGGATCGAGTCTACCGGGCGAGCCGGTCGAGGGGGCTCTCGAAGGTGTGAACGCCGTGGTGGTGGACGTGCCGCGCGTGGCGCCGGTGGTGCTTGTGCCAGCGCGGGTGCGCCGACAGCGAGAGCGGCGCGACGAGCAGGACGAGCGAAGCGAAGACGATGGCACGCGAGCGCATGAGTTCTCTCCCCGTTGAAGGCCTCGAAAAACAAGACGCCGCGCCCGGCGACGCACCGGGCGCGGCGTCCTGTCGGACGCACGGTTGAGGGTGACTTCTAGTGGAGCTCCGTCGTGATCGCCTTCGGCGCCGGCTTCGGAGCCTCCGGGCCCGCGAGGTGCGCGCGGATCATGCGCGCGGTGTCCTCGGAGGCCGGAGCGGCGGCCGGCTTGTCGTACTCGATCACGCCCGTCGCCATGTCCTTCTTCGCGAGCCGCTCGTCGAGGAGGCGGTCCTCCGTCTCGAGCTTCTGCTCCACTTCCTTCGCGAGCTTCTCGGCCTTCGCGAGCTCGCCCTGCACTTCACGCGAGAGCGGCTCCTGGTCGAGCGCGTCCGCGAGCATGCGCTTCGCCTTCTGCTGCGCGATCCGCGCCTCGAGGGAGCGGACGAGCGCGGAGAGCTCGGCGCGGCGCTTCACGGCGCGGTCGAGGTGCTGGCGGGCGAGCTCGAGCGTCTTCTCGCGGACCGCGCAGATCTTCTTCTCGTCCGCGATCGACTTCTCGGCGCCGACGCAGGTCTCGAGCTTGGCGCGCGCGTCCTCCTCGACGACGTTGCGGGCGTACTTCCGGCCCGAGATCTCGTAGAAGTCGCGGTTCTCGTCGAGGAGCTCCGCCGCCTTCGCGAGGACCTTCTTCTGGCGCTCGACCGCCTTCTCGCCGTCGGTCACGCGCACGCGCGCCGACTCGAGCTCGACCTCGCGCTTCGTCGCGTCTCGCCGCAGCTGGACGATCTCGTCGTCGAGCTGCTGGATCCGCGTCTTCAAGACCTCGAGCTTCGTCCCGACGCCCGTGGCCTCGTCGATCTTCTCCTGGATGATCCGCTCGCCCGTCCGGCCGTACGTCTTGAGATCGCTGCCGAACACCGAGCTGACGAGGACGACGCCGCCCACGGTCGCGAGACCGAAGCCGACCAACTTCCGAACCATGACAGCCTCCGTTCTTTCCTTGTCTTGTGTTCTCGTGCGAGGACTCAGTTCCAGGCCGGCTCGTCGCCGAGCTGCCGGAGCCGGTTCTCGAGGATCCCGACGCGGGCCGAGTAGTACGCCTCCATGACGGCGAGCGGCCACGCGATGATCGTGAACCACCCGAGGAAGAAGACGAGCGCCTTCGTCATCTCGCCGTTGTAGGCCTGGCCCAGACCCGGGATCAGGAGCGAGAGGAGCGCGGCCACCACCGGGTTCTTCTCGTGCTCGAAGGGCCGGAAGGTCCGCACGCGGCACTCGCAGAGGTCCTCGCGGGAGCCGCACTCGTTGCAGAACGTGATCGTCGTCGTCGCGGGCATGACGATGTCCCCCTTTGCCAAACTCGTTCTCGTTCTCGTTCTCGTTCTCGTTCCGGCTCTCAGCTGCAGAGCTGCTCCGCGAGCTTCGCGCGATCCGCTCGCCGATCGATCTCGACTCCCGGCGCCGGCTCGATCGCCTTCGGCGGCGCCGGCGGAGCGGGAGGCGTCGGCGGCGTCGGCGGAACCGGCGCCGTCGGCCGCTGCTGCGGCGTGAGCTCGAGCCCCTTGTTCACGCGGTTCGTCCGCTCGCCGAGCATGAGTCCGACGCCGAGCGGGATCAGGACCGCGGGCCAGATCAGGACGGGCGAGAAGGGCGCGCCCGCGGCGTGGGCGAGGCCGAGGAGGATCACCGCCCCGAGCGTCGCGAACCAGACGCCGCGCGCCTCGCGCGCGTCCTCCGCGCTCCACGCGCCGATCCGGCGCCGCGCGCAGCGGTAGCCGTCGAAGGCGACGTAGCCGTGGAGGAAGGCGTAGGCCGCGAGCGGGATCGCGCCGGCCGCCGTGAGGGCGAGCGTGATCGGAGTCGCGAGCAGGATTCCGAGACCCCTGAGCGGCCTCCCCGCGTAGAAGTGCCCGAACCCGGGCACCACTCCGAGGGCCCCCGCCACCGCCGGCCGCGGCTTTCTCGCGACCGGCGGGACGGGAGTCGGAGGGGAGGGGAGGGGAGGGAAGGGAGAGGGGATCGGGGGGAGGGGCCCGCGGGCCGGCGCGTGCGCGCGGATCTCGATCGAGATCGGCATGGCGGGCGGGATCGGAGGCGCCGGCGCGAACACACGCACGGCCTTCACGACCTCGCCGCCGCCCTTCACGCAGTTCGAGCAGAGGGCGCGTCCCTCGCGCTCCGCGCGGCAGATCGCGCAGAGGAGGACCGAGCAGCGCGTGCAGCGAGCCGAGGCGCGGACGCCTTCGTGTGCGTGGCAGTGCATTGGTTCCTTCGTGCCCCCTTCGAACTCGAACTCGTTCTCGTTCTCGTTCTCGTTCTCGTTCTCGTTCCGTCGTCCGCTCATGAGCGAGAACAATGCCGATCTCCGATCCGCCCTCGAGCGGGCCTTTACGTAGACAGGTCCCTTGGACCGTCAGGAATCCTTACGCTCCGGCGTCTCTCGACCGTACGGAGGCGGTAGCCGCCAACCCCGCGCAACTGCTAGCCTCGCGCGCGGGGGGGAGTCCCAATGTCCGCCACGATCCACCGAATCGGCGAGCCCGAGAACCCGAGCGAGGCCAAGGCGATCCGCAAGCTCGCCGAGGTGCTCCCGGACAACTTCTTCATCTTCCACAACCTCGAGATCACGACGGGGCGAGGACTCCCCTACGAGTTCGACGTGATCGTCGTCGGCGAGTTCGCGGTCTACCACGTCGAGGTGAAGGGCTATCACGGCGCCATCAAGGGCAACCACATGCAGTGGCAGTTCGAGAACGGCGGCGTCATGCCGAGCCCGATCCCGCTCGCGAACAAGAAGACGAAGATCCTCGCCAGCAAGCTCAAGAACCACTCGCACTACCTGAGCGACGTCTGGACCGAGACCGTGATCCTCCTCACCGACGACGGCGCGAAGGTCAACGTCAAGGACGACCAGGCCCACAGGATCGTCCAGATCGGCGACGCGTTCGACGCGCTCACCGACCCGAAGCGGCTGCCGGTGAGCGTGAGCTCGATCCGCCGCCACCACGACCCGATCTGCGAGGCGCTGTTCGGCTCGCGGCCCTCCAAGAAGGTCTCGCGGATCGGCCTCTACGACGTGATCGAGAAGATCAACCAGAGCGAGCAGAAGGCCGTCTACCTGGCCTCGCACCGGTACATCAAGACGAAGCCGAAGACGATCCTCAAGGTCTACAGCTTCGACGTCTACGCGTCGCAGGAGGAGAAGGAGCGCCAGATCCAGGCGATCTTCCACGACCAGAACGCGCTCCGGCTCCTCTCCGCGCACCCGAACATCGTGGACACGAGCGACATCTTCGCGTGGGAGGACAACAAGTTCGTCCTCCCGACCGAGTACATCGAGGGTGGCCGCCCCCTCGAGATCCTCATCGCCAAGGAGGAGGACCGCCAGATCAAGTGGGCGGAGAAGGCGAAGATCATCCAGAAGGTCGCGAGCGGCCTGCGCCACTGCCACAAGGCGGGCGTCATCCACCGCGACGTGCGGCCGCTCAACGTCGTGATCGGGAAGAGCGGGGAGGTGAAGCTCGTGAACTTCGACCTCGCGCTCATCCGCTCCTCGCCCACGGTCAAGGACCCACAGGACGTGAAGGGCCGCCTCGACCGCCGCTACATGGCGCCCGAGGTCTTTCAGGACCCGGGGAAGGCGACCGAGGCGAGCGACGTCTACTCGCTCGGCGTGCTCTTCTACGAGCTCATCACCTCCGAGCGCCCCTACGAGGACATCGAGCAGGTGCTCAAGGCCGGGAAGGTCCCGCTCGACCGGAAGAAGCTCCTCCAGGAGTTCGCGACTCCGGGCAGCGAGGACTTCATGGACTCTCCGGAGGACGCGGCGGACGTGATCGAGAAGATGTGCGCGCTCGACCCGGCGCAGCGCTACAAGAGCATGGATGAGATCGCGGAGGACTTGACGATCCTCTCCTGACCGGGCGTGGAGGAGCGTTCTTCTCGTCTTCGAAACGCGGAGGCGCGGAGACGCTGAGACGCAGAGGGGCCGTCGTGAATCGTCCACTCCTCTGCGCCTCCGCGCCTCTGCGCCTCCGCGTCGAGAACGAACGGAACGCTCCTCCACGTCAGGATGGAAGAGAACTCCTCAGCGCCCTCCCCGCTCGAGCTCCGCGATCCGATCCCTGATGATCTTGGGGTCCTCGTCCTTCGGCCCGAACAGCGCGACGGCCGCCTTGTAGTCCTTGAGCGCCGCGTCGCGGTCGCCGAGGTAGCGGTGACACTCGGCGCGGACGAACAGGTTCGCGAAGTCATGGCTGTTGAGCTCGACGGCCCGCGTCGCGTCGGTGAGAGCGCCCGGGTAGTCGCCCAGCCACTGCTTGATCGTGGCGTTCCGCCGCCAAGCCGACGCGTGGTTCCGGCCGAGGCGGATCGAGCGCTCGCTCGCATCGAGGGCGAGCTTCCAGTCCTTCGCCGCGAAGAGGGCCTCGGCGTAGTTGTCCCAGCACGTCGCGTCGAGCGGCCGGAGCACGGTCGCGCGCTCGCAGTCGGCGCGCGCGCCCGCGACGTCGCCCGCCTTCATGCGGATGAAGCCGCGGCTCGTGAGGGCGTCCGCGTCGTCGGGCGCGAGCGCGACCTGCCGCTCGACGGCCTCGAGGGCGCCCTTCTTGTCGCCGCGCGAGAGGCGGAAGAGAGAGAGCGCGTTCCAGACCGACTTGTCGCCCGGCGCGAGCTCGGTGGCGCGGTTCAGGTCGGCCTCCGCGCCGGCGGGGTCGCTCGTGAAGATCCTCGAGCGGCCGCGGATCGCGAGCGCGTGCGCGCTCCGCGGGTCGCGCTCGAGGGCCTTCGATGCATCGGCGATCGCGCTCGGGTAGTCGCTGCGCTCGACGTGGCAGGTCGCGCGGTTCACGAACTGCTGCGCCTCGAGGGGCGCGAGCTCGATCGCCTTGCCGAAGTCGGCGAGCGCGCCCTCGAGGTCGCCCTTCCTCTGCTTCGCGCACGCGCGGTTGTTCCAGACCGCGGCCATGTTCGGGTCGAGCTCGAGGGCCCGCGTGTTGTCCTCGATCGCTCCCTGAGGATCGTCCTCGGCGCGAAGAGACGCGCGGCTCGCCCACGGCTCGGCGAGGTTGCGGTCGAGCTCGAGGGCGCGGCTCAGGTCGGAGAGCGCGCCGGCGCGGTCCTTGAGCTTCACCTTGATGGCCCCGCGCGAGCTCCACGTGCGCGCGTCCGCGTTGTCGAGCTCGATCGCGCGGTCGGCCTCGGCGAGCGCGCGGACCTTCTCGTCGCGCTGGCAGAGGCCGTAGGCGTGCCCCGCGAGGTGGCTCGCGACGTCGGGCTCGAGGGCCATCGCCTTCTCGAGGTCCGCGCACGAGGAGACCCAGTCGTGCTTGTTCGCGTGGAGCGCGGCGCGCGTGGACCAGACGAACGGGTCCTTCGCGTCGAGCCCGACCGCCTGGTTCAGGTCGAGGAGCGCGCCGCTCCGGTCGTCGAGGAGGGCGCGCAGGCGCCCGCGGTCCATGAAGTCGAGCGCCGTCTTCGGCTCGAAGTCGGGGACCGCGCCGCCGAGCTCGAAGGCGAGCGCGTGGAGCGCGCGGCTCTCGTACGAGCCGCCGCGCGCGAAGCGCTCGTCCACGCGGAGGACGCTCCGCGCGGCGCGCGCGTGGCGGAGGCGGCCGAGCGCCTGCGCGGCGGCCACGCCCCGCTCCTCGTCCTCGCAGACGTGGAGGTGACGCCCGACCGCGTCCACCGCCGCGGCGTCGCCGAGGCGGCCGAGCGCCTCCACGGCGACGAGGGCGCGGAGGAGGTCCTCGTCGCCCACGCGCCGCTTCTGGTCCGAGGCGAGGACGATGCCCGCGGACTGCCCGGAGCGGAAGCCGCGGAGGCGGTAGCGCCGCCGGGCCTCGTCCACGGCCCTCACGCGCTCGCGCTCGACGCGCGCGTCGCGGCGCGCGGCCTCGAGGCGGTCGAGCGCCTCGCGGAGCCGCGCGAGGCGAGGCTGGCGCGCGCGCTCCTCCGCGTTCACGGCGGTCTCGACGGAGAGGAGCTGCTCGCGAGTGACCGCCCCCATGCGCGCGGTGACCTTGTCGAGCGCCTCGACGAGGAAGGGGACGAGGAGCGAGTCCTTCTCGCGCGTGAGCTCGAAGACGGCCTTCTCGCGGATGTACTTGCCCTCGCCCGTGCCGACGCGCGCGAGCACGTCGGCCGCGTGAGCGAGGCGCCGGGAGCGCTCGAGCGCCCCCGGGATGAGGATGGACGCGACCGTCGCCGCGGCGGCGACGGCGAGGCCGAGCGCGACCGCCCGGCCGCTCCGCTTGAGCGCGTCGAGCGCGCGCCGGCCCTTCCCCGACGGGCGCGAGAGGATCGGCCGGCCGTCGAGCCAGCGCCGCAGGTCCTCCTCGAGCGCGGCGGCCGTCGTGTAGCGCCGGTCGCGCTCCTTCTCGAGCGCCTTCGAGCAGATCGTCACGAGGTCGGCCGGGAGCGGCTCGAGCCCGCTGTCGGCGCGCACCGCGTCGAGCGGCCGCGGCTGCGAGTGGATCACGCTCTCGAGGACCGAGAGCACGTCCTTCCCCCAGAAGGGCGGGCTCCCCGAGAGGCACTCGTAGAGCACGGCTCCGAGGCCCCAGACGTCGGTCCACGGCCCGACCCGGTCCGTCTCGCCCGCCGCCTGCTGCAGGCGCGCCTTGACGAGCACGTTGTAGATC
>CAZYLP010000103.1:12209-14931 GCA_964648345.1 uncultured Planctomycetota bacterium
CGCCTGCTCGGGCGCCATGTACGCCGGCGTCCCGACGACGTCGCCGGTCCGCGAGATCGCCTTGCCTCGCTCGTCGCGCGCGAGACCGAAGTCGGTGAGGCGCGGCCGGCCGTCCTTCTCGAGGAGGACGTTCGCGGGCTTCAAGTCGCGGTGGACGATGCCCTGCGCGTGCGCCGACTGCACGGCCGACGCGAGGTCGGCCACGATCCGCGCCGCGTCGCGCGACGGGAGGGCGCCGCCCTGCTTCAGCTTCTGCGAGAGCGAGCCGCCCTCGACGAGCTCGAGCGCGACGACGCGCGAGCCGTCGATGACCTCGGCGTCGTAGACGACGACGATCCCCGGGTGGCGGAGGCGCGCCGTCGCGCGCGCCTCGCGCCGGAACTGCTCCGTGTCGGCCGTGCCGCTCGAGGGCGGGAGGACCTTGAGCGCGACCTCGCGCTTGAGGCGCCGGTCCACCGCGCGATAGACGACGCCGTTCGAGCCGCGCCCGATCTCGGACTGGATGTCGTAACTGCCGAGGCGGGAGGGCACGGAGCGAGAGTGTCAGGGGCCCCGCGGCGGCGCAACTTCAGCTCTTCGGACGGGCGAGGCGTACCAGAGAGGGATGCACAGCACGGCCCCGGTGACCGCGGCCTTCGCCCACATGTCGAACGCCGGTGTCCAGCCGTCGGTCTTGATGAGCTGCGCCGCGAAGTGCGTCGAGGCGCTCGCGCCGGCGTAGCTCATGAGACCCGTGAAGCCGACCGCGGCCGCCGCGACGCGCTTGCTGCTCATGTCCACGGGCGCGACCCCCGCGAGGAGCATCTGCGGCCCGTACGTGAAGAAGCCGATCGCCGCGAGGAGGAGGAGGTCGACCGCGAACATCCCCGCGGGGACGCGGACGAGCGCCCACGTGCTCGCCGCGAGGAGGAGGAGCGACGCGAAGACGACGGGCGCGCGCCGCGCGCCGAGCCTGTCCGAGAGCCAGCCGCAGAGGAACGCGCCCGGGATCCCGAGGAACTCGAGGAGGCTCGAGCTCGACCCGGCGAGCCAGATCGGCATGCCCCGGACTTCCTTGAGGTACTTGGGCGCGTAGTAGAGGGCGCCGTAGCGCACGAAGTAGGTGCAGAGGCTCGCGAGCGCGATGAGCCAGACGCGGGGGTTGAGGAGCACGCGCCGGAGGAACATGGCGAGGAACGACTCGCCCGCATCGTCGACCTCCGTCTTCGTGGCCGACCACTCCTCGACCGGGGGCAAGCCGTGGCTCTCGGGTCGGTCGTGGAGGAACGGCATGATGAACAGGACGGCGGCGAGCGAGAACAGGGCGGGCACGATCATCGCTCCGCGCCAGCCCAGGAGCTGGGCGCAGAAGCCGGCGAAGATGAGCACGATCCCGCCCCCCGCCTGGTGCGAGATGTTCCAGATCCCCGTCTTGGCCCCGCGCTCCGAGGCGCTGAACCAGACGGCGATCACCTTCGCGCTCGCGGGGGCCCCGAAGCTCTGGACGACGCCGTTCGCGCCCCAGAGGAAGCAGAGGAAGAGGAGATCCGAGGAGAGCCCGAACGCGATGTTGAGGATCGCCGAGAGGACGAGCCCCGCGACCATGAGCGTCTTCGGGCTCGCACGGTCCGCGACGAGCCCCGTGAGGAACTTGCAGATGCCGTACGTGGCGAAGAGGGCCGACCCGATCTTCCCGATGTCGTCCTTCTCGATGCGCAGGTCGGTCTGGAGGAGCGGGAGGGCCGACGAGAGGTTGCCGCGGCAGAAGTAGAAGAGCCCGTACCCGACCATGCTCGCGAGGAGGACCTGGTTGCGCTTCTCGCGGTACTGCGTCTCGACGACGGCCGGGTCCTCGATCCGGGGCGCGTCTTTCGCTTCGCGGATCAGGCCGAGGACGCGCTGGAGCATGGTTCGCGCGATGCTCGCCGGAGGATTCGATGCTCGTCAAGGATGTCATGGCGAAGGACCTGGCCTTCTGCACGCCGCAGGACGGGGTCACGATCGCCGCGAAGCTCATGAAGGCGGAGGACGTGGGCTCGATCCCCGTCGTCGCCGACCCGACCTCGAAGAAGCTCGTCGGGATCCTCACGGACCGCGACATCTGCATCCAGGTCGTGGCCGAGGAGCGCAGCGCCGCCGAGGTCACGTGCGAGGCGATCATGTGCGCCACCGTCGTGACGGCGCGGCCGGAGGAGGATCTCGATCGGTGCGCCGAGCTCATGCAGGAGCACCAGGTGCGCCGGATCCCGGTCGTGGACGAGAGAGGTACGCTCGTCGGGATCGTCGCGCAGGCCGACCTCGCCCAGGAGGCCGACGACGCCGAGGTCGTGAAGGCGACCGTCGAGGAGGTCTCGAAGCCCGGGAAGACGGCGCCGTCCACGAAGACGCCGAAGCGCGACGCCGCTTAGCATGGTAAGACTCTCCCCCCGACCCAGGAGGGAGAGTCTCCATGCTTCGCCGGTTCTCGCTGGCCGCCCCGGTCGTCCTCGTCGCCGTCATCGGCTCCGCGCTCGCGGAGGATGCGATCGTCCCCAGGGCCCCGCTCGGCATCGACCAGGCGGCGCTCGAGAAGGCGTACCAGCAGGAGCCCGTGACCCCGAGCAAGGTCGAGCTCGGCCGGCAGCTCTACTTCGACGGCCGCCTCTCGAAGGACGGCACGGTCAGCTGCGCGAGCTGCCACGCTCCGTCCCACGGCTGGGGTGACCCGAACAAGTTCTCGAAGGGCGTGGGCGGCAAGCTCGGC
>CAZYLP010000104.1:0-2972 GCA_964648345.1 uncultured Planctomycetota bacterium
GACCGTGCGCCGGCTCTGCTGCGACTCGCCGATCGTGACGCTCGTCGAGCGCGCCGTCGAGCGCGGCAAACCGCGCTCCTTCGACGTCGGACGTCGAACGCGCGGCGTTCCGACGCGCCTGCGACGGCTCCTCGAAGCGCGAGATCGCACGTGCTGCTTCCCGGGGTGCAACTACCGCCGCTGGCTCGACGCGCACCACATCGAACACTGGGCCGACGGGGGCGCGACGACCCTCGAGAACCTCGCGCTCAACTGCCGCCGTCATCATCGACTCGTCCACGAGGGCGGATTCACGATGAAGATGACCCCCGACGGGCCGGTCTTCTTCGACCCGCTCGGTCGCCGGGTCGAGGCGGCCCCGTCTCTCCCGAACCTCGGCCCACGGGCACTCGATGTCCTCGACGCGGTGCGGGAGGCTCGAGGGATCGGCCCGTGGACCAACAGACCGAGGTGGCGCCCGATGTACGTGCGCGACTTGGCCGAGTCCGTGCGCCGGGACTCGGCCCTCGTGAGCTACACCGACGAGCCCTCGTCGGAGAGCGAGCCTGCGCCTACTTGACCAGCCGCCACTCGAAGTCGACGTTCACGCCCTTGTGATCCGACAGGTCCTGCCCGGCCGCGTCGACCATCTCGTCGGCGAAGCGCCACTTCTTCCCGACGACCTCGACGTCGCGCTTCGCGGAGTCGCGATACATGAAGCGGTCGATCGTCTCCGTCCCGCCCAGCGTGCGCGCCGCGTCCTTGAGGCCCAGGACCCGCAGGAAGTCGTCGAGGGTCTGAACGTCCACCGGGTCGGAGGTCACCTTGAGGTTGGTGTCGCCCGCGACGATCACGGCGAGGCCCTTCGACTGGTTGAGGATCACGTCCGCGAGCTGCTTGAAGTTGCTCTTCCGCGTGCTCGCGTCGGCGCCCGAGCGGCCGGCGTCGGCGTGGAGGTTGTAGAAGTGGATCTTCACGCCCGGCGCGGGCTCGAGCTCGACGAAGAAGAAGCCCTTCGACGCGAGGCAGTCGTTCGCCTGGTTGACCCAGCCGTTGCAGTCGATCCACTTCGTGCGCGCGAGGCCCGAGAAGGGGATGTTCGAGAAGGCGTTGAGGCCGTCGCCCAGGACGGTCGAGTAGCCCGTGTGCTCGGGAGTCTGCTGCGCGTGAGTGACGCTCGCCTTGAGCTGCGCGTGGTACGAGAAGTCCTCCTGCACGACGACGAAGTCGTACGCGTTGAGGAGCGGGCTGATCAGGCTCGTGTTCGTCGCCGGGGAGACCTTCGAGACGATCTGGGGGAGGCCCGCGACGTTGTAGCTGAGCGCGCGGAACGTGCCGCTCGCGACGACCTGCGTGCCGACGGGCGCGGGCGTGCCAGGAGTGGCACGACTGGAGACGGGCGCGGGAGTGCGCGACGTGGAGCCGGTCGCGGCGGTCGAGCCCGCGCCGAGGCTGCCGCCGCCACCGCCGCCGCTCCGGCTGCAACCCGTCGCCGTGACGAGGAGGGTGGTGACGAGGAGGCTTACGACTACTGGAGCAACGCTCCGGGTCCCCACGAACATGACCTTTCCTCTCTCTCGGTCGCCCACGCGGGGGCGAGTTCTAGCATCTTCAGCGGTGTGTCTTCAGCGGTGCGTCTTCGAAAGTGCACCCAGCAGGCCAGGTGACACGGGCTGCGACCTCGGCGCCCCCGCGCCGTCGTCGTCCCCGGTGTTCGTCGACGGCGGCTCCGGCGTCTCGGGCACCGACGGCGGCGGACCGCGCGACGGCATCGGGACGTCGGGGGCCGCGTCGGGCTTCTTGCGGCCGTCGAAGTTGCGGGCGATCTCGCTGCCGAAGAAGCCGACGCTCCGGCCGACGGTGCGGATCGCGCTGGCGACGAGCGGCTCGCCGACCTCCATGACCGTCTTCGTCGCGATCGTCACGCCCGGACGGCCGACGGCCGAGAGCGTGGGGCGGAGGAGCCAGTTCGAGATCGGCTTCCAGAGCCGCGGGAGGTGTGGCTTCACCCACCGGGCGATCCCGAACGAGCCCACCGCGAGGACCGTCGAGATCGTCGCGGCGAGGAGGACGCTCCGGATCGTGGGCTTCTTCTTCTCGAGCAGGTCGCCGACGACCGAGCCGGCCGCGCCGCTCACGAAGCCGGCGATCGCCAGGGTCGCGAGCGTGGGTATCGAGACGGGCGCCAACCAGACGATCGCCGTGAAGATCGCCGCCGAGACGGCGATCGCCACGAGGTCGGTCCAGTGGGACTTGGCGAACTCCCATCCTCGTGACAGGAGCCCGGTGAAGAACCGCATGGAGTGCCGCAGAGCGAGCGTCGCGCCGGATTGACGTGGGACGAGTGAGTCGAGCCATCAAGGACTTGGGCGCGTGCCACGTCTGGCGTGCGGCGCATCGTCCGGAAATGGAAGAAGTCCGCCGGCTGTTGCGCTCGGTTGTCACCATTTGCGCTCTGTCGGCTCGGAGGGATACGATCCGCCCCTCGGGAGGAGTCATGCGCGAGCGCATCGAGGGGTTGGGCCGGGTCCTGTTCGCGGCGGCGCAGGCCGACGGTCACGTCGAGGCGCAAGAGATCGACAAGATCCTCGCCGTCCTCGAGAGCGAGTGGGCGCTCGTCGGCCTCGGGGGGGCGCTCCCGACGGACCTCATCGACGGCCTCTCCGAGCTCGAGCTCGACGCGGTCACCATGGCGGACCTCGCGAAGCCCTTCACGGGCGGCTCCGAGGCCGACCGGCGCCGCGTCCTCGAGCTCGTGGTCGCCGTGCACGAGGCGGACGGCGAGCTCGACTACGAGGAGGACACCTTCGTCCGCGAGCTCGGCCTCGCCCTCGGCCTCGGCGAGGCGCAGTTCAGCGACCTCCTCCTCGAGATCTTCGAACCGACTCCCGGCCACGAGCCGAAGCCCGCCGCTCCGGCTGCTCCGCCGAAGAAGCCAGTGGCGAAGAAACCGCCGACGAAGAATCCCACCAAGGCGAAGCAGCCCGCCAAGG
>CAZYLP010000104.1:3072-13507 GCA_964648345.1 uncultured Planctomycetota bacterium
CGAAGAAGCCCGCCAAGGCGAAGAAGCCCGCCAAGGCGAAGAAGCCCGCCAAGGCGAAGAAGCCCGCCAAGGCAAACAAGAAGAAGGGGAAGTAGCCACCGAAGACACTTCGGTGGTTCCGCTCTCTTACTTCCCGCGGAGCTGCTTCTGCCGCTCGACGATCACGCGGTGAGCCTTGAGGCGGATCGCCTGGATGCGGATGAAGCCGGCCGAGTCCTGCTGGTTGAAGCCGCCGACGATGTCCATCGACGAGAGCGCCTGGTCGTAGAGCGAGCTCGGCGACGTGCGGCCGATGCAGGTGATGTTGCCCTTGTAGAGCGCGAGGCGGACGACGCCGTCGATGAACTCCTGGCTCTTCTCGACCGCGGACTGGAGGAAGTCCATCTCGGGCGAGAACCAGAAGCCGTTGTAGATGAGCTCGGCGAGCTTCGGCGCGAGCATGTCGCGGAGACGCTGGACCTCGCGGTCCATGGCGACCCCTTCGAGGTCGCGGAGGGCACGGTGGAGGATCGTGCCGCCGGGCGTCTCGTAGACGCCGCGCGACTTGATCCCGACGAAGCGGTTCTCGACGATGTCGATCCGCCCGCAGCCGTTCTTCGCTCCCACGTCGTTCAGCGCCATGAAGAGCTCGAGCGGCTCGCGGACCTCGCGACCCGTCCGCTCGTTCTTCACGCGGATCGGGTAGCCGTCCTTGAACTCGATCTCGATGACGGTCTCCTCGTCGGGCGCCTTCTTCGGGTCGACGGTGACGGTGTACATGTCCGGGTCGGGCCGGTGGTTCGGGTCCTCGAGCGTCCCCGACTCGTAGCTCTTGTGCATGAGGTTCGCGTCGGTCGAGTAGGGCTTCTCGAGCGTGACCGGGATGTCGATCTTCTGCTCGCGCGCGTAGTTGATGAGGTCCGTGCGGCCGCGGAAGCGGGCGAGGAACTCGGGGTCCTTCCACGGCGCGATGATCCCGATCCTCGGCGCGAGAGCGTGGTAGGCGAGCTCGAAGCGGACCTGGTCGTTCCCCTTCCCCGTCGAGCCGTGGGAGACGAAGTGCGCGTTCTTCTCGAGGGCGACCTGGACCTGGTGGCGCGCGATCACGGGGCGCGCGAGCGAGGTGCCGAGGAGGTAGCGGCCCTCGTAGACCGCGTTGCCGCGGATCGCGGGGAAGATGTAGTCGGTCACGAACTCGCGGCGGAGGTCCTTGATGATGACCTCGTCGGCGCCCGTCTTCTCCGCGTTCTTCCGGACCTGGGTGTAGTCGTCGTTCTGACCGATGTCGGCGACGAACGCGATGACGCGGAGGCCCTGGAGCTTCAGCCACTTCAGGATGCAGCTCGTGTCGAGGCCGCCCGAGTAAGCGAGGACGACGGTCTTCTGGTCTCCCACCGGAACCTCCTGCGTGAAGGGCGCACACGATAAGGCTCGGCGGCCGACGGCGCCAGCGGGTTCCGTTCGCTATCCTCCCCGCGAGACCGGCGTCATGGCGAGCACCGAGAACCCGACCCACGAGAGCCCGCCCGAGCCCCAGGGCCCGCGCCTCCTCGTCGCGGGGCCGGGGCCTCTCCGGCAGGTCCCGCTCCCGCCGAAGGGGAAGGTGCTCATCGGACGCTCGTCGGAGGCGGAGATCTCGATCGACGACGGCTCGGTCTCGCGCCGCCACGCGCTCCTCCACCTCGGGACGTTCGCGTCCATCGAGGACCTCGGCACGCGGAACGGGAGCTTCGTCCGCGGCGAGCGCATCGAGAAGGGCAAGAAGGTGGCGATTCGCCCGGGCGACCTCGTCCGCGTCGGGTCCGTCGTCGTCGCGATCGAGTACGGCCGCGCCGCCGCCCCGCCCGGCCGCGAGGGCGCGAAGGCCGCGTCCGCGCCCACGGGCTCCGACGCGCCGCCGCTCGTGATCGCCCCCGCGATGAAGAGAGTCCACGAGGTCGTCGAGCGCGTGGCGCGCGGCCCGATCAACGTCCTCCTCCTCGGAGAGACGGGCACCGGCAAGGAGGTCGTCGCGCGCACCGTGCACGCGCGCTCTCCGCGAGCGGGCGGCCCGTTCGTCGCGATCAACTGCGCCGCGCTCAGCGAGACGCTCCTCGAGTCGGAGCTCTTCGGCCACGAGAAGGGCGCGTTCACGGGCGCGGTGGAGGCCCGCGCCGGGATGCTCGAGAGCGCGAACGGCGGCACCGTCTTCCTCGACGAGGTGGGCGAGATGCCGCCCCCGGTCCAGGCGAAGCTCCTCCGCGTCCTCGAGGAGCGCGCCGTCCAGCCGCTCGGCGCGGCGCGCTCGCGGCCGATCGACGTCCGCTTCGTGACGGCGACGAACCGCGACCTCGAGGCGGAGGTCGCCGCCGGGCGGTTCCGGCGCGACCTCTACTTCAGGCTCAACGGGGTGCCCGTCTCGTTGCCGCCCCTCCGCGAACGCCCCGAGGAGGTCGAGCCGCTCGCCCGCCGCTTCCTCGCGAGCTTCGCCGGGCAGCTCGGGCTCGGGGCCCCACCCGAGCTCGGCGCGGCGGCGCTCGAGACCCTCCGCGCCCACTCGTGGCCAGGGAACGTGCGCGAGCTGAGGAACGTCGTCGAGCGCGCCGTCCTCCTCGCGGAGGGAGGCGAGATCGGCCCCGAGCACTTCGCGCCGCTCGCCGGCGCGGCGCCGCCGCCGCTCGCGAGCGGCGGTCCGATCGACCGCGAGCGGATCGTCCGCGCGCTCGAGGCGTGCGGCGGCAACCAGACGCGGGCCGCGGCGATGCTCGGGATCTCGCGCCGCACGCTCACGACGAAGCTCAACGCGCTCGACCTCCCGCGTCCCAGGAAGCGCGCTGAAGAGGAGAGGCCCTGACCTCCCGGAACAAGGAGGTCAGGGCCGCCATGCGGTAAACAGAGATAGGGAGGAGAAAAGAACGGGAGGAGAAGAACTTGGAGCAGTTGAGGGCTTCGCTCTCTCGCTACTCGTCCACTCTTTCCGCGGGACGAGGAGAGCGAGCCGCAGGCCAGGGCCCACGGAGCCACGCGATGGCCACTTGCGACGACGGCCCGTGCTCGAGTCGGGAAGGGGGACATCCCTACTCGGGAAGTCGGCGGCCGCCGCTTCTCAACGGCTCGGTCTCCCCGAGAGGCGCGCGATCTGTCTCCGCGCCGGCGCCGCGTTCGCGCTGTCCGGGTGCGTGGCGACGAGCGTCTCGAGGTCCGCGAGCGCGCCCGGGACGTCTCCCCGCCTCTCGCGGAGCGTCGCGCGTGCGACGAGGCTCGGCTCGTCCCCCGGCGTGACACGGAGAGCGTGGTCGAAGTCCGCCAGGGCGGCGTCCGGATTGCTCGTCATCGTCACCAGGCCGCGGCGCCTGAGCGCGATCATGTTGTCCGGTTCGATCGCCAGGACGCGGCCGTAGTCGGCGAGCTCGCCCGGCACGTCCTGGAGCGTTCGCAGGTGGGCGGCGCGATGGAGGTAGCTCTCGACGTCCTCCGGGTCCAGGTCGATCGCCATGCGGAGGTCGCCGAGCGCCATCTCGAACTCCGCACGGTCCTTCGAGTGGCTCCGTGCCCACCCGCGCAGCTGGTAGGCGAGCGCGAGCTTCCGGTCGAGCCCGATCGCCTGGCCCGCGTCGGCCGCGGCTCCGTCGTAGTCGTGCGTGGCGGCGCGCACGTGAGCGCGCGCGAGCCACGCCGCGGCCAGCAAGGGGTCGAGGCGGATCGCGCGCTCCGCGTCCACCGATGCGCCCGCGATGTCCTGACTGCGCCAGCGAGAGAGAGAGCGCCAGGCCCACGCGGCGGCGCTCTCCGGCTCGCGTTCGATCGCGCGGTCGAGGAGCGCGCGCGCCCCGGCGTAGTCCTTCGTGCGGAACTTCTGCTGCGCGAGCGCGACGAGCTCGGCCGCGGAGGGGCCCGCCGGCCTGGGCGGCGGCGCGGAGACGGTCCTGGAGAGGACGACGGCGGCAGGTCCGGGCGGCGGCGAGTCGCCCGCGGCGCCGCCGCGCGCGAGCAGGAGCGCGCCGAACCCGGCGGCCACGAAGACGGCCGATGCTCCCGCGGCGATCGCGAGCACTCGCCGGTCGCCGCTCGCGCGGGGCGGCGATGCCGGAGGCGGAGCCACCGCGCGGCACGCCACCGCGAGCGCGAGCGCGGTCGGGAAGCGGTCGCGGGGCGCCTTCGCGAGCGCGCGGTGCACGACCGCCTTCACGGCCGCTCCGGGCCGCGCGCCGTCGAGCCGCACGAAGGGCGGGAGCTCGCCCTGGCTTATCTCGATGAGCATCTCGACGAGGTTCGGCGCGTCGAAAGGACGCCTCCCCGTCACCAGCTCGTGGAGGATCGCGCCGAGCGCCCACACGTCGGCGGGCGGGCCGATCGAGGCCGTGTCGCCCGTCGCCTGCTCGGGGGACATGTAGGCGGGCGTCCCGATGAGCGCGCCCGATGCCGAGAGCGAGCCCGCGGCCGGGCCCTCGACGATCTTGGCGATGCCGAAGTCCACGAGGCGCGGCTCGCCCCGGTCGTCGAAGACGACGTTCTCGGGCTTGAGGTCGCGGTGGAGGATGCCGCGCTCGTGCGCGAAGTGCACCGCGCGGGCGAGCTCCATGGCGATGTAGAACGCGTCGCCCTGGGCGCCCACGTCGTACGTCGTCACGACGTTCGGGTGCTGGAGCTGCCCCGCGGCCTTCACCTCGCGGAGGAAGCGCTCGGTCGCCGCCTTGCCGAGGCCCGTCCGCGAGACGACCTTGAGCGCGACCTCGCGGCCCATGACCACGTCGCGGGCCCGGTAGACGGTGGCGCCCGCGCCCGAGCCGAGCGTGTCGAGGAGGAGGTATCGACCGACGCGACTCAGCGGAAGGCGGCCCCCACGTCCACGAAGGCAGCGTAGACGAGACCGGGGTCGCGGCGCGACTTCCAGCTCTCGAGGACGGCCTCGAGCGACGCCTCGATCCTGCCCTGGAAGACGCGGCGGCCGTTGGCGACGACCTCGACCGCGTGGTCGCCGTCGAGGACGCGCTCGTCGAGGTAGACGCGCGCGCGCTTGCAGCCCTGCGTGCGCACGGTCAGCTTCCGGCGCGACTCGTCGACCTCGCCCTCGAGCGCGGGCCGCGCGACGCCCGTGCGCTCCTGGACCCGGAGCCAGTACGCGCCGTCGAGCGTCTCCGCGACCGCGAGGAACTTGACCGCGCGCGGCGACGCGCAGCGGCGGGTCGTCATCATGAAGCGCATCATGTCGCTGACGAGGGGGAGCTCCATCGCCTTCTTGAGGTCCTCGGGCGTGTGGCCGGCGTCCACGGCCTCGAAGCGGACGGTGCCCCCGATCTTCGCGAGGTACGCGCACGCGTCGCGGTCCGAGTCGCACGGGACGAGCGGGTCGTTCTTCGGATGCGCGGAGAAGACGGGGAGGTTCCGCCCGTTCTCGAGGAGCGAGATCGAGTACGCGTCGCGGTCCGAGATCGCGGAGAAGCGCGAGAGCCCGCCCGCGATCGGCGCGAGCGAGGCCCAGAGGTCGGGGCGGCGGAGGCCGACGTTCCACGTCCCGTAGCCGCCCATGGAGACGCCGCCGAGCGTGACGCGCTCGGGGTCGATCCAGAACAGCTCCTTCCCCTTCCTCAGCGCCTCGAGGATGAGGCACCGCGGATCGTCGTAGGACCACCAGTGCTTGAAGCGGCCCCGGATGATGTCGGGGATCCCGTCGTCCTGCTTCATGGACGCGGCGGGGAGCTTGGTCGCCGTCGGCGCGACGCAGACGACGTCGCCCTGGGCGAGGAGCTTGTCGGCGAACTTCCCCGCCCCGTTCGCCTTGCCGCCGAGGCCGTGGAGCATGACCGCGAGCCCGAGCGGCTTCGTCCGCGCGCGGAGGACCTCCGTCGGCGGAGCGTAGACGAGGAGCTCGGTCGCCTTCCCGTGCTCGTCCATGATCTCGAGCCGGCGCTCGCCGCCGACCATGGGCTCCTTCGGCTTCGCGGGCTCGCGGAGTACGGCGAGGAGGTCGCTCGGCGTCGCGGCGATCGCCTCGAGCGAGCGGCGGGCGCGCTCGAGGTCCTGGTCCTCGCAGTAAGCGTCCGCGAGCGCCCGGAGCTTGGCCGCGCGCGCGGCGCGGTCCTCGGCGGACGCGCTCCCCGCGAGGAGGGCCGCGACGAGTGCCGCGACGGAGGCGATGAGGGCAGGCTTCTTCATCTCGTGGTCTCCACGATCTTTCCCGCAGATCCTACGCTTTCCGCGCCGCTCGCGTTGGGGGCGCGCTATCGTGGCCGCCCATGGAGCGGTTGAGGTTACGCGCGGACCTCCAGGAAAGACATGGACCTGACGGAGCGCTCGTCGGGCTCCACGACCCGCTCCTCGACCGGCAGGTGGACCTGGGCCCGATCGCGCGCGCGCTCATCGCCCGGATGCCGGACACGAGCTCCGGGGCCGAGCTCGTCGCCAGGGTCGCGGGCGAGACGGGCTTCGACCGCCCGCGCGTCGAGGAGAGCCTCCGCTCGTTCCTCCTCCTCCACGTCGTCGAGGGCTCGCCGATCCTCGCGCGCGCGCGCCGCGTGCTCGCGAGCCAGGTTCCGATCGAGGCCGTCACGCTCGATGGCGCACGCTTCCAGTGCCAGGGGAGCGGCGGGTGCTGCCAGGGCTACGCGTTCGGGCCGCTCCTCGAGAGCGACGTGGCGCGCCTCGAGGCCCTCGACCTCGCGGGCGCCGGCTTCGGCCCCGGGCCGCACGTCGATGTCCGCGGCGCGGACCGGTACCTGAGGACGACCGAGGACGGCCGCTGCGTCTTCCTGCGGCAGGACCACCGCTGCGGCGTCCACGCCGCGTTCGGCGCCGGGGCGAAGCCGACCCTCTGTCAGCTCTATCCGATCCGCGCCCTCGCGACGATCGACGGCCTCAAGCTCTACGACGGAGGCGAGTGCTCGACGTTCACGACGAGCGGCCGCACGGGGCCGCTCATCGCCGAGGACGCCCCGCGCATCGTGCCGCTCCTCCGCGGCGCGTCCGTCGTGCAGCACCCGACCGTCTACCTCGACGAGAAGCTCGGAGCCGACTTCGGCTTCGTCCTCGCGATGCAGAGCTCCGTCGCGGAGCGGCTCGCCCGCCCGCTCGGTGCGGGCGCCGCGCTCCGCGAGGCGACGCGGCTCCTCCGCGCATCGGTGTCCGCGCTCGCGACGTGTCCCCTCGAGCCGGGCGGCGGCGAGGCGGCGCTCGCCTCGCTCGACGTCTCCTCCGACCGCGCCTCCGAGGAAGAGCTCGCGCGCGGCGCGGCCGCGCTCGTCGCGGTCGTGGAGGACCTCCTCGCGCTCTACCTCCGCGCGGCGCAGGCGGCGCGCGGGCCGGGCGAGGCGAGCGCCTTCGTCGCGATCCTCGCCCTCGCGCACAAGCTCCTCGCCGCGAGCGCGGGCGCCGCGGAGGTCGTCCTCGTCGGCGACCACGCGAGCGTCGCGCGCGTCGCACGAGCCGGGCCCGACTTCGACGAGCCGCTCCGGCTCTCGCTCCGCTCGACGATCTGGGGCGACCAGCTCCTCGTCGACCGGTGCCTCCTCCCGGGCGTCGTGCGGCTCGCGGCCGCGACGTACCTCACCGCGATCGGCGCGCAGCTCCACGCGCACGGGTGCGGCTCCGGGCGCGTGCGCGGCGAGGACCTGAGCTTCGCGCAGTCGACCGTGCTGCGGCTCCTCCGCCGGCCGGGCTCGAAGCCCATCTGGGCGAAGCACGCCTCGAGCGCGTGGGACCTCGCGGAGGCCGTCGCCACTGCGCTCGATTCCTAGGGGCTGGATCAGGGGATGTAGAACTCCATGAAGTCGCGCGGCGCCTGGTTGAAGTCGAACGAGTTCGAGAACGGGTCCGCCGCGGCGTCGCGGTTGGTCATGGGCGCGATCCCGAAGGTGTCCTCCGCGAGGCGGAGGAACGAGCAGTGCTCGTACGTGTTGTGGTCCACGAAGTTCTTCTTCGCCCACGGGCTCACGACGAGCGCGGGCACGCGGAAGCCGAGGCCGAAGCGGTCCACCTGCGGCGGCGGGACGTGGTCGTAGTAGCCGCCCGAGTCGTCCCACGTGATGATGATGGCGCACCGGCCCCAGTACTTGCTCTGGCCGATCGCGTTCACGACCTGGCGCGTCCAGTCCGCTCCGTGCGACGTGCGGCTCGAGCCCGGGTGCTCGGTGTTCGTCGGCGCCGGCTGGATCCAGGTCACCGCGCCGACCTCGCCGTTCGCGAGCTGGTTCTTGAAGTTCTGGTCGAAGTCCGAGACGGTGTTGATGTACCACTTCTTGTAGGTCGGGAGCGCGTGGGCGACGGCGATCCGGCTCACCGTCGTGTCGTTGTTGCCCATGGCCTGGTCGATCGCGTCGTAGAGGCCCCCCTTCTTCGTCCCGGCCTCCTGGTAGAAGCGCCACTCGAGGCCCTTCTTCTCGAGCTCGTTCAGGAGCGTCGTCGGGATCTCCGCGGCCGTGAAGTGATTCTTGTGCGGGACGACGTTGCCGCTCGCGTCGAGGACCTGCGCGCCGAGCGGGCTGTCGCTCCCGACGTAGCCGCCGCTCGTCCCCGCGACGAGGTACATGTGGTTCGCGTTGCTCTCGCCCATGACCGCGGTGAAGAAGCGGTCGCAGAGGACGCTCCGCTGCGCGAGCTCCCAGTAGTACTTCACGGGGCCCTCGGGCTTCCCGCTCCGCGGCGAGTAGGAGACGAACGGCCCGTTCATGATCGCCGCGAGGTACTGCCAGTTCCCGTAGATCGAGGCCGACCTGAAGTTGTTCATGGCCCCGCCGTTCCACTGGTCGTGGCAGACCTTCCAGGTGTTCATGCCCGGCACCTGGAAGTCCACGATGGGCCACGTGAGCGGGATCTTCGAGCCCATGTCGTCGGCGTCCATCGCGCCGTCCGCGCCCGGGTAGCTCCCGAAGTAGTTGTCGAAGGTGTGGTTCTCCTTCAGCACGAGGAAGATGTGCTCGATCGGGTTCGCCCGCGCGGGCGGCGCCGGAGTCGCGGCCGTCGAGCCGGGGCTCACCGCGCCGGGGCGCGCGCTCCCGGTGGCCGGGGGCGCGCTGCCGGAGGCGAGCGCCGCGATGCTGAAGCCGCCGTTACCGCCGCTCTTGCTCGAGCAGGCGCCGGCAACGCTCGCCGCGATGAGCGCGGCGGCGCAGGACGTGGTTCGTCGCAAGGTGAAAAGCCCTCTTCGTGCGCGAAGAACGAGGGCAAATGCGAGCCCTTTGCGTAGCTCGTGCGGCGCGCCCGACTTCCTCCCGGATGCCTCGCGTCCGTGCGCGGACCCTGGTCACAGATCCGGCAAGAAGTCGAAGAACCCGTAGTGCTGGGCGATGCACGTCGTCGTCGCGAGCGCGGCGAGGAACCCGAGAAGTCCGGCGATGAGCGCCGCGTTGAGTCTCCCGCGGAGCGTGATCGCGAAGCCGGTCGCGAAGGTCATGCCGACGAGCCCCGGCACGAAGACGAGGAGCGCTCCCATGAGCGGCTCGACCGGCGAGCCGGGCGCGTGGACGCGCTTCACGTAGTCCGCTCCGATCGCGCCGCCGATCGAAGCGACGACGTCGAGGACGAGGAGGACGACCGCGAGCTTCGCGATGCGCCGGTCGAAGCGGCGCCACGGACGGAGCGCGCACCAGGCGACGGTGAGCAGGGCGAGGAGCCCCTTCGCGCCTCTCCCGACGCGGAGGAGACGGATCGCGCGCCGCGCCTCGTCGAGCTGGCGGAGCGCGCTCACGACGTCGGCCGGTGCCGTCGGCGCCGCATCCGGCTTCGCGGCTCGCTTGCGGGCGAGCGCGAGCGCCTCCTCGGCCGCGTCGTGCGCGTCGTCGAGGCGCTCGAGGCGGACGAGGACGTCCGAGATCGCGATCGCGACGTCCACGGCCTGCGGGTGCTCCGGGAAGTCGCGGTAGAGAGCGGCGAGGAGCTCGAGCGAGCGCACGAGGCCGGGCCGCGCCGCCTCGAGCTCGCGACGCTCGGCGAGCGGCATCGCCTTGAGCAGGACCTCGAGCGCGGCGTCGTGGCGGCGGCGGAACTCGAGGCCGCCCGTCACGCCGGGCGGCTCGAGGCGGTCCGCGCTCCGGCGAGCGATCCCCGCGAAGGCGTGGTCCGCGAAGCGGGCCATGACCTCGCGGTAGCTCGCGAGCGCGTCCTCGAGGCGGCCCGCGAGCTCGAGCTCCTGGCCGCACGTGTGGAGCGCCTGCGCGCGCGGAGTCGAGGGCGAGACCTCCGGCCAGTCGGCGACGAGCCGGTAGACGGCGGCCGACTCGACGTGGCGTCCCTGCTTCGAGAGGACGAGCGCTCCCGCGAGCGGCCCTTGCCAGTGAGCGTGAGCCGCGCGCGGAGCCGCGAGCGCCACGAGCGAGAGGAGGAGGAGGAAGGGCGCTCGCTTCACGCAACCACGATAGCCGCGGGCACCTCGTGGACAACAGGGAGCGTTCCACCCGGGGGCTGAGGTTCGTCTCACCGATGTGCCTCGGAGAGGTGGCCCCCGCTCCGCGCCGGATCCCCGAGCGAGGATCCTCGGCGAGGA
>CAZYLP010000104.1:13607-14896 GCA_964648345.1 uncultured Planctomycetota bacterium
GCCGAGGATCCGAGTCGAGGGGCCGCGGCACGCTCCGTGCGCTTTGCGCCCCGCGTCAGGGCAGAGAGAGTGGCAGCAACCGTCGAGAGAGCGATCCTCGCCGCGGGCCTCGGCGTCCTCGTCTGCGCGTCCTGCGGGACGCGAGAGCGAACCGGCGTGGGTTCGACGGCCCCGGCGTCGGCGGTGGTTTCATCGAGCGCGTCGGCTCCGACCGCTCCCCGCGCGGCGCCGCCACTCCTCGCGGCGCAACCGCCGCTCGAGGTCGTGCCGCTCGTCCTCGTCCACGGGATCAACAGCCGCCCCGCCGACATGGGGACGATCGCGAGCGCGCTCGCGACGGGCCGCTCGCTCGTCCCCGAGCTCTACGCGCGCGACGCCGACGCGCTCAAGCCCGGCGACCTCGAGCGCGACGCGATCGTGAACTTCGGCTTCTACAAGGAGAGCCTCGCCGGCCCGCCCACGAACGACGGCTCGATCGGAGGTTGCCCCGTCGCGCGCACCGACGGCCGCACCTTCCGGAGCTCCTACGTCGAGCGCCTCCGCCGCTGTGTCGAGGGCGTGCGCCGCGCCTCCGGCGCCGAGCGCGTGGACCTCGTCCTCCACTCGATGGGCGGCGTCGTCGGCCGCGCCTTCACGAAGTGGCTCTCGGTCGACGCCGCCGGGCGCTCCTCCGTGCGCCGGATCTTCACGATCGGCTCCCCCGCGCGCGGAGTGAACGCGCTCGAGGCGACGATCACCGCCTTCTCGCAGGACGGGCCGCTCCGCTTCATGCGACAGGGAGAGTGCCTCGAGCTCTGCGCCGAGGCGAAGCTCTGGGGCGGCCGGAGCTACATCGAGCATCTCAACGACGGCTGGGACTCCTTCTGCGCCGCGCACGACATCCGCTACGGCGGCCTCTCGCTCCTCGGAGAGCGAGGCGAGCCCGCGGGCAAGAACCCGACGATGCCGCACGGTATCCCCCCGACGTCCCCTCTCTCCGGAGGTGGCTACCTCACGGGCCGCGCGTGGGCCGTGGACTCGTTCCTCCAGGCGCTCGGGACGTTCTCGGTCGCGGACCTCGCGGACCTGTCGCTCCTTCCGTACGCGCTCGCGAACCTCCCGCGCGAGGTCGGCGAGGCCCTCGGGCCCGGCGACGGCGTCGTGCGCTTCTCGAGCTCGCGGCTGGACGAGGCGCCGTTCCTCGGCGCCGCGGTGTGGGGCGAGTTCGAGGGAGCGCACGCGAACCTCCCCGACCCCGAGCGCGGCTTCGCGTCCACCTGCGCGATCGAGCACATCCGCGCGTTCTGTCT
>CAZYLP010000105.1:0-1247 GCA_964648345.1 uncultured Planctomycetota bacterium
CGGCCGGCGCCGCGTCCGAGCGCGCCGCGCGAGCTCGAGATGGAGACGACCGAGCTCGTCCCGATGCGCTCGACGGCGCACGCGCACGTCGACACCGTCGAGCAGACGACGGGGAGCACCGCCACCAACGTCGAGGCGTCCCACCAGTCGGGGTCGCCCGATCAGGACCTGAACCCGCTCATCTACCAGCTCTACGCGCGGATCAAGCGCGAGCTCCTCGTCGAGCGCGAGCGAAGGAGCGGGTCGTGAGAGACACGAAGCCGGAGGTGTACGCATGGGTCTCGTGAAGGCCGAGATCAAGAACCTCGACACGAACGAATCCCTGCAGGTGAAGTTCAACCCGAAGGAGTACACCTTCGAGAAGACCGCTCCGTGGAAGGAGCACCAGATCCAGGGCCTCGACTCGCCCGCCTACGAGTGGACGAGCGGCGCGCCCATGCAGCTCGCGGTCGAGCTCTTCTTCGACGTCTACGAGGAGAAGGGCGCCGCCCGCGACGTGCGCTCGTTCACCGACAAGATCGAGAACATGGCGCACGTGAACCCGGACAAGCACCGGCCGCCGATCCTCCTCTTCTGCTGGGGCAAGAAGCTCCAGTTCCGCTGCCTCCTGAAGCAGCTCACGCAGCGCTTCACGATGTTCCTCGACGACGGGACGCCGGTGCGAGCCGTGCTGAACTGCATGTTCACCGAGTTCACCCCGCCCGAGGAGCAGCTCAAGGGGAAGCCGCGCCACTCGCCCGACCACACCAAGCGCCGCGTCGTGAAGCAGGGCGACACGCTCGCGTGGATCGCGGGCAAGGAGTACGGCAACCCGTCCGAGTGGCGGATCATCGCCGACGCGAACGGGATCGACGACCCCATGAATCTCACGCCGGGCCAGGAGCTTCTGATCCCGCCTCTCTACTGAACGCGTCCGGTCCAGCGACACGGCCTTCGGGCACTCCCTTCGCGCTCGCGGACGGGCCCGGAGGACCACCATGTTGCGATTCCGCTCCACGGAGGGACGACTCGCCGCGCTCCTCGTCCTCGTCGCGTCGAGCGGCTGCCTGACGCCGCAGATGGGCCGGAAGATCGACGAGTCGCTCGGCCTCGTGCCGCTCCCGGTCGCGGAGCGCCGCACGGAGGTCCGTCACTCCGCGTTCGACGGCGACTCCTCGCTGCCGAAGCGGATCTGGTACTCGGACGAGAAGGCCGCGATCTTCCACGAGCGCCGCACGAACACGTACCTCGCCTTCGACCCCGTCCAC
>CAZYLP010000105.1:1257-14889 GCA_964648345.1 uncultured Planctomycetota bacterium
GATCCCCGAAGACGAGGCGTTCGATCGCGGCTTCGAGCCCGAGCGCGCGAAGCTCCTCGCGGGAGGTCCGCCCGACGCGGTCAAGAAGGTCATCGACTACCTGACGGAGATGGAGCCGGGCTGGCGGGGCTCGTGACGACTGAAAACTCGCTATCCAGGCGTGCGGTGAAGCCTGCGCCCGAACTGGGAGCGGGCGCAACGAAGGCGCCGTAACCCTTTACCGTTCCGTGACTCGGAGCCGGGCACCCCCTTCGCTCCGTGAAGCGCATGCTCTTCAAGGCCTTGGCTCCGGTCGCGCTCGTCGCCGCTCTCGCGGCCTCGGCCCTCCATGGCCGCGAGGCCGCTCCGAGCGGAGACCGCTGGACCTCGTCCTTCGCGCCCGCCGACGCCGGCTTCTCGATCGACCTCCCCGTGCGCGAGCGCCGGTGGATGCGCGCGACGGAGCTGCAGGCGGGCCTCGAGGGCTTCACCTGCCGCGATGCCGAGAAGCGCGCCGTCTACACGGTCGTCTTCGGCTCGCCCGCGCGGCCGTGGACGGCGAAGGACGCGCGCGCGTTCCTGGAAGGGGTCGCCGCGACCGAGCCCGCGGCGCGCATCGAGCGCGCGTGCCACGAGGGCCGCTCGGGCTTCGAGCTCACCGCGTCGAGCAGCGAGCGGAGCGTCCGCCACCGCGTCTTCCTCGACGGGCCCCGCGTCGTGATCCTGTCGGTCGTCGCGGCCGTCGAAGGCGACGACACGGCGCGCTTCTTCACGTCGCTCGAGTTCACCCACCGGGGAGCGGAACGACAGGGAGTCGTCGTCGCCGGGGCCGTCGCCTCGCGGCGCTGAGCCTCGCTCGCCCGCACCATCACTCGGAAGCGTAGGCCTCCCACTCGGCCTCGAGCTCCTTCAAGTCGGCCTCGAGCCGCTCGAGCTCGCCCTGCTTCTCCTTGAGCTTGGCCACGTCCTTGTAGATCGCCTCGCTCGCGAGCTCGGCGTGGAGCGCCTTCCGCGACTCCTCGAGCGCGACGATCCCCGCCTCGACCTCCTCGAGCGTGCGCTTCTTCTTCTTCGCGCTCTTCGAGGCCGCGGGCTTCGGCGCCGCCTTCGCGCGCGCCTTCTCGCGCTCGCGCTCGGCCTCCTTGCGGGCCTCCTCCTCGACTCTCAGCTCGCGCTCCTCGGCGCGCCGCTTCTCCTTGTAGTCGGTGTAGCCGCCCGAGAACTGCCGCGGCGGCGTCGCGGGCTTCTCGAAGGCGAGGATCTTCGTCGCGACCTCGTCGAGGAAGTATCGGTCGTGCGAGACCATGACGACCGAGCCGCCGAAGTCGGCGAGCGCGTCCTCGAGCGCCTCGCGGGCCTGGGCGTCGAGGTGGTTCGTCGGCTCGTCGAGGAGGAGGACGTTCGGCTGCGAGAGGATCACGCGCGCGAGCGAGACGCGCGCGCGCTCGCCGCCCGAGAGCTGGGAGCACGGCGTCTCCTGCTTCTCGCCCGAGAGCCCGAAGGCGCCGAGGAGGTCGCGGATCTCCTGGGTGTTGGCCGTGGGCTTCACGTCGTGGACGGCGTCGATCGCGCGCTTCTCGCGCGGGAGGTCCTCGCCCTCCTGCCGGTAGTAGCCGAGCTTGACGTTCGAACCGAGGCGGACGGTACCGCGGCGCGGCTCGAGCTCGCCCGTGAGCACGCGGAGGAAGGTCGTCTTGCCGCAGCCGTTCGGCCCGAGGATGCCGACCCGGTCGCCGCGCCGGACCTCGAGGTCGGCGTGGACGACGAGGTCCGGCAGCCCCTCGTAGCCCGCGTGGATCTCGCGCGCCCCGATCGCGATCTCGCCCGTGCGCGTCGCCTCGTCGAAGCGGAGGGCCGGCCCGCGGCCCGCGCTGACCGCGCCCTCGGGCGCGCCCGCGTCGAAGATCTTCGCGAGGCGCTTGCGGCGCGACTTCGCGAGGCGCGTCTTCTGGCCGGCGATGTTCCTGCGGATGAAGTCCTCCTCCTTCTGGACGAAGCGGTCGAACTTCGTCTTGTCGGAGGCGGCCTTCTCGTCGATCGCGTCGCGCTGCTGGCGGTACGCGGTCCAGTTCCCCTTGAAGACGGTCAGGCTCTCGCGCCTCACCTCCCAGATCGAGCTCGCGACGGCGTCGAGGAAGTAGCGGTCGTGCGAGACGATCACGAGCGTCTCGTTGCCCTTGGCGAGCCGCTCCTCGAGCCACTCGAGCGCGTGGAGGTCGAGGTGGTTCGTCGGCTCGTCGAGGAGGAGGACGTCCGGCTCGCGGACGAGAGCGCGGGCGAGGGCGCAGCGGCTGCGCTCACCGCCCGAGAGGACGGCGGCCTCGGCGTGGAGCTTCGAGGCGGGGACACCGAGCGCGGAGAGGACCGCCTCGGCCTTCTGCTCGAGGGTGTAGCCGCCCTTCACCTCGAGCTCCTCGCGGAGGCGCGCCTCCTTCGCGAGGAGCTTCTCGAGCGCCTCGCCCTCGGCGTGCGCCATCTCGTCGTGGATCTTCTCGAGCTTCTCCTCGATGTCGACGACGTCGCCGAAGACGTCGAGGACCCAGCGCAGCACGCTCGCGCCCGGCGGCGGGTCCGGCCGCTGGGGGAGGTAGCCGACGACGACGCCGCGCTGACGGGCGACGTCGCCCTTCTCGGTCTCGAGGTCGCCCGCGAGCGCGCGGAGGAGCGTCGTCTTCCCCGCGCCGTTCACGCCGACGAGGCCGACGCGCTCGCCGCGCTCGAGCGTGCACGAGACGTTCTCGAGGACCGGCGTGTGGCCGTAGTGGACGTAGATGCTCTTCGCCGCGAGGAGCGTCATGCCGCGGGGGCCGCGGGCGCTGCGGGCTCGACGGGCGGCGTCTTGCGCCGGCGCGTCGTGAAGAGGAGCGCGAGCGTCGCGAAGCCCACGCTCCACGCGATCACGGAGTGGAGCCGCGCCTCGCCGGTCGCGAAGAACGGGAACAGGTAGTACTGCGCCTGGAGCGTCGTCGTCTTGGGCCCGGGCCTCACGACCTTGCCGCGCTGCACGAGGAACGCCTGCGCCGAGGCCGCCTCGGAGCCGCCCACGATCGCGTGCTTCTTCTCGCCCGCGCGGTAGACGAAGAGCGTCCCCGAGTCGCCCGGGAGGTGGATCATGCCGTCCGGATCGCCGAGCTCGTCGTAGAGGACGCCCACGAGCGAGCCCTCCGTCACCCCGCCCCCCGGCGCGGTCACGCCGGTCCGGTCGCTCGCCCACGTCGTCGCGAGGAGGAGGACCGACGTCACGAGGAGCGGCGAGAGGACGAAGCGGAGCCGCTCGCGGAACGCGCGCCCGAGCTGCCACGCGAGGACGACGGCGAGGAACGGGATCAGGCCGACCGACGAGCCCGTCGAGCGGAGCGGCCCGGTCTCGTCGGCGCCGAACCCGAGCCCCAGCCCGCCCGACACCGAGGCCTTGATCGGGCTCGTCCCGGAGATCTTCCCCTTGCGGACGAGGTAGCCGAGCGTGACCCGGTCCCGGTGGGCGTAGAAGGGCGCGAAGGCGACGATCCGCACCCGCTCCCAGGTCGCCGTGAACGTGTCCGAGTCGATCGCGTGGATCGAGTCGGGGCATCCGTGCGCGGCGAGGGCCTCGACGAACGGGGTGCCCTTGTCGAGCGCCCCCTCGAGCTTGAGGTGCGGGTTCCACGCCGCCTCGCCGCAGCCCGCGAGTGCGAGGAGCGCGAGGCCGACGAGGGGGGCCAGGGAGAGCCGGTACGGGCGCGACGGACGAGCCATAGGGCCCGGGATTCTAACGCCTACAACCTGATTCGCCGGTGTGCCGAGGAGGGTAGAATCCCGGACCTCATGGGCAGGAAGAAGAAGCGCCAGCAGAAGAAGCAGCAGCAGCGCGACGCCGAGAACGCGGCGCTGGGCGCTTCTCCCGCGGGAGCCGCCGAGACCGGCGCAGCAGGCGACGACGACGGCGACGACGACGGCACGGGCGACGATGCCGGCGGCGACGAGGGCGACGCGTCCGCCGCGCCGCAGACGGGCGCGGCTCCCGGTCAGCCCGCGACGCCTCCCGCTCCGACGGGCGACGCGGCCACGACGACTCCGGCCGTTCCGACGACTCCGGCCGCTCCGACGACTCCGGCTCCGGCCCCGCTACCCGTGGCCGGCCCACCCGAGGTGGTCGGCTCCGCCGTCCCCGCCACCGCTCCGGGCGACGGCGCCAAGCCCGACGCGCCGGCGGAGGCGTCTCCGACCGGCTGGCCGCGCACCCTCGGTGCGTTCCTCGACGACCAGCTCCAGCTCACGCCGCTCTACGTCTACGCGCTCATCGCGGCGGTCGTCTTCTGCGTCTACGCGAACTCGCTCTGGGTCCCGTTCCTCTTCGACGACGCGCCGGTCATCACGCGCAACCGGCTGTTCCACGACCTGAGCCTCGCGAACACGAAGAAGATCGTCGAGAACCACCCCCTCCGGTGCATCCCGAACCTGAGCTTCTACGTGAACTATCACGTCCAGGGGACGCCGGCCTACCAGTACGGCTCGGGCCCCTACGCCGGGACGTACGGCCCCAACTGGACGTACCACGTCTTCAACATGGCGCTCCACGCGGTCAACGGGGTCCTCCTGTTCCTGCTCCTCAAGACGCTCCTCGCGGGGAGCGGCGCGAACAAGCCCGCCATGCGCCTCACGCAGCAGCGACGCCAGGCGCAGAAGAAGGGCGGCGACGTCCCACTCTCTTCCGAGGACACGCTCACTCCGCTCGCCGAGTGGATCGCCCTCGGCGGCGCGCTCCTCTGGGTCGTGCACCCGATCCAGACCATGGCCGTCACGTACATCACGCAGCGCTACGCGCTCTTCGCCGCGTTCGGCACGTTCGGCTCGCTCTGGTGCTACGCGACGCTCCGCCGCCGCATGGAGTCGGGCACGGCCTGGCTCAACGCGAACTGGTGGACGACGTTCCTCTACATGGTCCTGGTGCTCCCGTTCTGGATCATCGGGTGCCTCTCCAAGGAGAACGCGGCGATCGTGCCGTGGCTCTTCCCGATCATGGAGCTCTGCTTCTTCTCCTCGACGGCGAACGACACCTCGAAGCAGCCGCTCCTCCTCGAGGTCTTCGACCCGGCGTGGCGGCGGTGGCTCCTCGCCTTCTCGCTCACGCCGCTCTTCTTCCTCGCCCTCTACTACCGCTACACCAAGGTCGGCCTCGACGACCTGATCCCGTCGAGCGCGCCCACGTTCCCGGACCGCATGAGCTACTTCCGGACGGAGTGGGTCGTCCTCCTCAAGTACCTCAAGCTCTACGCGTGGCCGACCGACCTCGCCGTCGAGCAGGCGTTCCCGCCGCTCAACTGGACGATGACCGACCCCCACAACCCGGGGAACCCGTACAGCCCGAACACGGTCGTGAACTGGGACCACACCTTCAACATGCTCCGCGCGCTCGTCGGGCACGCGCTCATCTTCGCGCTCGGCGGACTCTGGTACTTCACGGGGCGGCGGTTCCTCGCGTTCTGCGTCGCGTGGTACTACATGACGCAGGCGATCGAGTCGTCGATCCTCCCGATCCTCGACCCCATGGTCGAGCACCGCATGTACATCCCGAGCGCGTTCCTCGCGGCGGGCCTCGCGTTCTCGGTCGCCAAGGGCGCGGCGAACATCTGGAGCTACGGCCCCGACTGGACGCGCGACTTCGCGGCGCGCTTCGCGGGCACGGCCTCAGGCGTCGCCGACTGGACCGCGAGGACGCTCGAGCCGTGGCGCGCCCGCGTCCACGAGCAGAGGCACCAGATCGCGCGGAACATCGTCATCCTCTGGGCGACGCTCCTCGTGCTCTTCGGGATCGGGACGCACATCCGCAACCGGGTCTGGAGCAACTCGCTCAAGATCTGGGAGGACACGATCGAGAAGCGGCCCGACTGCGCGCGCGCCTACTCGTCGCTCGGCATGGAGATGCTCTACAACGGCGACTGGATCGCCGCCGTCGAGCCGATCGAGACCGCGCTCTGCCTCGGCCCGTACCACGTCGAGGGCTGGAACAACATCGGCAAGGCCTACCTCGAGCTCGGCTCGGGGATACCGAACCACGTGAACGCCGACCCGAAGAAGGCCTCCGTCTTCCCGAGTCCGCTCCTCCTCTGGGCGGAGGAGACGCTCAAGCGCGGGATCGAGGTCGACCGCGTCGCGCCCTCGCCGTCCGTGCCGCTCTGCTGGAACAACCTCGGCCTCACGTACATGAAGATGGCCGAGCGCGTGGCGAAGCTGAACGACCAGGAGGAGCTCCGCTACTACAAGATGGCGTCCGAGGCGCTGACCGAGGCGACGCGCCTCGACCCGGGCTACGACACGGCGTGGATCAACCTCGGAACGAGCTACGTGCGCCGCTGCGAGAAGCTCCCCAAGGGCCACGAGCGGCGCATGGTCGCGCTCCAGGCGGTGAACTCGATCAAGAGCTCGAACGCCGGGAAGTACTACCGTCACCAGCTGTTCACGCACGCGGCGCTCAACATCGCCCTCGCGGCCAAGTACGCCGAGCACCACGCCGAGAGCTTCCAGTACCTCGACTACCACCACCGCAAGTGCGTCGAGGAGAGGATCGAGGACGCGAAGGTCGCGGCGATGTCGATGTACGCGGAGGAGGGGAGCCAGCTCTGCGAGATCCTCATGCTCCTCCCGCCGGCGCTCGCGGAGCAGGAGGAGTCCCTCTCGCTCGCCCGCGACCCGCAGATCCGCAAGGACCTCATGGAGTCGATCGCCGACATCAAGGGCGAGCTCGACCTCGCGCGGCGGATCCAGAAGGAGGGGCGCCTCCTCGCGGCGGCCGAGGTCTTCCTCGCCGAGGCCGAGGTCCTCAAGGCCGACGCGAAGATGCACGCGAAGTACCTGCGCTACGCCGCCAAGCTCACCTGGTTCGGCGGCGGCCAGGGCGCGCGCGCGCAGCAGCTCTACGACCTCGCGATCAACGCGCTCCCGCCGGGCGACGAGCAGCGGAGGACCATCGAGAACGAGAAGTCGCTCTTCCTGTCGCGCCCGCAGCCGGTGCCGGGGAAGTAGCTCAGTCGAAGCTCCCCTTGGTCGACGGCACGCTCTCGCGGGCGCGCTCCTCGACCTGGACGGCCTGCTTCATGGCCTTGGCGAACGCCTTGAAGATCGCCTCGGCCTTGTGGTGGTCGTTCTCGCCGTAGGGCATCTTCACGTGGACGTTCGCCTTGAGGCCGCGCGCGAAGCCGTGGAAGAACTCCGACAGGAGCCCGACCTGGAGGTCGCCCACGCGCTCCGCGGAGAACTTGACGTCGTAGACGAGCTGGGGCCGGCCCGCGATGTCGACGGCGACGATCGCGAGCGCCTCCTCCATGGGGAACGCGAACGAGCCCGCGCGCGCGATCCCCTTCGCGTCGCCGATCGCCTGGCGAAACGCCTCGCCGAGGACGATCCCCACGTCCTCGACGGTGTGGTGCTGGTCCACGTGGACGTCGCCCGCGATCGTGACGCCGAGGTCGAAGAGGCCGTGCTTCGAGAACGCCTCGAGGAGGTGGTCGAAGAACCCGATCGGCCCGTGCACGTCGCCGCGGCCCGCTCCGTCGAGGGCGAGGCGGACCTGGATCCGCGTCTCGCGCGTGTCGCGGCCGCTCCGCGCCGTGCGCGGCTTCGCGGACGGCGGAGGAGCGGGAGGAGACGCCGCGGATCCGCCGCCGTCCACTTCCCGGAGCGCTTCGCCGAACGCCTCGTCGAACTTGACCGTGTCGTCGAGCGAGCCCGGCGAGACGCGGAACCAGCCCGCGAGCCCGTGGTCCGACGAGCGGTCGCGGACGAGGATCCCCCGCGCCTTGAGCCCGGCGACGAGGCGCCCGCAGCGCTCCTTGCTCCGGGCGTTCACGAGCACGAAGTTCGCCGCGCCAGGGTGGTGCTCGACGCCGCGCGCGGCGAGGCGCCTCGCGAGCTCGTCGCGGGCGGCGCGCATGTCCGCCGCGGCCTCCTTCACGTAGCCCGGGTCGCGGAGCGCCGCCCGCGCCGCGAGGACGCCGGGCGTCGCGACCGAGTAGGGCGACGCGACCTTCGAGAGGACCGCGGCGTTCTCCCTCGTCGAGGCGATGACGCCGATCCGGCACCCCGCGAGGCCGAACGCCTTCGAGAAGGTCCGGAGCAGGACGACGTTCCCGCGCGCGAGGAGGTCCACCGACGTCTCCGGGTGGATCGGGAAGTAGGCCTCGTCGATGAGGACGCACGCGTGCTTCGCGCGCTCGATGACCGCCTCGAGCGCGGCGCGCGGGATCGCCGTCCCCGTCGGGTTGTTCGGGTTCACGAGGACGACGAGCCGCACGTCCTCCGTGATCGCGGCGAGGATCGCATCGAGAGGAAACTCAGCCAGCACCGCGGTGCTCCCTCCGGTCGCCCTGACGGGCCCGTACGGGACCTCGCGGAGCTTCGCGCCCGCGAGCTGCGCGTAGAAGCGGAACATGGCGAACGTCGGCACGGGGAGGACGACCGTCGAGCCCGCCTCGACGACGGCGTCCATGACGATCCTGATCCCCTCGTCCGACGCGTTCGTCGGCAGGACCTCGTCCGTGGAGAGGCCGAGCCACTTCGCGAGGTCCTTCCTGAGCTCGCCGTACTCGGGGTAGCGGGCGAGCTCGTCCGCGCTCGCGGTCCTGAGAGCGTCGAGCACGCCGCGCGGGGCGCCGCGCGTGCTCTCGTTGAAATCGAGGCGCAGGAACGGCCCCCGCCCTTCGAGCGGGGGCTTGTAGGCGTCCATGCGCTGGACCGACGCGCGGACCGGGATCATTCGTGCACCACGGCGCTCCCTTCGGTCGCCCTGATGCCTACTTCTTCTTCCCGAGCGACTCCTCGAGCTCGCGGAGGTGCTCGCGGGCCTTCGCCTCGTTCGGGTCGATCTCGAGGGCCTTCTTCAGGCACTCGATCGCACCGCTCGTATCCCCGCGGGCGTCGTAGATCGCCGCGAGGTTGACGAGCGCCGGCGCGTGCTTGGGGTCGAGCTCGAGGACACGCTCGAAGCAGAACGCGGCCTTCTCCGACTCGACCCGGACCTCGTCGAAGCCGTGCGAGGTCATGTCGTAGAGCGACTTCGGATTCTTGAGGCCGAGGCGGCCGTACACGACGCCCAGGTCGAAGAGTCCCTCGGGGTCGTCGGCGTCGATCCTGAGAGCCTCCTCGAGCAGGGTCCGGGCCTTCTCGAGGTCGCCCTGCTCGGCCGCGACGAGGCCCTTCTCGAGGAGCGACTCGTACTGCTTGTCCTCCTCGGGAGTGAGCTGCTTCGCCGGGGAGGGCTTGCGGATCCCCTTGTCGAACTGCTCGACGAGGTCCACGAGCTGCGTCGACAGCGCGCGCAGGCGCGCGAGGCTCTCGGGCGTGGTGTGCCGTCCTGCGAAGTCGATCTCGTCGATGGCGGCCTGGAGGTCATCGAGGTCGTCCTTGTTCAGATCGCCCCGGGCCGCGTCGAGCGCGATGAGCTCCTCATCGCTCGGCTGGTCGTCCTTCGCGTCCGCTGCGCTCATCGGGTCCTCTCTTTATCCTGAGTGGGATTGGTGAGGCGACGGTTGCGGATCCTGAGCCGGCGGCTCAGGACTCTCGCGATGTTGAGCACGACCCCGATCTGGAGGTCGATGTCCTTCGAGAACAGCTCGTAGAGGTCGTCGCGCTTGAGCTCGAGGAGGACCGTGCGCTCGCGCGCGACGATCGTGCCGCTCCAGCGCTCGAGGTCGACGAGGGCGAACTCGCCGAAGAAGTCGCCGGCGTAGGCCTCGTCGACGTAGCTGCCCTTCTCGAAGACGGCGACGGCCTTCCCGTCTCCGGACGACGCGGGGCCGTCCTCGCGGACGCGCATCTCCACGGCGCCTCGCTCGATGATGTAGAGCGTGTCGTCGAGGTCGCCCTCGCGGACCACGACCTCGCCGGGCCGGTAGGTCTTGCTCCGCACCACGCCCGCGACCGCCTGGAGCTGTCCGTCGCTCAAGCCGAGGAACAGCATCTTCTGGCGGAGGGCGTCGAGATCCACGGCCGGATTCTAGCGGCGCGGCGGGGACGGGGTCAAACCCCTCATGACACGTAGGGTCTTGCATACCATGGAGTTGGAGCACTGCGCCGAAGGCCGTCGCTTTCCCGATCAGAAAAAATGCGGGCTCGGCGCCTGGTTGTCGGTGGAGCACGGTAGTTTCCTGGCGCCGCGCTCGGGAGTCGGTCTCCACCGTACGGAGACGGGCCTCGGGGGTGCGGGAAAAGACAACGTCGTCAACACGGAAGAACCAAGGGGGAATCATGAACAAGGCGCAGCTCGTCGAGTACATCCAGAAGTCCGGCCAGGTGGGCGAGACGAAGACGGCGGCCGAGCGGGCCCTGTCGATCGTCCTCGACGGCATCCAGGCGGGCCTCAAGAAGGACAAGAACGTCGCTCTCGTCGGCTTCGGGTCGTTCTCCGTCCGCGACCGCAAGGCGCGCACGGGCCGCAACCCGCAGACGGGCGAGGCGATCAAGATCAAGGCGTCGAAGACCGTCGGCTTCAAGTGCGGCAAGGCGCTCAAGGACTCGATGTAATTCTCTTTCAGCTCACCCGCCGGTGAGCTGAAAACTCTCGGAAGGGGAGCCTCGAAGGGAACACCCGGGCTCCCCTTCACGCTTTCCGGAGCCGGTCCCGCTCAGCTCACCCACGGGGCCGGGCCGGCCTGGGCGAGGCGCGCGCTCGCCCACTCGAACTCGACGAAGTTGCGCACGTCCTGCTGGACGCAGCGCTCGTACAGACGCTGGGCCTCCGCGGTCGCGCCGCGCGTGTCGAGCGCCGCGCCGAGGAAGCCGAAGAGCTCGGTCAGCCGCTCCCGCCGGAGCTGTGCGTCGGGCTGGCGCTCGGTCTCGGCGAGCGCATCCGTGGCGCGCGCGCTCCGCGAGAGGACCCGCGCGATCGGGGCCGGCCACCGGGTGTCCGCGACGAACGCCTGGAGCGGCGTGAGGTCGCCGAAGAGAGCCGCGAGCCAGAGCACCGCGTGCGGGTAGTTCACGTCCGCCCTCACGGCGCGCTCGAGCGCCGCGCGCGCGCCGGCGGCATCGCCCTCGAGCGCGAGCTTGCGCCCCTCCGCGCACTGGAGACGAGCCACGCGACGCACCTCGGCCGCGGAGGGGGGCGGCGGCTCGTCCACGCAGATGTCGCCCATGAGCACGTCCTCGAACTCGGGCATGCGCGCGATGAGCGCGTCGACCTCGGCGGCGGATGCCGGGACGAGCTCGACATCCTGTCCCGTCGCGAACCGGAGGTCGTCGAGGGGCACCGCGTCGGGCCGCGCCGCGGCCAGGATGAGCTTCCCGGCCCGCCGGGCGACCGGAGCGACCCTGTAGCGCTCGGCGACGCTCCGCGAGATGAGCTCGAGGATCTCGGGCGCGACGACGTCCGGGAGAGCGCCGCCGCCCACCACGCACGCGGAGCCGACCTCCTTCGCCGAGTGGAGGCGCTTCTCCCGGGAGAGCCCCTCGAACGCGCTCGCGAGCTGCGAGGCCGGGAAGGCGACGCAGCGGCCGTGGCTCACCGCCTCGCGGAGCGCGGCGACGTTCGACACGGCGTGGACCTCGCGCTGGCATCCGTCGCAGAACTTGACGCCGGGGCGGTCCGTCCCCGCGAGGTCGAGCCACTGGCGCGCGCACTGGAACTTGAACCGGAAGCGCTCCGTGACGTCGGCGCGCCGGTCGATCCGGATCAACGCCGCGTCGAGCCGGCGGGCCGCCGCCTGGTCCTCGGGGTCGGCCGCGGCCGACCGGGCGAGCCGCTCGATGCTCTCGTCCATCAGAGGAGGAGCCTAGCCGCCTCCGAGCGCTCCGTCGATCCAAAGGAGGAGCTCCGCCTTCGGCGCGCCGCCCTCGAGCCGCGCGAGCTCCTTCGGGCCGCGGAGGAGGACGAACGTCGGCACCGCGCTCACGCCGAACTTCGCGGCCGTGCTCCCCGCCTGGTCGATGTCGACCTTCGCGACGCGGAGCCGGTCGGCGCGGAGACGCGCGACCTCCGCCACGGCCGGCGCCACGAGGCGGCACGGCCCGCACCAGGTCGCGAAGAAGTCGACGAGCACGGGCGACGGCGACTCGACGATGAACTTGCGGAACGTCCCGTCGTCGAGCGGCTGGACCGCCCCGATCGCGGCCCCGCACGCCCCGCACTTCGCGCCGTCGCGGTCGGTGTCGGTGCGGTTCTTCTTGCCGCACGAAGGGCAGGGCGCGATGAGCTCCATGGCGCGCTCTCCGGGTCAGCGCGCCGCGGCGGCCGGGACGAACTTCTCGAGGCCGAGGATCCTTCGCGCCTCGTCCACGGTCGCGGGCTGGCGCCCGACGAGGCGGGCCATCTGCACGACCTTCTCGACGAGCTCGCCGTTCGACTTCGCCATGGTCCCGTCGGGCAGGTAGAAGTGGTCCTCGAGGCCGACGCGGACGTTGCCGCCGAGGACGAGCGAGGCGGCCTCCATCTTCCACTGGCAGTGGCTGATCCCGATGACCTCCCACTGGGAGCCCGCCGGGACGAGCGAGCGCTGGAACTGGACCGCCTCGACCGTCGGCGGGATCCCGCCGAGGACGTTCACGATGAACGAGAACTGGAGCGGCTCCTTGAGGAGGCCCATGTCCATGAGCGGCCCGATCCCGTTCGTGTGGCCGCTGTCGAAGCACTCGAGCTCGGGCTTGACCCCCGCCTCGACCATGGCGCGGAGGAGGCGCGTGATCTTCGAGTAGGTGTTCGGGAACACCATGTCGAAGACGAACTCCTTCCGCTTGGGCGAGTACTTGGAGTAGTTCATCGTCCCCATGTTGAGGGCCGCGATGTCGGGGCGGCACTCCTCGCGGGTGATGTACGCCTCCTGCTTCGAGGTGTCGTCGTCGAGCGAGCCCGTGGACCAGTTGAGGATCACGGGGCAGCGCTTGCGGATCTCCTCCTTGATGCGCGCGAAGACCTCGGGCTCGAAGGTGGGGGCGCCGTCGTCGGTGCGGGCGTGGATGTGGACCACGGACGCGCCGGCGTCGTAGGCGCGCTTCGCCTCCTCGCCGATCTCGGCCGGCGTGTAAGGGATGTGGGGGCACTGCGCGCGGTTCGCGAGGACGCCCGAGAGCGCGGCGGTGACGACGACCTTGTCTTCGTTGCCCATGGGGAGCCTCTCCGGGGGCCGGATTCTACACGGTCTCCGCGCTCAGCGGCCCGCTTCGCGCCGGATCGCGTCGATCCGCCGCTTGACCTCCCCCGAGATCACCCCGGTGCCGCCGCGCTCGGTGGCCCACGCGAAGTCCTCCTCGGCGCCGCGCAGGTCCCGGACGTGGAGCCGCTCCCGCGCGCGGACGATCCGTTGCTGGATCTCCTCGAGGCGGGCCGTCACCGCGATGCCGCAGTCGCGGTCGAAGTCTTCGAGCGCCTCCGCGTGCCGGCCGAGGGCGCATCGCGCGAGGCCGCGCTCCCGGTACACGCTCGCCGCCCTGGGCTCGAGCTCGAGCGCCCGCGTCAGCACCTCGATCGCCCGCCCGAAGTCCCCCTCCGTGACGAGGGCCTTCGCGAGGAGGAGGTGCGAGGTCGCGTGACGTGAGTCGAGCTCCACGGCCCGGATCAGGTCCGCCTTCGCTCGCTGGAGCATCTCCGGGTCGTGCCCCGGCCGATCCTGGGTCCGCCCCGCGATGAGCATGCGGACGTAGCCGCGCTCGCGGAGGCTGAGCCAGTGGTCGGGGTCCTTCTCGAGG
>CAZYLP010000106.1:0-14875 GCA_964648345.1 uncultured Planctomycetota bacterium
GCCGATGTTCCGGCCGAGGGTGTCGCCGCCGCCGTGACCGTCGCCGTGGCCGCCGTTCTCCTCGGGCGGGAGCGGGATCGCGAAGGCGGCCGCCGTGCGGCGCATGACCTGCTCCGGCGACATGCCCGGGCGCCCGTGCGCCGGGGCCGGATGAGGGGCCGCGTGCGGGTCCGGGTGAGGGGCCGCGTGCGGATCGGAGTGGCCGGCGGGCTGCGGCGCCGGCGCGTGTCCGTGGGGGCCGGGCTCGGGCGCCGGATGCGGAGCGTTCGGGTCGTGGTGGGGTTCGGACATTCCCCCATCCCAGCACCCCGCGGCTCACATGGCAACGGGGCCATGGCCCGGCGCGCTCAGCAGTGTTTTCCGACCGCGGCCAGGAGCGCCGCGAGCTGGAGCGGCTTCGAGAGCACGCCGACCGCGCCCGTCGTGCGCGCGGTCTCCTCGAGCTTCTCGCGCGTCGCGGCCGAGACGATGAGGACGGCGATCGAGCGGAGCTTCTCGTCGCGCTGGAGCTCCTCGAGGAAGGCGTACCCGTCCATGACCGGCATCATGAGGTCGAGGAGGACGAGGCACGGCGGCGGGTTCTTGCGGAGCCACTCGAGGGCATCGCGCCCGTGGGTCGCCGCGGCGGTCTTGTAGCCCTCGTACTCGAGCGTCTCGCACAGGACCTCCCGCACCGCGGGCTCGTCGTCGACGATGAGGATCGTTCCGCCCGCCATTCAGCCCTGTCCCTTCCTCACCACGCTCGAGCGGAGCGGGAGGGTCACGGTGAACGTGGACCCCTGCCCGACCGCGCTCTCCACGTCGATCCTCCCACCCAGCCCCTCGACCACCTGCTGCGAGATCCACAGGCCCAGGCCGAACCCGCCGTAGTGCTTCTCCGAGACCGCGCGCTCGAAGCGCCCGAAGATCCGCTTCCGGTCCTCGGGCGAGATCCCGATCCCGTGGTCGCGGACGGCGAGCTGCGCCTCCCCGCGGCACATGCGGACCGCGACCTCGATCGGCGCTCCCCGGCCGTACTTGAGCGCGTTCGAGATCAGGTTCACGATCACCTGCTCGAGTCGCGCCGGGTCCCAGACCCCGAGCACGGGGCCGGTCACGTCGAGGGTGACGCGGCAGCCCGCGACATCGCACTCGGGGCGCATGCGGTCCACGACCTCCCCGGCGAGCTTCCCCAGGTCCGTGGGCTCCAGGTCGAGGGCGACGCGCTTCTCCGAGAGCTTCGAGACGTCGAGGAGGTTGTTGACGAGCCGCTCGAGGTGCGCGACCTGCTTCTCGGCCTTCCCGATCTTCTCGATGACCTTCGCCGCGGAGACGTCGGGCTCCCTCTCGAGGATGCGCACGATCCCCTGGAGCTGCATCGCGAGCGGCATGAGCGGCGTCCTCAGCTCGTGGCTCGCGATGCTGAGGAACACGTCGCGCGCGCGGAGCGCCTCGACGAGGGCCTCCTGCGTCTCGCGCTGCTCCGTCACGTCCGTGTTCGTGCCGAACCAGAGCTGGACCTTGCCCGCGTCGTCCCGGACGGGCACGGCCCTCGAGAGGAACCAGCGGTACGTCCCGTCCACGCCGCGGAGCGGGAACGTGTCCTGCCATGGGTCGCCCGCGGCGAGCGCGCGGCCCCAGGTCGTCTTCACTCGCTCGAGGTGGTCGGGATGGTGGGTGCGCTCCCAGCCCCAGCCGGCCATCTCCTCGAACCGCGTGCCCGTGAACTCGAACCAGCGCTTGTTGTACCAGTTGATCGCGCCGTCCGGGTCGGCGATCCACGCGAGCTGGGCGATGTTGTCGGCGAGCGCGCGGAACCGAGCCTCGCTCTTCACGAGCGCCCGCTCGGCGCTCGTGAAACGCTCGGTCACGTCGCGCGTGACCTTGGCGAAGCCCGTGAGCTTCCCCGTCCCGTCCCGGAGCGCCGTAAGGAACCGCGACCCGTCCTTCCTCACCCGCCAGCCCTCGTCCTCGGCGCGGCCGACGCGCGCGGCGAGCTCGAGCTCGAGCTCCGGCTTCCGGGCCGCGATGCTCTCGGGCGGATAGAACGTCGAGAAGTGCTTGCCGATGATCTCGTTGGCCATGTAGCCCTTGAGCCGCTCCGCGCCGACGTTCCACGTCCGGACGTAGCCCTCCGGGTCGAGCATGAAGATGGCGTAGTCCTGGACCTGCTCGACCAGGATCCGGAGCCGCTCCTCGCTCTGGCGTAGGGTCTCCTCGGCGCGCATCCGCTCGGTGAGGTCGCGCGTGACCTTGCCGAACCCGCGGAGGACGCCCTCGCGGTCGCGGAGGGCGGTGATGACGACGTTCGCCCAGAAGCGCGTCCCGTTCTTGCGGACGCGCCAGCCCTCGTCCTCGACGCGGCCGTTGTCCGTGGCCTCGGCGAGCTCGCGCTCGCACTTCCCCGCGGCCACGTCCTCGCGCGGATAGAAGGTCGAGAAGTGCTTGCCGATGATCTCGTCCGCCCGGTAGCCCTTGAGCCGCTGGGCTCCCTGGTTCCAGGAGACGACCCGGCCCGTCGGGTCGAGCTGGAAGATGGCGTAGTCGCGGACCGAGTCGACGAGGAGACCGACCAGGTCCTCGGACTTCCCGGTGGTGAGATCACGTTCGATCACATCGTGGCTCCGCAGCCCGAGGGAGAGTCTACAGGCCTCGGGAGCGGAGAGTTGCGCCAAGGAGAACGGGCTCCTTCTCATGCCACCCCTGGCGCGAGCCGGGCTCGAAGTGGGACGCGCGGACCTCTCGCCACGGCCGGATCGAGACTTCCCGCGGCGGCGTCCCGGCGCACGACGTGCGCCCGGTCGCGCCGGCAAGGGAAGGACTCACGGGGGATGGGCCACTGGTTCTCGAACGCCCTCATCGGGGCGGGGACTCTCGCTGCTCCGCTGCTCGGCATGCTGGCCATGCCGGCGACCCCGGCCCTCGGCGCGGCCGGGGGGCTGATCGTGCAGCAGCTCCTCCGGTCGGGCGCGGTGCCTGCGAGCGCGCCCACGGCCATCGACACGGCGATCGACACGGGCTTCGACCCGCGCCGGGACGGAATGGCCTTCGACAACCTCGGACACACGACGAGCGCCGGCCGGAGCAACGGCGGCGACTGCGCCGGCATGTCCACGTTCGCCGCTCTCTGGTACTCCCTCCACCGGCGTAACGGGACGCCGCGCCTCCGCGACGCGTTCCCCGGGGACACGCCCGTCCTCCGCGACCTCGCGCACGTGGCCCAGACCACCCAGTTCACGAGCTACTGGACCGAGGAGGTCGGGCCGTCGTCTCGGGGGACGAGCACCGGAGCGCGGATCCTCTCGGACATGAGGCGGACCGGCGAACCGCAGCCCTTCGTCTTCCAGTTCCGGGATGCGGCGGGCCAGGTCCGCGCGCACGAGGTCCTCGTCACGGGCTACCGGGACGGACACTTCCTCGTCTACGACCCGAACCATCCGGACGAGCTCGTCCAGCTCGACTTCGGCGCCGGCGGCTTCGGGGGATTCCACTACGCGAACGGACTGCCTCTGCCCGAAGGGTACGGCGACATCACGTCGGTCGGCACCTTCGACCTCGCCGAGGCGGGCGGTGATGAGCGCCTCTCGCGGATCCTCCGCGCGGTCCGCCAGGGCTCGCACCGCGACCCGAACGACGTGACGGTCGCGCGCTCGACGCTCGATGGCGCGCGCGAGCTCCGGGTCGAGGGGCAGATCGCGAACTATCGCCCGACCGATGGCCGAAGGCTCGAGCTCACGATCGACGGCGCCGTCGTGCCCGCGCGGGCGACCATCTCTCCGGACGGACGGTTCGTCGTGACCGTGGACCCGAGGCACATCGCGATCATGCAGGCCCTGCGCGCGCTCGGCGGGACGAAGGATCCGGAGCTGATCGAGGCGCGGATCCAGGCGCAGGGGCCGCTCCAGGCCCACCTCGTCACGCGCGACGATGACGGCTCCTACGCCGGCGGCGCGAGCCTCCCCCCGCTCGAGGTCAGGACATCCACCGAGGGCTTCGTCGCGAGGATCGGCCGCTGAGAGGGCGACCTCAGCGCTGTCGCGGTCCTTCGATGCGCCACGCTCCGTCCTCGCGGACGATGAGCACCTCCGCGTCGAGGCGGGGCTTGCCCGTCTCGTGGTACGAGTAGAAGACGATCGCGCGCCCGGGGTTCTCCGGGTCGGGGAGCACGCCGTCGCAACGGCCGTACGCGACCACGTCCGCGAGCTTGTATCCGTGAGGCGGCGGCAGCCGGTAGGTGGGGAAGCCGATGAGGAAAGGGATCCGGGCCACGCGCTCCCGGGCGCTCCGGCTCAGCCGGTCGTGGATGTCGCCCCACTCCTCCTCGCGCGCCGCGCGCCGCACGCGGAGGACGAGCTCCTCGGGCGTGGACTCGCGCGCCGCGACCCGCGTCTCCACCGGGACGCACGCATTCAGGACGAGGAGGAGCGACGGGACGGCGACCAGGGCTCTCATGGGCCATGAGACGCCGCCGCCCTCACACCAGGTCTACCGCGGCGGAGAGGCTTGCGGCGGCGGGACGAGCGGCGGCGGGACCGGCGACGGCGGGCACGCGTCCACGACCTCCCGCGTCCCTCCCTTCGTCGAGAGGCCGACCTCGCCGCGCACGACGTAGCTCCCCCAGGAGAACAGGAGGAACGTCCAAGAGTTGTCGTAGAGGCGCGCGTTCAGCATGAAGTCGCCCTTCCCGCCCTCGAGGGCGCGGTCGATCGCCTCGTCGATCGAGGGCTCGCGCCCGAACGGGATGAAGAGGACCCAGAAGCGCGTGCTCTCGCCGGTGTGGCGGCCGAGGTCGAGCTTCTTCAGGTCGACGCGGGAGATCTCCGCGTTGTGCGTCGAGAGGACCGTGAAGGCCCCGATCTGCGTCGAGCAACCCGAGATGAACGCGAGCAGGATGGCCGCGAGGAGGATCCTTCGACGCACGCCCCCAGAGTGACGGCGCCCGGAGGCGGAGCAAGCCTCAGAGCGAAACGCGCCCCGGGTTCACGCCTCGTCGCGCCGTCCGTAGAGGAGCGCGAGGCCGATCGCCACGGCGACGAGCGCGCCGCCCCGGAGGACGTGGGTCGGCCGGCCCTCCTGGAAGAGGCCGAGGTCGTGGAGCTCCTTCAGGCGCGCGACGATCACGAGCGCGAGCCCGTTGTGCGTGAAGTGGCACAGGATGCACGGGATGAGGCTCCCCGAGCGGATCGCGAGGACCGCGAGCACCACGCCGAGCGTCGTCACCGCGCCGAGCCGCGCCGGATCGAGGTGCGTGACGCCGAAGAGGAGCGCGGAGACGATCACCGCGGCCCACGTCCCGGAGCCGCTCCGCAGACCCGAGAGGATGAAGCCGCGGAACAGCCCCTCCTCGCAGATCGCGGGCGCGAGCGCGATGAGCGCGAGCGCGAAGAGCGGCCCGTGGCGGAACACGTCCTCGAGGAGCCGGATCCAGGCGAGCTTCTCCTGCTCGAGTGCCTCGCCCGTCACCTGCGCCTGGAGGCGCGCGATGTCGTGCGCGAGGACCTGCCCGCCTCCCGCGAGGAGCACGGCCGCGAGGAGGGCCGTCCAGTGCGGGGCCTTCAGGCGGAACGTCTCGACGAGGTCGAGCTTGAGGCCCTTCGCGTAGACGATCGGCGGCATCCCGATCAGGAAGACGAGCGTGAGCGCGAGGCCCAGGAGGATGTGGGGCGGCTGCTGGAGCTTCTGGCCGCCGAACCAGACGAGGAGGAGCGTCACGACGCCGGCGACGAGCGCCTGCGGCATCGACGGGACCGCGGGCTCGCCCTCCTCGCGGGGCTGAGAGCTGAAGAGGTCGAGGCCGGCCGCGGCCGCCGGGCGGACGAGGACCTCCTCCTTGGTGTAGAGGTGGCCGACCCAGCGGATCGCGATCGCCGCGTACGCGGCGTGGGCGATCATGACGAGGAGGACGTTCGAGATCTTGGCCGTGCCGCCGAGGAGCTCCTTGAAGAGGATCGACGCGCCCGTCACCGGGATGATGCAGACGCTCGTCGAGAGCTGGATGCCCGGGAGCGTGCTCACCGCCGAGAGCAGCATGGCGACGATGCCGACCGGCTGGAGGTAGCTCGTCCCCTCCTTGTAGCTCGTCGCCATGGTCGAGATCGCGAGGGTCAGCGCCGAGAAGAGCGCGACGAGCGGGATCAGGACGAGGACCATGGAGAGGCCGATGTCGAGCGTGAGCGTCACGGATCCGAGCCGCTCCGCGACCTCGCCGCCGCCCGCGAGCGACGAGAAGTGCGCGAAGGTGATGCCGAGCGAGCAGATGTTGAGGAGCGCGTTCACGAGCGCGATGACGAAGACCGCGCCGAACTTGCCGGCCGCGATCTCGATGCGCTCCGCCGGCGCGAGGAGGAGCGTCTCGAGAGTCCCGCGCTCCTTCTCGCCCGCGCCGAGGTCGATCGCGGGGTAGAAGGCGCCCATGAGCGAGCTCACGACGAGGATGAACGCGAGGATGCGGCCGAGGATGGCGCCCTGGGGCGCGAGGTCCTTGAAGCCCGGCTCGACCGGGCTCATGAAGCTCGGGTCGAGCTGCCGCTCGGCGAGGCGCCGGTCGACGATCGTCTTGCTCCACTCGGCGAGCGCCTCGATGATGTGGTTGCGCGCGGCGACCGAGGGGTCGACGCCTCCGTTGTAGACGATCTCGACGCGCGCCGTCGTCGTGATCGCAGAGATGTTCGAGCCGAGGAACGCGGGCGGGTGGACGATCGCCTGGACCTGGCCGTGCGCGAGGGCGTAGGCCTCGTCCACGCCATCGGGCTCGCTCGTGACGGTGAGGTGGTGCTTCTCCTCGCGGAGCTTCGAGACGAAGTCGTCGGGCTGCTTGTCGAGGTCCTTCACCCAGACGTTCGCGGTGCGCTTCTCGAGCGTGCGCACCTGGACGAGGCTCGCGTAGGTGAAGCCGATCGTCATCAGGGGGTAGAGGAGGACGGGGAGCACGATCATGACGAAGACCGCGCGCCGGTCCCTGGAGATGTCGAGGAGCTCCTTCTTGAGGACCGTGAAGACGTTCGTGACGTTCACGACGCGGCCTCCCGCGCCTGCACGAGGGCGAAGAAAGCCTCCTCGATCGACGCCGCCGAGCCGCGGACATCGGCCTTGGTGCCGCACTTCAAGAGCTCGCCCTTGTGGACGATCGCCACGTCGTCGCAGAGGCGCTCGACCTCGGAGAGGATGTGCGTCGAGAAGATGATCGTGCGCTTCTCGGAGCGGAGCGCCTCGACCGCCTCGAGCACGGCTCGGGCGACGAGGACGTCGAGGCCCGTCGTCGGCTCATCGAAGACGAGCACCGGCGGGTCGTGGATGAGGGCGCGGGCGATCGTGACCTTCTGCTTCTGCCCCGTGGAGAGAGTGCCGCAGAGGCGGTCCGCGAAGGCGTTGACCTCGAGGAGAGTGAAGAGTGACTTCCGCCGCTTGGCGAGGGCGGTCCGCTCGATCCCGTGGAGCCGGCCGAAGTACTCGATGACCTCGCTCGGCGTGAGCCGCTCGTAGAGGCCGGTCGAGCCCGAGAGGAACCCGAGCTGGTGCCGCACCCCGGCCGGCTCGGACACCGTGTCCTTGCCGCAGACGAACACCCGTCCGCGAGTCGGGCGGAGGACGGTCGAGATGATCCTGAGAGTCGTCGTCTTCCCCGCGCCGTTCGGACCGAGGAGGCCGAAGACGCGGCCGGGCCGGGCCTCGAAGCTCACGTTCGAGAGCGCGCGGACGGGCTCCCGCGAGGAGCCGGAGTAGATCTTGGAGACGCCCTCGACCTGGATCAAGTCAAACCTGCTCGGTTCGCAAGCGAACCGAGGGCGCCTAGTTTACTGACCGTTCACCGCTTCGCAGCAGAATTTAGCGCGGATGGCTGCGCCTCCGCGATCAGGACGACGCACTCGGCCCGGGGTGCGGCATCGGGCCTCGGCGGCGCCTTGTAGACGAACCCGACCTGCTGCCCGGCGCGCAGCCCGCCGCTGAGCGAAGGCGAGAGCACGCGGCGCTCGACCTCGATCTTGGCGTTGGGCGACACCCGGAGCGGGCGGTCCGGCTCGGCCAGGGGCTTGATCCAGCCACGCCCCTGGGACGGATCCCAGCTCTCGACGACTCCTCGCATGGACACCTCTCTAGGAACGTTGAGGTGCCCCTGTATTACTTCGTGCCACCGACAAGTACGGCCCGCAGGCCCTAGTAATCGTCGGTCCCGAAGAACTCGCGCTCGTAGCGGTCGGCGTTGGCGGCGAGGTTGCCGATGATCGCCCCGACGGCCGCGGGGTCCACGGTGGTGAGGAGCTGGGTCTGGACGAGGCAGAGCTTCTTGCCCTTGATCGCGAAGCCACCGTGGCAGAGGCGGGCGTTCTCCTCGAGGCAGCGGTGATGGTCGACGCGCTCGGCGTCGCCGATCATGCTCCAGAACCGCGCGACGCGCTGGTCGGCGATGTCGCGCTCCTCGGTGATCGCGACGAGCTGCTGCCGCCCGCCGCCCGTCGGCACGTCGAGGACGAGCCCCTCGGCGTCCTGGCGGATGGTCCAGCCACAGACCTGGGCGATGCGCGTGACGACCTCGCGGAACTCCATGGCCGACGAGGTTACCCGTCACGACCCAGGAACGCGAGCGTCGCCGCGCGGATCCGCTCCCTGTCCTCGCGCCGCGAGAGGAGGTGCTCGCCGCCCGGGATCGCCACGAGGTCCGCTCGCGCGCGCGTCGCGAGCTCGCGCGCGGCGTCGAGCGGCACGATCGAGTCCGCCTCTCCGTGGATCACGAGGAGCGGGCACGCGAGCCCCTCCGCGGCCGCGAGGACGTCGTGGCCCTCGAGGTCCTCGACGAACGATCGCGTGAGCGGACGGAGCACCCGATCTCCCGAGTCGAACGGGATGCTCCCCTCGCGCTTCGCGCGCTCGAACGTCTCCGCGCCGAGGAGGCGCCGGAGCGAGTCCTTCCGCGCGTTGGTCCCGAGCGTGACGACCGACCGCGGCGCGGCGCCCGTGCCCTCGAGCGCCCGGGCGGCGAGGAGGCTCGCAGCGCCGCCGAGGCTGTGCCCGGCGAGGTGGAGCGGCTCCGCGCCCAGGAGCGCCGTCGCCACGGCGACGAGGTCGTCCCGGTACTTGGAGAGCGTCGCATCCTCGAAGAGGCCCTCGCTCGTCCCCGATCCGATCGGGTCGTAGCGGCACGCCCGGAAGCCCGCCGCCGCGAGGTCGCGCGCGAGGTTCCGCACGGGCGCGATGTCCCGCGTGCAGGTGAAGCAGGGCGAGACGATCACCAGCCCGCGCACCGCCGTCGCCGGATCGTGGAGCACGGCCTCGAGCCGTTCGCCGCGCGCCGACCGAAGCGTCACCTCCCGCACGGCGGGAGTCTCTCCGCTCACGCGATCTTGGAGGCGGGGCCGAGCGACGCGAGGCGCTTCTCGGCCTCGCGGGCGATCGCTCCGAAACCGCGCTCCCGGGCGAGCCCGAGCGCCGCGTCGAGGTGCGTGCGCGCGGCCTCGGGCTGTCCGAGAGCGCGCGCGACGAGCCCTCGCGCCAGCTCGTACCGTCCGCGGAGCAGCGTGCGCGCGCGGAGGCGGGCGCGGCCGCTCGTCAGGTCGAGCGTCGTGCGGGCGGCGCGCGCGTCCTGGAGCGCCACGAGCACCTCGGCGAGCGCGATCCGGACGAGCGCCTCGCCGTCGAGGTCCTCGATGTCCCGCTGGGCGGCCTGCGCCTCCTCGAGGCGGCTCTTTGCGTCGGGGAGGCGCCCGAGCGCGTGGAGCGTGCGCCCCATGTCGTAGAGGCCGCTCGCCTCCCCGCGACGGTCGCCGACGCGCCGGGCGTCCTCGAGCGCGCGGGTCACGCGCGCGAGCGCGGCCTCGGCGTCTCCGCGCTCGAGCGCGGCGCGGGCCGTCTCCGCGAGCGCGTCGGCCGAGCCCTTCGGGTCCTCGAGCCGCTCGAAGCTCTCGCGGGCCTTCTGCGCGAGGCTCTCCGCCTCGACCGGGTCGCCCTTCTCGCGCGCGAGCGCGGCGAGGCCGAGGTTGGCGATCGCCTCGGTCTTGGTGTCGTCGAGCCGCCGCGCGGCCTCGCGGGCCTCGCCGTAGCGCTTCTGGGCGCCCTCGAGCTCTCCCTGGTCGTGGAGGACCGCGCCCATGTTCGCGCAGTCGGTGGCGGCGCCGCGACGATCGCCGAGCTTCTCCGCGATCGTGAGGGAGCCCTCGTAGCACTCGAGCGCGCCCTCGAGGTCGCCGAGCGCCTGCTTGGCGAGGCCGAGGTTGCCCAGGTTGACGGCTTCGCCGCGCTCGTTCCCGACGGTGCGGGCGATGCCGAGCGCCTGCTCGTAGTACTCGGCGGCGGCCCGCGCCTCGCCGGCGATCGTGCGCGCGTTCCCGAGGCTCGAGAGGTAGATCCCCTCCGCGGCCTTGAGGCCGTTCGAGCGCGCGATGAACAGCGCCTCCTCGAGCGCGACGCAGGCCCGCGGCACGTCGCCGAGAGCGATCCGCGCGTTGCCGAGGAAGCCGAGGAGCGCGGCCTTGGTGCGCGCGAGCTCGGTCGGATCGACCGGGAGGGTCGGGGGCAGCGACTTCAGGACGCCGAGGCCGACCTCGAGCTCGGCCGCGGCCTCGCGCGCGCGCCCGAGCGCGAAGAGCGCCGTCCCGCGCCGATGGTGGAGCTCGGCGCGCAGCACGAGCGGCGCGCCCCGCTCCTTGGCGACGACGTGCGCGGCGGTCGCGAGGCCGAGCGCGTAGCCCGGCTCGTCGTGGACGACTCGCCAGAACTTCTCGAGCGTCCCGCGCACGCGGTCCATGACGCCCGGTGCGTCCAGAGTCCCTCGCGAACGGAGCCACGCGAGCACGGCGGCGTCATCGGTGAGCTCGCCGCGCGCGTGACCTCTCGCCACGGCATCGAGCGCGTCCTCTATGGGGTCGGGCACGACCCCATATTAACACGCGCCGAGGCCGGGACGGACGCTGGTCGAGACGCCCCTCGGGCGATCAGTTCACGCGGTAGACGATGATCGAGTCGGGGCAGAGGAGGGTCTGCTCGCCCCACGACCCCTGGTTGTGCGCGACCGCGTTCTTGAACGGCTTGCCCGTCGGGCCGACCGCCGAGGACGCCGGGGCCTCGGTCAACTTCTGCCCGCTGGTCTGGTAGCAGCTGATCACCTGCGGGATCAGCGGCATGGGCGGGTTGCCCTCGTCCTTCGTGAAGGCGAAGTTCCCGGCCCCGCTGAGCGCCATCGCGCGGAGGCGCGTCCCGCCCGTGAGCTGACCGGTCGCCGGGTCGATCTTGGCCGAGGTCGTCGGAGGCACGGGCGCGGGCCCGAGGACCCCGTTCGTGCTCGAGAGCGTGAACTTGGAGATACTGTTCGACTGGCCGTTGACCGAGTAGAGCGCGCCGCCCGAGTTCGGGATGTGGATGCCGATCGGCCGCGTGCCGCCCGTGTTGTAGGTCTGCGTCGGAGCCGGGATCTGGCCGGACTTCGGCTCCATGAAGAGGAGCTCGCTCGCGTTGTTGCTCGAGAGGTACGCGAACTTGAGGTACGTCGCGATGAAGTTCGGCGACGAGGAGACGTTGATCGAGTTCACGCCCGTCGCGGTCTGCTGCACGAGCGAGAGGCCGCCCGAGTCGGCGAGCGCGACGATCACGCAGCGGTTGTCGCTCAGCAAGCAGTAGGCGAACTTGTTGTCGAAGTCGACGGCGAGCGACGTGGTCGTGAGCCCGGCGGCCGGCGCCGCGAGCTGGATCGTCGTCTGGATCGGCGACCCCGTGGGGTTCAGCGGCGCCGTGAGCGCGCCCGTCACCGGGTTGACCTCGAAGGCGGTGATCGCGCCGGTCGAGACCGTCTGGCCCGTGTTGAAGACCTGGTTCGTGAGCACGTAGAGGAACTTGCCGTCGCCGCGGAACCGCATCTGGACGAAGACACCCTGCTGGGTCACGTTCGCGCCGGACGCGGGGAGGGTCGTCATGAGCCCGTCCGGGGCCACGCGGTAGGCGAGGATGTCACCGCTCGCCTGGCAGCCGACGTACATGAAGCGCTTCTTGAGGTCCGGGTGCCCCTGGATCGAGATCGGCCGGGGACCCGTCGTGAGGTTGTCGCTGATGATCGGCGAGATGCAGCCGGTCTGCGAGTCGATCGCGAAGATCGCGATGTCGTTCCTCACGGAGTTGAGCGCGTAGAGGAACTCCGGCGTGTTGAAGCCGTTCAGACCGCCGGGGAGGAACGATGCGATCGGACCCGTGCCGGGGCCGTAGTACGGTTGACCCGTACCGGAGCCGCGTCCGGCGCACGAGATCGCCAGCACCATGGAGGCTGCCGCAGCTACGAACGGCAACTTCGGAACGATCGACCGACGATGCATCTCGCCCTCCTGATGGCTGGGCAGTTTCCCCTAGGCGCGCGCGCGAGAAAGTACCAAACGGAACCCGGCACTTCAAGTCACGCTCCACTACGATGACGAGTTTCACGTCGTTGGTCTTGCGTGTGTAAGTGCGGGAAAATAGATTCTTAGCTGCCAAGGATCCGGCACGGACGTGCACCGCGGTCGTTGCATTCGGTCCCGAAGTTCGTCTCCTGGTGTCGCCCATTGGCGCCGGCCGCAGAGCGTCTTCGGTCGTTTCCCTTGGGCCTGCCGCATTTTTCTTCCTAGGCTGATGGCGCGGACGTGGTAGGATCGTTCTCCTCGGGGAGGACCGGGTTGCGCAGCGCGCCAAGGTCCAGGGTTTGGCAATTTACCGCCTTGGGAGCGCAGGAGTTGCACCATGCGTAAGATCAAGACGAAGGGCCTGAAGTTCAAAGTCAAGCCCGTCGATCGGGGCCCGCGCTTCGCGATCGCGCTCCAGAGCTGCCAGAGCCCGAAGAAGGCGAAGGAAGCCCTCCTCCACACGTTCGAGATCAACGACGCGCTCGCCGACAACGTGGTCAAGGCATGCCCCGTCGTCCTCATCCGCGACCTCGATCAGGACCAGGCCATCTCGCTCGCCGGAAAGATGAAGTCGTCCGGCGACTTCCGGGTCTGGCTCGAGTCAGCGGCGAATCGCATGAAGCAGATGAATTTGAAGCTGAAGGAGCTCGTTCCGCAGAGGCCTGCGGACGAGCCTTCGTGAACTTTAGACCCGAGAGTCGACTGACGTCCGAAGTCAGGGAGAAAGCACCTCAAATGAACGCTCGTTTCGAGTCGAAGCCCCTCAAGCTCGCCGCGAAGGTGAAGACGAAGTCCGACGGAAGAGAGGGCTTCGTCACGAAGATCGGCTTCCTCCGCATGAAGCGGAACGGCGGCGAGAAGATCGACGTCTTCTTCGCCGAGAAGCAGGCCCGCGGCTTCACCTTCATGGCTCGCAAGGTGTTCCTCGCGAGCTTCCTCACCGTCGTCGAGCGGATCGACGAGGGTCTCGAGGTCGCGGCGCAGAACTAGGGAGCCTCACCCTGAAGAGTCTCCGGTGGGACCTGGCAGTCCTCGGCATTTGCCTTGGGCTCGCGGGTTGCCGTCTCAACATCGACGCCGCGCGCGATGGGACGCCGGTCGATCCACGACGGATCGCCCGGCTCGAGCTGGGCCACTCGACGATCTCGGACGTGCTCGCGATCGCGGGCGCGCCCGACGGCGTCACATGGGTGGACTCCGAGGACGTGCTCGTGTACTCGAGCGCCCGCATCCGCGCGACGCGCTGGAGCCTCGACAACCCCGCCTCGTTCTTCAACCGCCTCACGCCGCAGGGCTTCGCCGGCGAGATCGTCGCCGTCGCCCTCTTCACGGTCGGCAACATGGGGCGGAAGCTCCCGACCCGGCCGCCGCCGGGGCGCCCCATGCCCGAATCGACGCCCGAGATCATGAGCTCGTGGGGGAAGCCCCTCCGTCTGAACGGCGACAAGCGCGGCGACGACCAGGTCCGGTTCCACTTCGAGCCCGCGCGCAACACCCTCTGCGCCATCGAGGTGATCCACGGCCAGCCCGAGTCGGGAGCGGGCGCGGTCGCCGAGGGGACGTTCCTCAGATGACGCGCGTCAGGTAGCGAGCGCCGCGAGGGCCGCGGCCCGCGCGCGCATCTCGTCCGCCTCCGACTTCCGGCCGCACGCATCGTACGTGCGCGCCAGCTCCTCGTGGAGCGCGACGACGACGGCCCGCGGCCGCGTGCCCGCGTGGTCGACCGCCCGTTCGAGGTGGCGTCTCGCCGGCTCGGCCTCGCCGCGCGCGAGCGCGAGCCGCCCGAGCACGGCCGCGGCCCGGGCCGCCTCGAGGGGCAAGCTCGCACCGAGCGCCGCGCGCTCCGCGTCCGTCGCGGCCGCCTCGGCGCCCGCATCGCGCCCGGCCTCGAGCGCCTCCGCGCGGAGGACGAGCGCGCGCGGGCCGTCCCAGGCTCGCGCGAGGCTCGAGTGAGCCCGTGTCGCGAGCTGGACCGCGCGCGTCGCGTCCCCGGCCGCGAGCAGCTCGCGAACGCCGATCAGCTCGGACCGCGCCCTCACCCGGGGCGATGTCACCGCACTCAGGGGGATATCCCGCTGACGTTGCGGATGACCCACGCGCTCCTCGGCGGCGCGCTCCGCCTCGAGGAGCGCGAGCCTGGCCACCTCGTCGTCGGGGTCGAGCCGCAGCGCGAGGGCGCGCGCCACCGAGAGCGGCTCGCGAGCCCGGACGGGCCGCCCCTCGTCGAGGAGGACCCACGCCAGCGTCCTCAGCGCGCGGATCACTCCGAGCGGCGCGCCGCTCTCCGCGCACGCGTCGTGCGCTTCGCGGGCGAGCTCGGCGGCCCGCCGCCACTCGCCCCGCCGCGCGTGGACGAGCGCGAGGATGCGGCGCGCCTCGGCGAGAGCGAGCGTCGCCGCCGGCTCCGCCTCGCGCGCCCGCTCCGTGACCGCCTCGAGCGCGGCGCGCGCGTGCTCGAGCTGCTCGCGCTCGAGGCGCGCGCGCCCCTCGACGACGGCGGCCAGGACGCGGAGGTCGAACGCCTCGCTCGTCCGCCGCGC
>CAZYLP010000107.1:0-14816 GCA_964648345.1 uncultured Planctomycetota bacterium
GCCGTATTCCGTGATCCTGTTCGACGAGGTGGAGAAGGCGCACGCGGACGTCTTCAATCTGCTCCTCCAGGTCCTCGACGACGGGCGCCTGACCGACAACCAGGGCGTCACGGTCAGCTTCTCGAACACCCTCATCATCCTCACGTCGAACCTGGGCGCGGCCCAGATCACGGACGTGAAGGGCGACGACGAGAAGGCGTACGCGGCCATGAAGGAGCTCGTGCTCCAGCCCGTGCGCAAGCACTTCCGGCCCGAGTTCCTGAACCGCCTCGACGAGATCATCATCTTCCGCCGGCTCGGCAAGCTCATCATGCGGCCGATCGTCGACATCCAGATGAAGAAGCTCCAGAAGCTGCTCGACGACCGGAGGATCAAGCTCGACGTCGAGGAGAAGGTGCTCGACCTCCTCGCGACCGAGGGCTACGAGCCCGAGTACGGCGCTCGCCCTCTCCGCCGCCTCATCCAGCGCCGCCTCCAGGACCCGCTGTCCGAGGCGATCCTCCAGGGGAAGGTCAACGACGACGACCTCGTCAAGATCACCCTGGGGGCCGACGGGAAAGAACTCGTGATCGCCGCATCGAAGGGGGACTGACCTTTGAACATCGACCGTTTCTTCGTCTGGGGTCCGGGCGAGCTCCTGCCGCGCTGGGTCGGTCCCTGGTGGATGCTGGCCGTCTTCTGCGTCGTCCTCGCGATCGTCTTCCTCGGCGGCGGCTGGCTCATCGGCCGGTGGGTCGCGGCGCGGAACCGCTCCAAGAACCGCCTCGTGCGGATCTGGAAGTCGTTCCTGAAGAACATCCCGCGCGACTTCCGCCGCTACATCGCGCTCTACCAGCCGTTCGTCGTCTTCGGCGAGTCGGGGAGCGGCAAGAGCTCGCTCATCGGGCGCTACACGGACTGGAAGGGCCAGGCGGCGCAGTTCTACCCCAGCTACAACGTCGACCCGAGCCTCCAGATCTACCTCGGCTCGCGCGCGCTCGTGCAGGAGATCCCCTCCACGCTCCTCGCGGAGACGGCGCCGAACGCCCGCAACGCGCTCGTCCGGCTCTGGCAGCCGGTCTTCAAGACCCGCGAGCCGATCGCGGTCGTGACGATCTCCGCGGCCGCGCTCCGCAAGGCGACGCCCGAGTCGCTGAGGACGCAGGCCCAGGTCCTCCGCGGCAAGATCAACGTCCTCGCGAACATCGCGAACAAGGCGGTCCAGGTCCGGATCGTCCTCACGCACATGGACCAGGTCGAGGGCTACCTCGCCTACTCCCAGTTCGTCGAGAAGAACGACGTCCCGCACCAGCTCCACCTCGACCCGAAGGCGCCGGACGGGAACCTCGCCCACGCTCTCGAGCCGCAGGAGAAGTACCTCCCGCTCGCGCTCACGACGCTGTCGGCGAAGAACTACCTCAAGGTCCTCACGTTCCTCAACAAGGCGCCCGAGACCTTCGAGAACCTCGGCGCGCTCCTCCGCGCCCTCAAGGAGCCGGACCCGCTCTCCTTCGAGCCGAAGGTCGAGGACCTCTACCTCACGTCGGATCAGGGCGGCAGCCCGTCGGCGGTCTCGAACCCCTTCTCGGCCTCGTGGACCGACCACCACGTCGCGCTCGAGAAGGCCCAGGTCCGGCGGCACGCGCGCCTCTCGGCGGCGGTCGTCATCCTCGGGCTCACCTACTTCGCCTTCGCGTTCTTCTACGAGCGCTGGCAGCTCAAGGAGGCGGCCCGCTCGGTCGCGGACCTCGAGGCCGGCAAGGCCGAGGTCGTCATCGATGCCGCCGAGAAGATCCGCGAGGCGGATGGCGCGCAGAGCGGCCTCCTCAACTGGGTCCTCCCGAACTTCTACCGGGGCACGTCGACGGACCTGAAGCGCCGCTACGTGACGACGATCCGCGAGCGGTACCTCTATCCGCTCTACAGCCAGCTCGAGAGCCGGCAGATCCAGAATCCCGCCGAGTTCGCGCTGTTCCTCACGGCTCTCACCTACGCGTCGAGCGACAACGCGCTCGGGCGCTACATCCTCAACCAGGGCGACCCAGACGAGAAGCGGATCTCCGAGTTCGTCCAGGCGTTCACGGTCAACCAGTCGGAGCGCATCCCGCGCGGGATCATCCGGTCCTACATCGAGCTCTCGGACGAGGCCTACACGGGCGCCTACAGGCTCCCGCCGAGCATCCCGCACCAGACCCAGCACTGGCGCGGAGTGACCGAGAAGTCGAACTGGGTCAAGTTCGTGGACCAGGTCCTCCGGTACGCCGGCCCGGACAAGATGATCACGCCCCGCGAGCTCGCCGAGCTCAAGGAGGACGCGAAGGTCCGCCGTGACGACTTCGACGCGCTGAGGCGACGGAGCACGGGCAAGAAGCTCTTCGCCCTCCTCAGGGCCGACCCCAAGTTCCCGCTCTCGCTCTTCGAGAAGTACGTCGCCGAGGTCGAGATGCCGACTTGGCTCGAGATCCAGTCGCGCAACCTCGACGCCGTGATCGACCTCGTCCTCGACCCGAAGCGCTCGTCGCTCGACATCGACTCGACGCCGAGCGCCTCGGCGCCGCTCGCCGACCTGAACGGCCAGATCGACTCGATCCGCAAGAACAAGGTCGAGCCGAGCCCCGCGATCCTCATCCGCTTCGACGAGCAGCGCGAGGGCGACGCCGCCAAGCCCCCGACGGTCGTCTCGCGGACCTACTGGGACCAGATGATCAGCGACAGCAAGATCCAGACGGCCGTCGACAAGTTCTGCGCCGGGCACGAGGACGCGCGCTCGAAGATCTTCTTCTCGAAGGTCGGCGAGAAGACGTGGGACCGGCCCGTCGTCATGAAGCCCGGGACCGCGAGCGACTTCGCGTTCAAGGGGAACTTCGTCCTCCCCGCCGAGTACACGAAGGCCTTCTACGACCGCGAGGTCCGCGACCGCCTCAAGACGTTCGACGAGATCTTCCGCATGACGACGGTCACGGAGGGCGTCACGCTCGGGACCAACCAGCAGCGGAACGCCGACGTCGCGAGGGTGGACACGTCGACGGTCCCCGTCGTCCTCGACGAGAACCTCCGCAAGCGCCTCAACGACCTCGTGCTGAGCGCGTCCGACGAGTACGCGACCAAGTACGCCGAGTGGTGGCAGAAGTTCTACCGCGAGTGGTCCGTCGAGGCGAAGGACGTGAACACGGCGCGGACGGTCTTCTCGCAGATGTCCCTCCCCGCCTCGCGGTTCCAGGACTTCCTGCTGAAGATCCGCACGAACACGTCCTTCGAGGCGTCCGAGTCGGAGAAGCTCAACACGATGTACCTGAAGCTCGCCGACTTCCAGAAGATCAACAAGCTCCAGGACACCGACCGCGGCCAGAACCCCGAGATCGACAAGTACCGCTCGATCCTCCGCGGGGTCGTCGCCGACCTCGATGGGGCGCCGGCCGACAAGTCGAAGGACAAGGCCGAGGCGACGGAGATGCGTCGCGCGCCCCTCGAGTTCGAGAAGCTCCTCTCGCCCGCTGGCCGGATCAGCTTCGCGATCCTCCACGAGACGCGCGACTCGAAGCTCGTCACGATCGGCGAGTGGCTCAAGCAGAACGGCATCGAGGGCGAGTGGACGCGGCCGTTCCTCCAGCCGGTCGAGGAGCTCAACAAGCTCGGCGTCCAGGACATCGAGGCGTTCGTGAGGCGCTGGTGGAAGGACCGCGTCCTGAGCCAGGCGATCCCGGTCCTCGAGCGCTTCCCCTTCAACCGGAACGCGGTCCAGGAGGCGACGCCGGCGCTCCTCGAGGAGTCGCTCCGCCCCTCGACCGGCCTCTTCTGGGTCGCCTGGCGCAACCTCATCGCGCCGGTCTGCTACGAGGACGTGAACGGCTGGCAGCCGCTCAAGGGCCTCGAGCGCCTCAAGGACGAGCCCAAGGCGATGTTCGACGTCGTGAGCGCGCTCACGCGCGTCACGAAGACGCTCTGGGACAAGGACTCGGTCCCGAGGCTCGTCAAGTTCGAGATCCAGCCCCAGACGCTCCCCGTGACGCGTCTCGGGAAGCCGGCGATCGTCACGTCGCACCTCCAGTCCGGGAAGAGCTCGGTCTTCGGCTTCAACCAGAAGCTCTACTGGCAGACGCTCTCGATCGAGTGGTGGAGCCGCCCGACCGCGAGCGTCGGCATGCAGGTCGGCGTCCCGGAGTCGAACACGAAGTCGTACCGCGCGATCAACGAGCCGGAGTCGGCGTGGTCGTTCTACCGCCTCCTCCTCCGCGACCGGCACGCGGAGCAGAAGATCTGGGTCTGGGACCTCACGCAGGGCGAGCCCGAGTACCCGGCGCCGCTCCTCAAGTTCCAGTTCCGCGAGGACCCCTGGGAGGTTTTTTACGTGCCAGGGTTCGACCGCTCCGACAACAAGAAGGAGGACAAGAAGTGATGCTCTCCCGGTCGTGGACGTCCGTCCTCGGCGCGCTCCTGCTCGTCCTCGCGGGGTGCTCGTCGAACAAGATCAAGATCGAGGTCTCCTCGACCGCGGAGACGAACGAGGGGCGCCCGTTCTACGTGGTCGTGCGCCAGGTCGAGCAGGCGACGTACGTGACCGATGGCTACGACGTGATCGCCGGCAAGGTCTACGCCAACCCGCCCGACTCGAGCGTCCTCCGCTCCGAGGTCATCTACCCGGGGAAGACGCTCGAGCTGAACGTGGCGAAGCCGGAGACGGTCCCGATCGCCGTCTACTTCCTCTTCACCCATCCCGGCGAGCGCTGGAAGATGTCCAAGGTCCAGCCCCTCCCGTCGAGCATCTCGGTCGAGCTCGACAAGAACGACATCAAGGGCGAGTGACATGAGCAACGTGGCACGCATCGACTGGAAGATGGGCCAGACGCTCCTCCCCGCCCACTTCTTCGCACAGGAAGAGGCGCTCGTCGCCGACACGGCGGCGCGCTTCGGCCTCATGGGCGTCCCCTTCACGGGGATCGGCCGCCTCCGCTGGAACGACTCGCTCCTGAACGACGGGATCGTGTCGATCATGAACCTCTCGGCGGTGCTGCCGATCGGCGCCGTCGTGATCGTCCCCGGGAACGCCGTCTCGCGGAGCTTCAACCTCAACACGGCAGGCACGACGCGCGTGACCGTCTACCTCCACCTGACCCGCGAGAAGGGGCAGATGCCCACGACGCAGGCGGATCAGGAGGCGGCCGACGGCGAGCCCCTCGAGCGCGTCATCCACACGATCGCGCTCGGCTCCGACCAGACGCATCCGGACGCGGTCTACACGCTCAAGCTCGCCGACTTCGAGAAGTCGATCGAGGGCACCTGGTCGCTCGTCGAGGACTACGTGCCGCCGCTGCTCCAGGTCGGGACGACGCCGTTCCTCGTCCGGTTCGTCGAGCAGCTCTCGAAGGCGATCACGCTCTTCCAGCAGCGCCTCCGCGAGGACATCGCCGCGAGCTACCTCGGCGGCGAGGGCCTCATGGGCGCGAAGACGTGCCTCAAGGCCGTCTACAAGATCGAGCGCTTCATCGCGAACACCCGGGCGCAGGTGCGGTTCCACCCGTACCACCTCTACGAGGCGCTCAAGACGTTCTACGCGGAGGTCTGCATCTACCAGGACGTGTCGCCGGAGGACATCACGAGCCCGTACCTCCACGACGACCTGAGCGGGTGCCTGAAGAAGATCTCGCGGCCGCTCTTCGAGCGGCTGAACGTCAGCAAGGGCAAGACGCCGTACCTCACCTTCGAGAAGAAGGACGGCACCTTCCAGCTCACGCCGATCCCGCAGGAGGTCCGCCTCGCGAAGGAGGTCTACCTGCTCCTCCAGAAGCCCAAGGTGAGCGAGGTGGTCTCGTTCGACGGCATCAAGATCGCGAGCCGCACGCGCCTCCCGGTCGTCCACCAGCTCTCGCTCGTGGGCGTCCCGGCGAAGAAGATCGAGCGGCCGCCCTTCCAGCACCAGTTCGGCGCGGAGGTCGAGTTCTACCAGCTCAGCCAGGGCGACGAGTGGGACCAGGCGCTCCGCGAGGGGTGCGTCGCGTTCTTCGACTCGCCCGCGGTCGCCAAGGTCAAGGCGTACCTCTACTGGCGGAGCGCGTAGGCCCCGTGCTCCTCGCCAAGTTCCAGCGCGACCGGAAGAAGACGTCCGAGATCAACTCGGTCATCGCGAACCTCAACTACGTCCTCAACACGAAGAAGGGGTTCGGGTTCTGGCGCGAGGGGTACGGGATCGGGGACTACAACGAGTACAAGGCCCGCAACAAGATCGTGAAGACGCTGATCGAAGAGATCCGCGAGAACATCGCGATCTACGAGCCGCGGGTCCGCCTCGACGACATCTCGGAGGTCGCGTCGGACAGCCCCTTCAGGCTCCGTTTCCAGATGAAGGGGACGTTCCTCGACGACTCCCGCCCCGTGTTCCTCATCGTGGATGCGCTGAGGAGCGTCGTCACCATCGAAGGGAGCGCCCCGCATGCCTGAACAGCGGCCCGACTTCGAGCAGTTCCTCGACGTGGTCCTCAAGCTCACGATCGACGGCGCCGAGACGGCGATCCCGAAGGGCCAGGTGGAGCAGGTCCACGTCGAGCTCCACCCGTGGGGCTTCGACGCCGAGGTGGTGTTCTGGATCACGAGCATGCGCGCGGCGGACGCGCTCTTCGCGAAGTTCAACACGAAGAAGCTCATCCAGGTCGCGCTCAAGGTCTCGCCGCCCACGGGGACGAGCAGCCCCGCGCCCGCGAACCAGACCCTCGACATCAAGGGCTGGGTCACGAAGAAGTCGGTCTCCGAGCAGACCGTGCGCGCGGCGACGACGATCCCGGTGAAGTACCGTCGCTACTCCGTGCGCTTCTCGGATGCGGCGCGCGTGCTGTGGAAGCAGCACCGGCCGAACGACCTCTTCGTGGACCAGAAGCTCCAGGACGTGATCGACGCCCACAAGGGCGACAAGATCACGATCACGTGCAGCGACTGGGACTCGACCCAGACGGTCCACCCGATCCACTTCCTCGGGCTCGGCGCGGACCCGAACGGCGCGAGCTTCTACGACTTCCTCATGTGGTACGTGGACTCGCAGAACGGCCTCCTCACGTACGACGCGGTCGCCAACTCGTACAAGCTCGCCTCGACGAAGGCGGCCGACGGCACCCCCGGCAAGATCCAGCCCGTCGAGCTCGCGAACTGGCAGGTCGACTTCCCGGAGACGCAGCGCTGGAAGCCGTTCGTGCAGAACTCGGACTCGGCGTCGGGCGCCACGAACGAGATCGCGAACGCCGAGGCGGCGACGGTCATGCGGCGCGACTTCCTCGTCCGCACGACGATCGCGGCGCAGGTGACGGACCGCGTGACGCTCGAGACGGCGCGGCTCGTCCTCCGCGAGCACGAGGTCGTCCTCGACTTCTCGAAGTGGCCCACGACGGGCTTCCTCCCGGGCGCGCTCCTCGACTTCTCGCACTCGGACTTCGGCACGAACATCTTCACGGCCACGAAGAAGTACCGGTGCCGCTCGGTGCACCTCGATGCCTCGAGCCCCATCGACGCGACGCGGCTCGAGTCGGGCACGGCGACGCAGGGCATGAAGGTCTCCCTCCGCGTCCGGATGGAGCTCAAGGAGGAGCTCTACGTCCCGCTCCCCGACTACGTGACGCCGGGCTTCACGACGGCCTCGGGGCCCGTGGACGTCGAGGGGAACGTCGTGAGCGCCCAGGGCGCCGACGACGAGGAGACGTACGAGTTCTACACCGACCAGGACACGTCGCTCGACCAGTACAAGGTGAAGATCCACCTCTGGGCGGACAAGGTCGTCGTCGCGCCCTACGAGCCGTTCAACTGGACGAGCCACGTCTACTTCCCGCTCATCAAGAACGAGCGGGTCCTCGTCGCGCTCTCGTTCCGCTCGGCGCGGATCGTGCGCACGCTCGACTGGCGCGCCGGCGCTCGCCTCCCGATGGACGGCCAGGGAGACCACATCGTCCTCGGCAAGAAGGCGGACGACCTGACGACGATCAGCCACGCCTACGTGGACGCGAAGCCCGTCCTCACGGTCAAGCGGACCAAGGTGAAGGACACCGAGGTGCTCGTCATGGAGGAGGGCAAGATCCTCCTCCGGACGAAGGAAGAGCAATAGCCCATGGCGAAGCTCGTGTGCACCGTCGAGCTCGACAAGACCACCGGCATCACGGTCAAGGTCGAGAACGCCGACGCGAACATCGTCCAGATCATCCACATGGACGGGGAGACGATCCTCACGACCGTCCAGAAGGGCACCGCCGAGACCGACAAGAGCTCGATCACGCAGAAGTTCGACAGCATCGCGATCAAGTGCAAGACGTACACGGTCGAGGCGGAGACGATCACGCAGAAGTCGACGAAGGCGTCGCTCCACGAGAGCGAGGACACGTTCGACCTCAAGTCGGCGAAGGACATGAGCCACACGTCGGAAGCCGCGATCGTCATCAAGGCGACGAACGACGTGGCCCTCAAGGGCGCGAACGTGACCTCCAAGGCCGACACGGACGTGAAGATGGACGGCACGAACGTGAAGGCGAAGGCCACCGCGGACGCCAACTGGGAGGGCCTGAACGTCAAGGTCACGGGTACCGCCAAGTGCGACGTGAAGGGCGGGATGGCGACCTACAAGGGCGACGGCACCTGCGAGGTGGGAGCCGCGTCGACGAAGATCACGGGTGTCATGCAGATCGCCGGCGGTGGCCCGCCGATGATGATCGGTTGAGTCGTAGGGAGGGGCATGGCTTCGACGCGCGACGAGCTCTACAAGGACTACCTCGAGGAGATGCAGTCCCTCGAGAACTTCCGCGTCTCGTACACGAGCGTGCGGCCCGGGGCGCAGGTCGAGCGCGAGGACCCCGACGTGCGGCGCCTCATCGACGCCATGGCGTTCCTCACGGCGCGGACGCGGACCTCGGTGCTCAGGAACCTCCTCACGACGCAGCGGCGACTCTTCGAGCAATACTTCTCCTTCCTGCTCACGCCCATGCCGTCGGTCGGTCTGCTCCAGGCCCAGCCCACGGGCCGCTTCGTCGAGACGACCGTGATCCCGCGCGGCGCCGAGGTCCTCGTGACGCCGGACGGAGCGCCCGGCGCGCTCTTCCACACCGTGTCCGACCTCAAGGTGATGCCGATCAAGCTCGAGGCGATCGACACGCTCCTCCGTCAGAAGGCGGGATCGCGCGTCGTCATGACGTTCCGCGCGCGCTTCCCGCGCAACGAGGAGGTCGGCACCCTCCCGCTCTTCGTGAGCCACCTCGACGAGTACCGCGCGTCGCTCGGCGTCCTCTGGAACCTGAAGACGCACCTCGAGAGCGCGAGCGTCGTCTTCGGCGATGAGAAGGTCGACGACCTGACCCAGGGCGTCCCCTGCGACGTGAGCTACGGCGCGCCCGAGGACCCGGATGCGCTCCCCGAGCTCACGCACCCGCTCCAGCGGATCCGCGAGTTCTTCCATACGCCTCAGCGCGAGCTCTACTTCAACATCAAGGTCCCGAAGGCGCCGCCGCAGTGGCAGCAGTTCAGCGTCATCCTCGACCTCGATGCGTCGTGGCCGCGGAGCCTCCGCCTCAACGCGGAGATGTTCCAGCTGTTCACGATCCCGATCTCGAACCTGAAGCGCTCCATGGCCTCCCCGATCGCGTGCACCGGGCAGAAGGACCGCTACGCGCTCCGCTTCCCGACGCCGGCGCAGAAGTTCGCGCTCCACTCGGTCGTGGGCGCCTTCGAGCTCAAGGAGGGCGGCGCGCTCTCCCCGCTCAAGCCCGGGGTCATCGCCGGCGGCAGCGGCTCCTACGAGATCGAGCGCACGGAGCAGGGCGACTTCGTCCAGATCACGTTCCCCGAGGCTTTCGAGAAGCCGCGCAAGGTCGCGGTGGACGCCTTCTGGATCCAGCCCTGGTTCTCCGAGCGCGCGAGCTCCAAGCTCAAGGTCGCGCTCCACAGCCGGAACATCGTCGGCGTCCAGCTCGAGCTCCGCGGCGAGATGCGGCCTCACGTCGAGAACCGGCTCGGTCAGGACTTCGACCGCATGCTCCAGCTCCTCGCGCTCAGGAGCAAGACGATCGGCTTCGGCCGCGACGACCTCGACCTCATGGTCGGCTCGCTCGGCGTCTCGACGGGCAGTCCGTACAAGCAGCTCCTCCCGACGCTCATCACCGACCTCGCGGTGAAGGTCCTCCGCCGGCCCAAGGAAGCGGGCGGCGCCCGTCACCTCTACACGCTCCGCCTCCCCGAGCTCGAGACGGGCGAGCAGCCCCTCGTCGAGGCGGCCCTCGCGCACCTCCACGCTCTCCTCAAGAGCTGGACGAACGACGCGGAGGTGAAGCTCGAGGTCTCGATCGAGGGCGTCGAGGACAAGCTCGAGTTCTGACGGGGAGACGCAGAGAGGTGGTCAACCACTCCTCTGCGTCTCTGCGCCTCTGCGCCTCTGCGTCGAACGCGTTCCGAACGCTCCTCCACGTTAGAATCTTCTCCCTGCGATCTCGGAGGAAGCGATGAAGCACTGGGAGCACCGCCCGGAAGCCAAGTGGAAGGACTTCCAGTTCAACCAGCCCTACGCGAAGGGCCTCTCGAAGCTCCGCGAGGTCCTCGCGACGACCGACTTCGACCCCGCGACGCTCTGGCAGTGGGGGACCATGCAGGCCATGGCGCTCATCGAGGTCCTCAAGTCCGTCGAGGGGAAGTTCGGCGAGGAGGGGCAGAAGCTCGTCTTCGCGGCGCTCCAGAAGGTCGGCAAGGACATCGGCCGGCAGATCCTCGACGGGACCAAGATCCCCGAGGACATGAGCGAGGCCGAGTTCGTCTCCTTCTACGCGACCGTCCTCAACCGGATCGCCTACGCCTCGCTCGAGGCGCCGCGGATCGACGCGGACGACAAGGCGACGTTCGACATCCTCTGGTGCCCCCACCAGGACCACTACGGCCCCTACGACTGCCGCGTCCAGCGCTACTTCGTGCAGGGCATGATCGATGCCGGCAAGGAGTTCGCCGCCTGGAAGGGCTTCGAGGTCCGCTTCGACACGACGATCCCCTCGGGGGCGCAGACGTGTCACTTCACGATGTGGAAGCCGACCGAGCTCGAGAAGGGCGCCTGGGCGAGGAAGACCGCGGAGCTCGAGAAGACGTCTCTCGAGCACTCCCGGAAGGCCGCGGAGTCGAAGAAGCCCTAGCGCTCCTCAGCTGTGCTTGTGGTAGACGAACCACCCGCCCGCGCCGCCGAGGACGGCGCCGATGAGGAGGGCGATCGCTCCGTGCACGCCGGCGACGGCCCAGAGCGGACCGAAGAAGCCGACGAAGAACAGCGCGCCGTAGATCACGCCGAGCCGCTTCGCGCGCTCGGGGCTGGGCGCGGAGAGGATCGCGATCTCGTTCGCCTTGAGCTCGCGCTTCTTGCCCTCGCGGGCCTCGCGCCGGTCCTCGAGGCCCGCGCGGCAGACCGAGCAGACGAGCTCGCCCTGCACGTACGCGCCCTTCATCTCATGGGGTTCGATCTGGGCCGCGCACTCGGAGCACTTCCAGATCTTGCCGGCCTTGCCGGTCTTGGAGGACTCGTCCTCCCAGTTCTTCTCGGCCGCGTCGGGGTCGATGCCGACGGAGCGGAGGATCGCGCCGCGCGAGCTCTGTGAGAGCGCCCGGATGCCGGGAACCTTCACCTTCTCGCCGCAAGCCTTGCACTTGATCTTCTTGCCGGCCTTCGCGTTCGAGACGCGGTAGCCCTTGCCGCACGTGCAGCGCACGGAGATCTTGTCGTCGTCGTCGTGGACGTCGTCTACGCTCATAACTCCACCAACCCTTGAACCTGCTGGTGGTGGATCTGCAAGGAGCTTGCCGCGACGTAAGTCGGTGGCGATCGGCCCCCGTTCGTCGCATCGGCGCCAAGAGCGACCCAAGGACTGCATCACTCGTGGTTCGAACCACAAGAATCTGAGGGGGTTCGATGAAAGTTCCGTGACTATCGCTTGCGCTGCTGGAGCCGCGCGATCGCGGCCTTCGCCGACTCGTGGCCGGGCTGCTTGGCGACGATGCCCTGGAAGAGGCGGAGGGCGGCTTCGTCGTCGCCGACGGCCTCGCGGGCGCGGGCGAGCTCGAACTGGAGGTCGCGGTCCTGGGGCGTCAGGCCGAGGCCCTCGGTCGCGAAGCGGCTCACGTCGTGCCAGCGCCGCGCGGCTCGCGCGTCCTCGATGAGGAGGAGCCGCGCGGAGGCGGCCCGCGGATCGAGGTCGAGCGCGCGCTGGAACGCGGCGGCCGCGCCGCTCGTGTCGCCCTTCAGCTTCCGAGCCTTCCCGAGGAGCTCGTGCGCGATCGCCGAGCTCGGCTGGCGGGCGACCGCGTCCTCGAGCGCCTTCGCGGCCGGCTCGGCGTCGCCCGCCTCGAGGAGGAGGTTGCCCTGCTGGAGACGCGGCTCGAACGCGCTCCGGTCGAGGTCGGCGGCGTGCCCGTACCAGGCCGCGGCGCCCGCCTGGTCGCCGAGGACGATCCAGCGGAGCTCGGCCGCGCGCCGGAGGAGCGCGAGGTCGCGCGGCTTCCGGACGAGGAGCGCGGCGAGCACCTCGATCGCGGCGTCGCGGCGGCCGAGACCGGCGCGCACCTGGGCGAGCTCGAGGGCGAGGTCGGCGTCGTCGGGGGCGGACGCGCACGCCCGGGCGAGCAAGGCCTCCGCCTTCGCGGCCTGGCCGCCCGCCGCGTGCGAGCGGGCGAGCGCGAGGAGCGTGGGCGGGTCGTCGCCCGCGAGGTCGAGCGCCTCGTCCGCCGCGGCCGCGACCTCCGCCTCCCGGTGAGCGGCCGCGAGGCCCGAGAGCATGCGTCGGAGCGCCTCCCGGGCGACCGCGGGCTGGAGGCGGCGCGCGTCCTTCACCGCCTGCGCGAAGCTCCCGGCGAGGGCGCGGCCGACGAGCTTGTCGACGGCGGCCTCCATGACGTCGCGCTGGCCGTAGAAGCCCGTGGGCCGCTCCGCGAAGCCGGGGGTCCCGGGCTTCGGGACGCCACCCGCGGGCGTCGGGCGGAGCATGACCGTCGGCGGCCCCGAGATGTCGCTCGGTGGCTCGGCGCCGAAGGCGCTCCGGTAGAGCGCGCGGAGCTGGCGCGCCGCCTCGACCGCGTCGGGGCGCTCGGAGGGCTCCTTCTTGCACATGCGCTGGAGGAGCTCGTCGAGCTCGCGGGGGCACCCCGGCATCCGGACACGGAGGCTCGGGAACGGGTCGAGCATGTGCTTCCTGAGGAGCGCCACGAGCTGCCGCGCCTCGAACGGGACGGCGCCGCACGCGAGCTCGTAGATGAGCACTCCGAGCGAGTAGATGTCGGAGCGGCCGTCGATCTCGGGGATCGCCTGGGCCTGCTCCGGGGACATGTAGGTCGGCGTGCCGATGAGCTCGCCCACGCTCGAGACGCCGGCGTCGTCCGCCTTCTTCTCGACGACCCGGACGAGGCCGAAGTCGGTGAGCTTGACCGCGCCCTGCTTCGAGACCAGGACGTTCGCGGGCTTCACGTCTCGATGGACGATCTTCTGCGCGTGCGCGCAGGCGAGCGCCTCGGCGATCCGTGCCCCGACGAAGACCGCGCGCTTGGGGCCGACGGGGCCGCGCTCGTCGATGACTTCCTTGAGCGACTTCCCGTCCACGAGCTGCATGACGATGTAGGTGTAGGGCCCGACCTCGTCGAGGTCGTAGACCGACACGATCCCCACGTGCTCGAGCTTCGCCGCGGAGCGCGCCTCGCGCGTGAAGCGCGCGCGCGTCCTCCGGTCCTTCATGAGCTCCGGGTGGAGGACCTTGACGCAGACGTCGCGGTCGAGCTTCAGGTGGTGCGCCTTGTAGGCGCGGCCCATGTTGCCCGCGCCCACCTTCTCGGTGATGAGGCAACCTCCGAGCGTCTCGCCGATGAGCGGGTCCTTGTTCTCCTGCTCGCCGCGCGCCTCCTTCTCGGAGAGCGCGTAGAGGGCGCGCTGGTACTTGAGGATCGCCGCCACCTGCGACGGGGTGACGAAGCCCATCTCGACGAGGACCTCGCCGATCGGGAGCTTGATCTCGGCCTGCCGCTCGATGGCGGCGTCGAGCTGCTCCTTGGTGATGAACTTCTGCCTCAGCGCGACGTCGCCGAAGCGCTGGACCTGACCGCCCGCGCTCGTGCCGTCGCTCCCCGACACGGCAGGACTCTTACGGGCCCTTGTTCTGGCCGACCTGGTCCTTGTTGAGGAGCGTCTCGAACTTCTTGGTGATCTCGTCGAGGCGGTCGTTCAGCTTCGCCATGTCGGTCTTGGTCGGGATATTGAGCCGCTCGAGCACGTCCTGGACGCGCCGCTCGATCATCTCGTCCATCTTCTTCTTGAAGGACGCCGTGCGGCTGCGGATCTCGTCCTTGAGCTTCTTCGCCTCGTCCTGCGAGACCTCGCCCGACTGGACCGCCTTGTCGATGTTCGCCTCGACCTCCTGCTCGGAGCCGAAGCTCGAGTCGAACCAGGAGAGGACGTTCTTCTTCGTGAAGTCCATCACCTGCGTGGTGCTGCGCTGGATCAGGTTCGTGAAGAACGACTTCGGAAGCGACGTCTCCTTGCGCTTCTCCTGCTCGAGGAGGATCTGCGAGAGCGTCACCGTGGTGAGGTCCTCGCCCGTCTGGTTGTCGACGACCTTGATGTCCTGGTTCTCCCGCACGAGCGCGGCGATCTGCTCGAGTGTGATGTAGCGCTTGTCCTCGGTGTCGTAGAGCTTCCGATTCGAGTAGCGCTTGATGGTCCGCATGGAGGCCATGGCTCCTGAGCGCGTAGAGTAGCAAGTCAGGACACGACATCGCCACATCGCGTCAAAACTATGGTGGGGCTGCCATTAGGTGAAATCGAGACCAATCGGACGAGCGGCGTCGTCGCGAGAACCATTTTCCAA
>CAZYLP010000108.1:0-14803 GCA_964648345.1 uncultured Planctomycetota bacterium
GCCCACGAGATCGCGCACGTGACCGAGCGCCACGGCGCCGAGCGGCTCACCGACATGTACGGCGTCCAGATCGCCCAGCAGATCCTCCTCGGCGACCGGGGCACGATCGCGAACGTCGTCGCCGGCGCGGTCACGAAGGCGGGCTTCCTCCACTTCTCGCGCCGGCAGGAGAGCGAGGCCGACACGAAGGGCCTCGAGTTCCTCGTGAAGACGGACTACGACCCGAACGGCATGACGCGCTTCTTCGAGAAGATCGCCGCCATGTCCGGCAAGACGAGCGCCGTCGAGGGGTTCCTCTCGGACCACCCCGACCCCGCCGAGCGCGTGAAGGAGACGCGGCGCCTCATCGCCAAGCTCCCGCCCTCGGAGCAGACGGGCCAGACCTACAAGGAGCGCTTCCTGGCTTACCGGCAGACGGTGATCCCGGGCGTGGGCGCACCGGCCGCGGCGCCGACGACCGCTCCGCGCTGACGGCGGATCCCGAGCCGGGGGCTACTTCTTCTCGAGCTTGATCAGCGTCGTGGTCGACTTCCGGCCCTCGCTCGTGCTCACGACCTTGATCGGGAAGGGGACCTCGTCGGACTTCCAGGACTCGTTCGTAGCCCCGTCCTTCATCCTCTTCTCGTAGTGGCAACTGAACGTTCCGGCCGGAGTCGTGATGGACTCGTGCCGCTCCTCGAGGGGCTTCTCCGCATGACCATCGCCCTTCGGGTGAAGGGGCATCTCGACCTCGTTCGTGCTCGTGTTCGAGCCCACCGTGATCTCGACCTTGAGCTTCACCGCTTCGGGGGTCTTCGAGGATATCGTGTGTTTCGCCTCGATCTTCGTCTCCGCGACGACGGGCTTCTCCATGCGCGACTCGCTGGACGTGACGAAGACCGAACCCGGGCCGTAGTGAGCCCACGGATCCTTGGGGCCGCGGAGGAACAGGAACCAGCCGCCGACTCCGCCTCCGCCCAGCACGAGCACCGCGAGGAGGAGGAGCACGAGGCACGCTCCTCCGCCGCCCTTCTTGACGGGCGCCGCGGGCGCGGGCGCGGGGGCCGACGACTCGAACGCGACCATGATCATGGGGCCGTTCTCGCCGAACTGGACGAGGCCGCCCGAGGCGACGGGCGTCGGGCCCGAGATCCGCTGGCCGTTCACGAAGGTGCCGTTCCGGCTCCCGAGGTCCGTGACGATCACGGCCCCTCCCTGCTCGGAGAGAGCCGCATGCTTCGTCGAGACGCGGTCGTCCTTCACGGCATCGAAGACGAGCGTGTTCGAGGGGTCGCGCCCGACCGTGACGACGGGCGCGTCGAAGTTGTCGATCGAGCCCTTCTTCGAGCCCTCGACGTGCGTGACCTTGAGCTTCATGCCCCTGACGGTACGGCGCCCCCCCGATGAGCGCAACACGTCACTCCGCCGGACGACTTGACGAAACGGCAAAAACCGGCGACGTCACTCCGGGGTCGCCCGGCCCTCAAGTCACGGCCGGACCGTGAGAAGCCTCGTTGGCAACCTCTTCGCTAAAGGGAGGAGCGTCGCCCTCGTGTCCAGCACGGGGGCATTCGATCCCCAGCCCGATGCTCGGAAGCCCCCTCGGTGGTTGGTCCACCGAGGGGGCTTCCTTCTTTTTCAGCGGCCCCCCAGCGGGAAGGTCGTGCCGAAGCCGGCGGCAGGAGTGCCGGGGACCGGAGCGCAGCAAGAAGGCGCGGGCGAGCTCGGAGAGTTGAGAGCGAGCGCGACCAGCGCGGCGCGGATCGTGGCGAGAGCGATCAAGGACAAACGGGGACGACCTCCAGCGCGGAGCAGTCTCCCCGGAGATCGGACCGGTTCAAGGATGCGCCCGCGTTTGCGAACGCGCTCCGTGCAGAGGGCGCCATGGAGCTCGGTTTCGACACGATCGGAAACGCGACACTCGTGGTTCACGACGACGGCCCGCTCCTCGTGACCGACCCCTGGGTGAGGGGCGGCGCGTACTTCGGGAGCTGGGGGCTGAGCCACGAGATCCCCGCGGAGCAGCTCGCCGCGAGCCGCGAGTGCCCCGACGCGTACTTCAAGAGCTATCGCCGCCGCGCGCCCCTCGACTACATCCGCCACCACTTCGAGGAGCGCTCGAAGAAGGCCGTGCGCGGCGCGCTCCGCGACGACTCGCCGCTCTACCGCGCCGCGAAGCGCGTCTACTGGGGCCTCCGCGCGGCATGAGCCCGGTCCGGAGACTCCAGGCCTGGATCGTCGCTCTCCTCGTCGGCCTCGTCGCCGCCGCGGTCCTCGCTCGCCTCGCCGAGCGAACGTGGCCGGGACTCCGCGCGACGACGGCCGTCTACCTCGCCGGACCCGGCGTCGCGCTCGCCTTCGTGGTGCTGCTCCTCCTCCGGCGGACGCTCGTCGCCCGCGCGAAGCGAGGCGTCCGCGGCCACCTCCACGGAACATCCGAGGGATAGACGCCCCACCCGGTTCCGGGTGACTGCTGCATCGAGTCGCACCCAGGGGCCGTGCGCTTGGCGCACGCTCGCGCCAGAGACCGTGCGCGATGGGCGCTTCGGGCGTCGCGACAATCCCGGCACGAGACGTGTGCTGGAAGCGCGCGGAGAGAGAGTCGAGTCATGGTCCGGGGTCTAGGAAGAACCGCGCTCCTCGGGGCGCTGGTGGCGACCGCCGCGTGCGGATCCGGCTCCTCGGGGTCGAGGAGCGGCAGCGCCTCGACGATCGCGCCTTCGACATCGCGCTCCGCGCCCGTGGGCTCCGGCACGACGACCGCGCCCGTCACGACGGCGCCGGCCGCGCCTCCCGCTCCGCGTCAGGGCGTCTGGCTCAAGGGCGACTTCCACGTCCACTCGACGCACTCGGGAGACGCGACCTGGGGCGACGACATCACCGGCGTGATCCGCGCCGCCGAGGCGAACGGCCTCGACTTCATCTCGCTCTCCGACCACCGGCAGGCGACCTGCCTCACCGACCCCCAGTTCACGAACGCGACGACGAAGCTCGTCCTGATCCCCGGTGAGGAGTGGGGCGGCCCCGGCCACGCGGGCGCTCACGGCCTCACGCGCGATCCGATCTTCCACGAACAGGACACGAGCCAGGGCCCCGGGCCCTGCGTCAAGAAGATCCAGCAGACGATCGACGACGTGACGGCGATGGGCGGCGTCTTCGTGATCAACCACCCGATCGACGCGAAGAACCCGTGGTTCTGGCCCATCGAGCGCTTCCAGGGCATCGAGGTCTGGAACCAGCAGTGGGCCCTCGGCTCCGCGGCCGACTCGACGCTCGCGGACCTCCAGGCCTGGGCCCAGGCGAAGGGCCTCGACGTCCCGGGCGCGCCCTCGACACCGCCCGAGGCCAGGCAGGCGCTCGCCGCGACGGGAGGCGGCCAGAACTGGCAGCGCCTCAAGCTCTACGAGGCTTACCTCTCGTCGGGGCATCACATCTCCGCGATCGGAGGCGGCGACACGCACTACCTGTTCCTCCCCGGCTGGCCGACGACGACCGTCTTCGCCGAGAAGCCCACGAAGGACGCGATCCTCGAGGGCGTCCGCAAGGGCCGGACGATCGTCCAGCGCGCGCCCGATGCGCCCGCGGTCGAGTTCATGGCCGACCCGGGCAACAAGGGGAACTTCCACGCCATGATCGGGGACTCGATCCCGATCGGTCAGCCGGTCACCTTCAAGATCCGCGTGAAGGACGACCTGAACGGCAAGGTCCAGCTCGTGAAGAACGGCGTCACCGTCCAGGAGTGGAACGTGACCTCGACCGACTTCACCGTCACCTACACGGACACGCCGGGCGCGAAGTCGTGGTACCGCGTGAACGTCCTCGAGCCGCTCGACACGACGCTGCCGAACACGAAGCTCCTGAAGGACCTGATCCTAGGGGTCCAGAGCGCGCCGTGGCTCCAGCAGATCATCGGCCTCGGGATCCTCGGGAGCCTCGGCCAGAAGATCACGACGGCGCTCAACTCGGGAGTGCCGACGCTGGCGTGGCTCCTGATCTACGGGCAGCAGGCCGGGGTGCGCGTCTCCGCGCAGGGCTCGACGAACTACCCCCGGCTCGAGATCCCGCCGGCCGTGAGCCGCTGGATGAACATGGCGGTTCACGACCAGGCGTACGCGATGGGAGCCGTCACCAGCCCCATCTGGGTCGAGTGATCAGAGCGGCTTGATCACGGGGCTGGGCTTCTTGCAGCAGAAGCCGAGCTTCTTCGCCGCCACCACTCCGCCACCGACGATCGTGGCGAGGATGAGCAGCTTCACGAGGACGCGCGCGACCGGGCAGGCGCAGCACGCCTTCTTGGTGGCGCAGGCTTCACCGGCAGCGCCCCCCGCATCGATGCGCGCGAGCGTGGTCGGCGCCGCCGGCTTCAGCTCGGGGAACTCGGCGATCGACCGGAACGTCGTCGTCCCGGTCACGCAGAAGGTCGCGTCAGCGCCGAACTTGTTCGCCTTGATCGACTCCTTCAGGACATCGGTCGTGAAGGGGCCGGTCGTCTTGCCGGCATCGTGGACGTACCACTCCTGCATCGTTCGCCTCCGAAAGCCCGAAGAGGTTAGCAGGATGGTGCTGGCTCGTAAACATCGGAGGCGCCAGACTCTGGGGTCGAATGCTCCGCATCGCCCGTAATCTCTGGCTTGCAACGAATGTACGCATTTCGAACGTCTGGTTGTTCGAGAGCGGCTCCGGGCGCTTCATCGTCGACACGGGGCACCCCGTCGAGCGGCCCGCCCTCCTCGTCGAGTTGTGGCGCGCCGGGGTCCGCCGGCCCGGCGACCTCGACGGCGTGATCCTGACGCACCGGCACAGCGACCACGCCGGGAACGCGGCCTGGCTCCGCGCGCGCTTCCGTTGCCCGGTGATCTGCCACGAGGCGGACGCCGACATCCTCGCGGGGAAGACCAAGCCCGCGCCCCTCGCCCGCCGGATCGGGCGCTTCTACGAGGAGGTCCTCTGCTGGTTCGAGGACCGCTGGCCCGCGGTCTGCCCCGTGGACGAGACGCTCGGGGAGGGCGGGTGGAAGCACGGCTTCGAGGTGACCGGGATCCCGGGCCACACCGAGGGCTCCGCGCTCCTCCACCACGGACCCTCGCAGACGCTGTTCTCGGGCGACACGATCCTGTCCGGGCCGCCGCCGCTCAGGAGCATCGAGTACCTCAGGCTCGCCGCGAAGGGCTTCTCGATCGACGTCGAGACCTCGCACCGGAACGCGAAGCTGTTCCTCGAGAAGCTGCCGCCGACCCGCACTCTCTGCACGGGCCACGGGCCGGCGGTGAGGCGCTCGACCTACGAGAAGCTCCTCCGACTCCTCGAACGCTGACCGGGGGCTACACGACGAGGTGCGCCTTCCGCGGCGAGAGCCCGATCGAAGCGACCGCGCCCGAGTTGAACGAGAGGTAGTCCTTCTCGACGCCGTCCGAGAAGATCACGCCGCCCTCGGGCATCTGCGACTCGACGGTCATGGTCTCTCCGGGGCCGATCGTGCCGTAGACGACCTGCGCGGCCGACGTGCGGCTCACGAAGGGCTCGCGCACCGCGAACACCAGGTTCGGGTCCTCCCACGCGCGAGCCTGGGAGCCGCTCGGCTCGACGCCGAACGCGCGCGCGACGGCGAACGCGCCGTTCAGCACCGAGCTCATCCAGCCCGTCGAGCCCGCGCCCGTGCCGACGAGGATCCCGCTCGAGCTGTGGCGCTCGCTGCGGCCGCCGGCCGTGATCTTGTAGCGAGCCGACACGTGCGTCGCGACGCCGATGAACAGGTCGTTGAACGCATCGAGCGTCTGCCCGTCCTGGAGCGTCGCGCGCGCCATCGAGACCTCGCGCACGCGCCGCTTCTTCGCGACGACCTCGCGAATCTTCGCCCCGACCCCGCGCACGGGGTGCGTGCACAGGATCCCGTCCACGCGCGCGGGGTCGGGGTTGCAGGCGACGATCGGCTGGCGGTCCAGGTACTTCGCCGTGTTCACGACGAGCCCGTCGGGCCCGAGCGTCACGACGATGTCGTGCTCGCCGAACCGGAAGGTAGGGAGGAAGCCGCGCTCGATCGTCTGGTGCTTGAGCTCGCGGGGCAGCTCGCTCTCGAGGAGGTCGAGCGCGGCCTTGTAAGCGTCGTGGGCCGCGTCGTACTCCGCGATCGAGAGCCCCGCGTGCTCGAGGTAGAACGCGGCCTGAGCGCGCGTGCAGAAGCGCTCGACGAGCTCCTCGAGTGCGGTCTTCTTCGTGACGACGACGACCTTCCCGAGGAACATGAACCACTCAACCCTTCATGAAGGCGGCGAGGAGGTCCGGCGTGAGCGTGAGGTTGCCGATCTTCTGCGCGTTGGCGCCGATGTTCTTGAAGGCGAGCGCCATGAGCGTCTTCGGGTCCGTGTTCTTGTAGGGCGCGAGCTCGATCTCCATGGCCTTCGCGCGGAAGGTCGCCTCCTTCTCGGCGTTCTCGGCCTGGAGCTCGATCAGGTCCCGCTTCTGCTCCTCGAGGGCGACCTCGGTCGCGAGCTCGTTCTCCTTGATCTTGCGCTCCTGCTCGACGGCCGCGGCGCGGCGAGCGTAGATCGCCTCGTCAGCCTTCTTCTGGAGCGCCTCGCGCTGCTCGGCCTCGAGGGCCTTCGCCATCTCGGGCGTCGGCCGCACGGACGTGAAGTGCACCGAGAGGATCTCGAGCCCGCAGGTGGCGAGCTCCGCATCATCCGCGGACATGACCAGCACCTCGCGCGCGAGCGCCTCGCCCTTGAGGACGGCCTGCTCGAGCGAGAGCTCGCGGACCGCCGCCTGCGTGCGCTTCTGGACGGCGGCGAGGATCCGCTGCGCGAGCTTCTCCGGGTCCTTCGTGCGGTAGGCGTGCGTCGGCGCCTTGACCGTGAAGTCGAGGAGCTCGGCGACCTTCTTCGGGTCCTTGATCCGGTAAGTGAGCGCGCCCTGGACGGTGATCTGCTGGTGGTTGCGGGTCACCTCGTTGAAGACGAAGCTCGAGTCGAGCGTCGTCGCGGGCACGAGCGAGATGCTTGCGGTGGGCGTGAAGTAGAAGAACGAGAGCCCCGTGCCGGCGCGCTTCGTCCGCCCGCGCGCCTGGTGGATGACGAACTCCGAGGGCTCGGCCTTGAACCAGCGGAACATGCGGACGCCTCCTGTCTCGATGGGCGAGAAAGGAGGGGGCGGGGAGATCTTTCAGGGATCCGCGCCGGAACCCGGGGCGTGGATGAGGGTGAAGATGGACGAAGCGCTTCCGTGAAACGACGACTCCTCAAGGCCTTCGCCGCGATCGCGAGCTCGAGCCTCCTCGCGGGCGCGACTGTCCTCGCCTACGAGGCGCACCGCCTCGCAGTGCCGGTGGTCCTTCGCGCTCACAAGGCCGAGGTGTGGTGCGTCGCGTTCTCGGCGGACGGCCGCACGGTCCTGACCGGCGGTGAGGACCGAGAGGCTCACCTCTGGTCCAGGGACGGGGCTCATCTCGGCATCCTCCCCGGCCACGAGCGAGGTGTGATCTGCGGGACGTTCGCCGGCGCGCTCGTCGTGACCGGCGGCAAAGACGAGGGGATCGTTCGCTCTTGGAGTCTCGCGGACCAGCACCTCGTCCGGAGCACTCCCCCGAGGCAGATCCAGGACATCACGGCCTCGGCGGATGGGAGCCTCCTCGCGATCAGCGGCAACTGGATCACCGAGCTCCGGCGGACCGATGGACGGTTCGTCCGGTTCCTCTCCGATGGCGAGGCGGGGGGCGCGGTCGCATTCGTCGGGTCGGATCGGCTCGTCGTCACCGCGCACGGCGACTGGACGACCGTCTGGGACACGACGACGGGAGCGCGGCGCACCCACTCGAAGCACGAGAATGCGTGCGGGTGGCCGGCCCTCGCGCGCGGACGAGGGCTCGTCGCCCGCGGCTACGAAGACCGCATCGAGGTCCGGTCGGTCTTCGCGAACGCGCTCGTCGCGACGATCCCGGCCGAGGTTCCGTCGTCGCCCATGATCGCGCTCGATGATGAGGGCGACGTGATCGCGTGGCTCAAGCGCGACGGTTCTGTTCAGATCGCGAGTCCCGACGGACGACTCCTCCGCACGATCGTTCCTCCGCGCCGGGCGCAGGACCGGTCGCCTCTCGGTCGTCGTGCGTTCGCGCTCTCGCCCGACGGCTCGACGCTCGGCCTCGCCGTCGAGAACGAGGTCTTCCTCTACGCGCTCCGGTGACCGAGGCCGTCAGTGCTTCTCGAGGACCGGCCGTCCGTGGCCGCCGGTGCCGAGCACCGAGACGACGTCGAGCGGGAACACGACCGCGTCCACGACGAGCGTGAAGGGCACCACGGCGACGAGCGCCACGCCCTTCGCGACATCGCCCGCCGGGCCCATCTCCTTGCTGGAGGAGTGTCCGACGGTGTCGATGGCCTGACGGGTGCAGACGCATCCCGACGTTCCGACCACCAGGGCTAGCCCCAGCAACACCAGGAATCTCATGGTCCTTCACCCTCGTCGGTGCCCTGCGTGCACGGAGCATGCCGCTCGGATGGCGACCAGGCACCTTCGATCCGGCTCGGTTGGGGCTCGGGGACTTGTCGAGTGACCGGTGCGGTCACTTCCTCTAGGGCCGTTTCATCTCGTGGTTCGTGAGCGCCGTGAGCACGTGGTCCCGCCAGGCGCCGTCGATGAACAGGTAGTCGCGCGCGTACCCCTCGACCGCGAATCCGAGCTTCTTCAGGAGCTTCGCGCTGCGGACGTTCTCGGGGATGTGGTTCGCCATGATCCGGTGAAGCTTGAGCGTCGCGAACGCCCACGGGAGCGCCACGCGGAGCGCCTCGCTCATGCAGCCCGTGCCCTCGAGCGTCCCGTCGATCGAGTAGCCGAGGTGGCACGCCTGGAAGGGACCGCGGACGAAGTTCGTGAAGTTGAGCGCGCCGACGACGCGCTCCTCCTTGAAGACGAAGAAGCGCGCCGACTGATCGTTGAGCAGCTCGAGACGGCTCTGAGCGAGCCGCTCCTTCCAGAACGCCTCCGTCATGAAGTTGGCCGGGCGCGGCGGGTCCCAGGGAGCGAGGTGCTCCTTGTTGCGCGCGAAGTACTCGAGGACGCGCGGAGCGGCCGTGGGCTCCGGGACCTCGAGCACGAGGCGCGCGGTCACGAGGCGCGGCGCTTCAACCGGCATCGGAAAGGCCCTCCGTACCGAGGACGACGTAGCTCACGATGAAGAGCGTCGAGGCGAAGGCGGTGAAGATCCGCGAGCCGTAGAAGATCGCCACGGGCACGCGGTCCTTCAGGGCCGAGGCGATCGCGTCCGGCCATGCGTTCCTCGTCGTCAGCTCGGCCACGACGGTGCCGTGCATCGCGATCGAGAGGTCGCTCCGGGACCCCTCCCAGTAGTAGACGAACGTGAGCGCGCCGAGGACGAGGAGCTCGACGAGGACGGTCAAGCGCCAGCCGGATGCGCGAGCGCCGAGCAGCGCGGCGCCGCGGCCCACCGCGCCGCGAGGAGACGGGTCGAGCGCGAGAGCCGCGAGGATCGGCGCGGCGCGCGTCGAGAGCCAGTAGACGAAGAGGGCCCATCCGAGGAAGGCGACGACGCCGAGTCCGGCCGCGACCATCCCGGTCAGGACGATCGACCCCAGGACCGCGACCCACATGACGACGCTCAGCGCGAAGAGCGAGACCGCGTGGTCGAGGAAGGTCGGCGCGACCTTCCGGCCGCGCGCCTCGAGGATCGCGCGGACGAGCCACGTCCTGACGCCGACCTCCACGGCGAACCAGGCGATGAACGGGATCGAGAGGCCCAGGTTCAGGATCCCGAGGTTGGTCGTGAAGAGCGGCGCGGCCAGCGACGGAGGGAGCGCCTCGATCGCGATCTGCCCGAAGACGACGGCGACCGCGGCGAGGAGGAGATGCGGGCTCCGTCGGACCACCTCGAGCGCCGGCCCGAGGTTCGGACCGAGCAGCCAGTACACGTACAGCCCGGCCACGAAGAGCAGCAGGACGATGATCACGGCCATGGCGGGAGAGGCTACATCAACCGAGGCCGGGCGCCCTCAGGAGCCGGTCGCGCGCGGAGCCCCCACCTGACGGAGCAGACCCGGCTCGAGCTGCCCCGGCTGGAAGCGGACCGTCTCGCGACGCGCATCCGCTCCGAACCACGGGAGCTCGCATCGCTGCTCCTCGAGCGATCGGCGCGCGGAGGTCAGGTCGAAGTGGCAGCGAGGGCACTCGTCGAAGAAGCGGTTGTCCGCGCGGAGCCGGCGCGAGCGAGCCCGGTCGTACTCATCGCGGCGGACGGCGAACTCCATCCAGTCGTTCATCGCGACGCCTTCACCCTCGACGGGCGGATTCCACCGGTAACCGACCACCTCGGCCGCGTCCTGGAGCCGCTCGAGCGCGGACCGCTCGGCCGAGACCGTGGTCTGGATGGCGGAGCAGAGCGAACAGTCGGATTGAGGCTCGGGACGCGTGGACATGGCGGCAGCGGGCTCCTCTGACATCTGCACTCTCGTCGATGGGTCCGACATCTGAGACCGACCGCCCGGCCACCGACATCCTTTCCGGGGCTAAGTCCTGAACCTGCAACGAAGTCCCTCGCGGTCTCCACGTTGCACACGAGGCCCGGCGCAGAAGAGGGATCAACCAGCATGCGGACCTACGCACTCTCGGTCTCGCTCCTCATCGCCATCCCCGCGCTCGCGGCGGCCCAGGAGCAGCTCACGAACCCGGTGACGGCGGTCGACGCAGCCGACCCCGGAGTCATGCGGGTGGGCGACACCTATTACATGGTCACGACCTCGGGCTGGGACGCGAACGGCTTCCCGATCCGGACGTCGAAGGACCTGAGGAACTGGACCGACGCCGGGCACGTCTTCCCGCAGGCGAGCCGGCCCGGCTGGGCGGTCATCGACTACTGGGCCCCCGAGCTCCACAAGGTCGGCGATCGGTACGTCTGCTACTACACCGCGCGCGATGCCTCGGGGCGCCTCTGCATCGGCGCCGCGTCCGCGCCCGCGCCGACCGGGCCGTACACGGACCTCGGCGGACCGCTCGTCCGCAACGATCACGTGGGCATGATCGACCCCACGTTCTTCGAGGACTCGGACGGCACGCGCTACCTCTACTGGAAGTCGGACGGGAACGACGTGGGCGAGCCGAGCCGGATCTGGGTCCAGAAGCTCGCGCCCGACGGCCTCTCTCTCCAGGGAGAGCCCGTCGCGCTCCTCCAGAACGACCAGCCCTGGGAGTCCACGTGCGTCGAAGGGCCCGCGGTCGTGAAGAGGGACGGCTACTACTACCTGTTCTACAGCGGGAACATGTTCAACAACCCGGGCTACTCGGTCGGCGTCGCGCGGAGCACGTCGCCCATGGGCCCCTTCGAGAAGCACCCGAACGGCCCGATCCTCCATCAGGGGAACGGCTTCACGGGCACGGGCCACAACTCGATCGTGACCGACCCCGAGGGCAACACGTTCATCGTCTACCACGCGTACGCGGGCACCCAGGCGGAGGGGGCGCGCCTCGCGCTCGTGGACCGCGTGCGCTGGGAGAACGGCTGGCCGGCCGTGAACGACGGCATGCCGGGGACGACCTTCGCGGCGCCCGCGAAGGACCCGGGCCTTCAGCCGCCTCCGGCGCCGAAGCCCGACAAGCCGGAGAAGCCGAAGCCTCGCCCCGAGCCGATCGAGAAGCCCTACCGCCCGAGCTTCTGGGGACGGATCGGCGACTGGGTCCACGACCGCGTCGCGGACTTCCTCGGAAGCTGCCGCGGCTTCCTTCGCGTCCTCGGCCGCTCAGGGCGCTAGAAGCCTGTCGCCCGGCGGGGGGTCCGGGGGGCGCAGCCCCCCGCCAAGGGGGGGGACCGCGGGGGGGCGAAGCCCCCCCGCGAATGGTGCTGGTGAAATCGCGCCCCGCGAGCGCCGCGAGCGAAGGGCGCGATTTCTAGAAGAGGAAGTCCGTCCGCAGGAAGTGAGAGCTGCGCATCGTGACGAGGTCGTAGAGGACCTGCTTCCCCGTCTCGTCGTAGTTCGTCGCGACCATGGAGCGGATCGAGAAGCACCGGAGCGCGTCCGAGACCGAGAGCGTCCCCTCGGCGGAGTCCTTGCGGCCCGTGAAGGGGAACGAGTCCGGCCCTCGCTGGCACTGGGCGTTCAGGTTGATGCGGCAGACCTGGTTCGCGAGCACGTCGATGAGCGGGCCGAGCACCTTCGGGTCCTTCCCGAAGACGCTCGCCTGCTGGCCGAACGTGCTCTGGGTCACGTGGTCGTAGATCTCCTCGATGGACGAGAAGACCGAAACCGGGACGACGGGCCCGAACTGCTCGACCTGGTAGAGCTCCATGTCGGGCTTCACGGGGTAGACGACCGCGGGGAAGTAGAACGTCCCCGAGGTCGCGCCGCCCGACGGGTTCACGACGCGCGCGCCCTTCCGCTTCGCGTCGTCCACGAGCCCGGCGAGGTACTCGACCTTCCCGGGCTCGGGGAGGGGCGTGAGCATGACCTTCTCCCACGGCATGCCGAAGGAGAGCTTCTCGACCGCCTCCGAGAGCTTCGCGACGAACTTCTCCGCGACCTTCTGGTGGACCATGAGGAGCTTGAGGCCGGTGCAGCGCTGGCCGTTGAAGCTGAGCGCTCCCTTCACGCACTCCTTCACGGCGAGGTCGAGGTCCGCGTCCTCGAGCACGATCGCCGGGTTCTTCGCGTTGAGCCCCATGATCGAGCGGAGCCGGTGCGGGAAGGGGTGCTGGCTCTTGATCACGTCGCCCGTCTTCGCGCTCCCGATGAAGGCGAGGACGTCCACCTTCCCGGACTTCATGATCGGGCTCACGAGCGTCCGGCCGTCGCCGTTCAGGATGTTCACGACGCCCTTCGGGAAGGAGTCGCGGAACGCCTCGAGGAGCGGCAGGTTCGAGAGCATGCCGAAGCGCGGGAGCTTGACGACGGCGGTGTTGCCCATCGCGAGCGCGGGTATGAGCGTCGTGTAGGCCTCGTTGAGCGGGTAGTTGAACGGCCCCATGCAGAGGCAGACGCCGAGCGGCGCGCGGCGGATCTGCGCGATGACGCCCTTGTCGATCGCGAAGCGGCTGTTCTGCCGGTCCTGCTCCTTGAGGGCCTCGACCGTGTCGTGGATGTACTCGACGGTGCGGTCGAACTCCTTCTGCGAGTCCTCGAGCGACTTCCCGATCTCCCACATGAGGAGCTTGACGACGATCTCGCGCTTCGCGCGCATCTTCTCGATGAACACGCGGAGCCGCTCGAGGCGCCGCGCGACGGACATGGTCGGCCACTCGCCGCGGCCGCCTGCGTAGGCGCGCGCCGCGGCGTCGACGGCGGCGGTCGCCTCGTCGGCGCCGAGGTCGGCGTAGGCGCCGATCACGCGCCGCTTGACGGACCCATCCGGCTGCCGCACGCAGACGGGCGACTCGACCGGGACGGTCTTCCCGCCCCAGCGGCGGATCTCGCCGTCGATCAGCCAGAGGTCGCCGTCCTCGTAGCGGGCGATGTCGTGCTCGCCCGGGATCGCGTCGGGCTTCGGGGAGAGGTTCGCGACGCGTGCGCGTGTGTCCAAGGGGCGCCTCCGGGGGGCTCAATGTAAGCCGGGAGCGTGCGGACGCAACACACCCGCGTGCCCGCGCGCCGGACGTTCCGCGCCGCCCCGCGAGGCACACGCCCTGCACCGCTCCGGGGACGGAGGTCGCACCATGCGCGATCGAGACCAGATCCCGGACCCGAACGGCCCGAAGGACGACGAGAAGCTCGACGAGAAGCTCGACGAGAACGAAGGCGAGGGCTCGAAGTCAGCCGCGCGCCGCTACGGCGAGCAGCTCGACGAGTTCAAGCGCGAGAAGAACGTCGAGGAGCTCGCCGAGGAGGCCGCGAAGGAGCTCGACGACGACAAGGAGGCCGCGTAGGCCCCGGTCAGCCGGTCCCGAACGTATCCGCGACGGCGGTGAACAGCGAGCGGAGGCACGAGATCGTCGCGCGGCCGAGCGCGGTGCGCGGGAACTTCGGGTCGTCCATGCCCACGGGCGGCTGGAGGAGGCGGCGGACCTCGCTCTCCACCTTGCGGGTGTAGATGGTCTGCCGCGTCGTCACGCGGATGACCTCGATGAGGACCTGGGCGCTCGCGAAGGGGCGCTCGAGGGTGTCGGGCTCGAGCTTGATGACCACGGCCTGGAGCTCGAGCTCGGCGCCCGAGTCGGCGATGATCTTCTTCGCGAGGTCGGCCGCGGCGTCGCGGGCGAGGAGAGAGACCGCGTCTGCGATGGTGCCCTGGCGCGGCGCGTAAGCGCCGAGTGCGCGCGGTGCCGTCTCCACGACCGGCATGAGCAGCCGAATCGACGAGGTCACGTCCGACCAATCCCCGGCCCGAATCCTACCCGGGTTGTCCGGATTTGGTCAAAACTTTGAGGGGGAAACGATCGCGGCCACGTAGCCCCCGTCACCCGCGTGACGCCGCGGGAGCGTCGCGCGCTCGCGCTCGAGGCGGAGCTCGGGCTCCGCGGCGAGGAGCGCGCGGACCTGCCCCTCGTTCTCGTCCTCGTCGATCGAGCACGTGGAGTAGACGAGGACGCCCCCCGGCGCGAGGAGCGCTCGCGCGCGGCGGAGGAGGCCCCGCTGCGTCTCGAGGAGCGGCGCGCGCTCCAGGGCGTCGATGCGCGTGCGGACCTCGACGCGCCGGCGGAGCACGCCCGAGTTCGAGCAGGGCACGTCCACGAGGACCGCGTCGAACACGGCCCCCGCAGCGACGGGGATATCCCCTTCGCTGATGGAGACCGACCGGAGACCGAGGCGCGCCACGTTCTCGCGCACGCGATCGAGGCGCGAGCCGTCGGCGTCGCTCGCGACCACGGTGCCCTCGTCCTTCATGAGCTCGGCGA
>CAZYLP010000109.1:0-14802 GCA_964648345.1 uncultured Planctomycetota bacterium
CGCGCCCCCGGCGCCCATGCCGCCCCCGCGCCCCGCCGCGCCCGGCCAGGCCCTCGACGCGAACACGCTCAAGAAGGACGAGCTCCTCGCCCGGATCCTGATCTCGCGGAACGCGCTCACGGTCGAGAGGGCCCGCGAGGCTCGCAACCTCCAGCTCCAGCAGAAGACGCGGCTCGGCCCGCTCCTCGTGAAGCAGGGCTTCGTCGACCGCGCCAAGGTCGAGGACGCGATCCGGTTCATCCGCGAGCAGGTGGTCACCTGCCAGCGGTGCGGCGCCCCGCAGGACAAGACGCGTCTCCCCGCGGGCGCGATGAAGTGCCCCCGGTGCGGCGGCGGGCTCTCTCCCGCCTCCGAGGACGGCGCCGCCTCGAGCGGCGCTTCGCCCGCGATCGCGGCCACCCTGCCGTCCGCCGCGTCCAAGCCCCCGATCGGAGCGTTCTCGCGCCCGCGCCCCGGCAGCGAGGCGGTGACCCTCGACTCCGAGGCGGCGACGTTCCGCGGCGTCGTCGGTCTCGGCGCGAACGACGACCCCTTCGCGAGCGCGCGCGTCCTCGCGCCGGGCGCCGGGCCGCCCGTCATGCCGCTATCACCGTCGATACCGATGGGGGGAGCGGACCCGAACGACTCCCGGTTCGGGGGCATGCGGCCGCCGCCGCCGTTCGGCGCGGGCGGCGCGCCCGCGCCGATGCGGCTCGACGCGTCGCAAGACGAGCTCGACCCGTTCATCAACAAGCCCGGCGCGAGCGGCCCGATCCGGAGCGAGCTCTCGCAGGACGAGCTCTCGTTCCAGCCGTCGAGCGGCGGTGGATTCGGTGCGCCTTCGGCGGCGGGCCCACCGTCGGCGTGGCCGGCGGCCGGTCCGCCCGACGGGAGCCGCTACGGCGCCGTCAAGCCGAGCGAGCCGGGTCCGCCCGCCTTCTTCGGCGCGCCCCAGCCGCCCGTCATGGGCGGGGGCGGCGGCGGGTTCGAAGACCCGCCGACCATGGCCATGCAGCCGGGCGCGTTCCCGCCGCCGGCGACGGGCCCCTTCGGGGCGCCGCCCGTGCAGCAGAGCGGCTTCGGCGCACCGAGCGGCTTCGGGGCCCCGGCGCCGAGCGGCTTCGGAGCTCCCGCTCCGAGCGGCTTCGGCGCTCCGGAGCCGAGCGGCTTCGGCTCGGCGCCGTCCTCCGGCGGGTTCGCCGAGGCCCCGGTCGGGAGCGGCTCGGGGCCTCTCGGCCTCGTCGAGGACGACGCGCCCAAGCCCTCGACCGACGCGCACGACTCCGACTCCCCGGCGGACGACGACGAGGACGAAGACGACGACAAGCCGGCCGAGACGCGGGCGGACAAGAAGGGCTCGAAGTCCAAGTCCAGGTCCAAGTCGCGGCGGCCCGACGTCCGCGAGCAGAACCGCGACCGCGAGCCGCTCCCGATGGGGAAGATCGCGGCGATCCTCGGCGCGCTCCTCTTCGTCGTCTTGATCGGCGGCGGCGTCGCGTGGTGGCTCATCCGCAGCCACCGGATCGACGACAACCTCGCGAAGGGCGACGCGGCGCACGACAAGAAGGAGTGGAAGGCGGCGCGCGGCTTCTACCAGAACGTCCTCAACGACCAGAAGGACAACGAGCGCGCGGTCGCCCGGCTCAAGGACTGCGATGAGAAGCTCGAGGCGATCCTCCTCGACGAGGAGGCCGACCGGCGCATCAAGCGCTCGCGCGACTGCGCCGACCCGACCGCCGCGATCAACTCCCTCGGCGAGGACTCGAAGGAGGCGACGCTCAACGAGGAGCAGAAGAAGAAGCTCGCGGCGCGCGTCGACATCCTCGTCGCGACGGCTCGCGCCAAGCGGCGCCTCGCGGACCAGCTGAAGCGCACCGGCAAGAAGATCGAGGCGACGAAGACGCTCGAGGACGCGGCGGCGTCGCTCGAGCAGGCGGACCAGGTCAAGAACGCGTCCGGCCAGAGCGACCCGATCGTCCTCCTCGAGAAGGTGCGCCTCCTCGAGCAGCGGAAGGCCCCGAACCTCGAGATCGCCCAGCGCCTCTCGGACCTCGCGACCGCCGACCCCGAGGGCTGGTGCGGCCACTACGCGAAGGGCCGCAAGGAGTCGCCCCCGACCGTCACGAACACGGTCAAGCTCGAGGAGGCGATCCTCCAGTTCAACACCGCGATCCGCTCGGCGCCCGACAAGCGGCTCATCCCCGAGGCGTTCTACTGGCGCGGGAAGACGAAGCTCCGCGCGTCCCCGGCCTCGAAGCGCGAGGCGAAGAAGGACTTCCAGGACGCGATCGACGCGAACCCCGACGACTGGCGGGCCTACGTCGAGCTCGCCAAGCTCATCCTCGACGAGAACACGGGCATCGGCGACGCGGCGCCGCTCGTCCAGAAGGCGACGACGCTCGCGCCCGACGAGCCCGAGGTGCTCGGACTCTCGGGCGAGCTGCTCTACCAGCAGAAGCGGACCGACGAGGCCTACAAGACGCTCTCGGACGCGATCCGCGCCGACGCGACGCTCGTCCGGGCGCGCAAGTACCGCGCCTACATCTCGATCGAGCGCAAGTTCGCCAACTCCGCGAACCCGCTCCCGAACGAGTTCCAGGACGACCTCGAGCAGGCGATCAACGCGTTCCAGGACGACCTGCGCCTCCGCGATGCGCGCGCGCGCGAGCGCTACACGCGGCAGAAGTGGCGCGAGGCCCTCCCGGACTTCGACGCGGTCCTCACGCCCGAGGCCCGGAAGAACGGCGAGCCGACCATGGTCGCGGACGTCCTCCGCGCGCGCGCGTTCTGCCACATCAAGCTCCGCGACTTCAGCAAGGCGATCACCGACTGCGAGGACGCGATCAAGCTCGACCCCCAGAACGGCCAGGGTTACCGCTTCCTCGGGACCGTCCAGATGGAGCACGGCAACCCGCTGTTCGCGGTCGATGCGTTCAACAGGGCGAGCCAGCTCCTCCAGGGCGAGGACAAGAACGACGCGCTCATCCTGCGCGCGGAGGCCAAGGAGAAGGCGCGGAAGACCCAGGAGGCGCTCGACGAGCTGAACACGTTCATCGAGCAGAACCCGAAGAGCAAGTTCATCAAGCGCGCGACGGACGCGAGGACGCGCTGCGAGAACGAGCTCCAGAAGGCGAAGGACGTCCCGCCGCCGACGACCCCCGACGGCAACCCGCCCGAGGGCAACAAGCCGCCCGAGGGTGGGGTGCAGAAGTGACGCGGGCCGTCGCGATGACGGGCGCGGGGCGCCGCGGCATGACGCTCATCGAGCTCATGATCGCCATGGCGCTCTCGCTCATCCTCGTCGGCACCGCGGCCTTCGTGTTCATCGAGTCGCAGGTGATCATGTCCCGCGTGGACGCCCGCCTGAAGGCGGCGCAGAGCTTCCGCGTCACCTCGACCGTCCTCGACGCCGACGGGGCGCGCCTCGAGCCGACGGCCTGCTTCAACACCGCGAACCCGCCGGCGCTCCAGCTCCGCACGATCTCGGGCGGCGTCGCGTGGTTCACGCTCCGGCGCGTCGACGGCGCGAGCCCGGATGCGCGCCTCGACCGCGTCCAGCTCGTGACGCACGCGAACATCGCCCTCCTGAACGGGACGGTCGTCCAGCCGCCGATCAACCAGACCGTCCGCGTGACCTACGAGATAAGGCCGGGCCGCGGGCTCGTCCGCTCGCTCGACCTCCTGACCGTCACGGGCAACCCCGGGTCGGGCATGATCTCGGCGTCCATCGACAACGCGCTCCTCCCGAACAATCAGGGCGCGACGACGCCCACGAGCCTCGACATGGACCTCGCGCCGGGCGCGACGGGGTTCGCCATCCGCTACCTCATGAACGGCGTCTGGCTCCCGCCCGACACGTCCGGCGGCGCGACGGACACGGGCGCCGCCTTCACGAACCGCATGCCCTCGGGCCTCGAGTTCACCGTCTTCATCCCGGAGACGAACCGGCCGGACACGACGCGGCTCTCGCTCATGCGCACCGTGGAGCTCCTCCCCCCGCCGCCATGAGCCTCGCGCAGTCCCCAGTCCGATTTGAGAGACTGAGGACCATGCTCGAAGCCGAGCTCGTCGTCCTCGAGGGGCACCTCCGCGGCACGAACTTCCCGCTCGGAGTCCGCTCGGTCATCGGGCGCGCCATCGGCTGCGAGATCCAGCTCGTCCACGACGGCATCTCGCGGCGCCACTGCCAGGTGACCGTGCGCGACGACGGGGCGACCGTCGAGGACCTGGGCTCGACGAACGGGACGAAGCTGAACGGCGTGCGCGTGACGACGGCGCCCCTCTACCACGGCGACAAGCTCGAGGTCGGCCCCGTGATCCTCGAGTTCTCGAGCCTCGGCGCGCGCAACCCGCAGGACACGGGTGCCGAGCTCGCCCCGAACCTCGCCCCCGGCGAGGACGCCGTGTCGCTCTCGTCGTCGCGGATCATCCCGCTCCCGCCGCCCGGCGAGCTCGTCCGCGAGGGGCGCCACGAGGCGGAGGTCCTGTTCGAGCTCGCGAACTTCCTCGTCGCGCGGCGCGACACCGTCACGCTCGCCGAGGGCCTCCTCGAGCGGATCCGCCGCGCCTTCCGGCCCGACCGCGCGGTCCTCTTCGACTACGAGCAGGCGACCGACCGGATCCGCGCCGCGCAGGTGATCCGCGGCAAGGAGGACGCGCCGGGCTCGACGGTCCCCGTGCCCGAGAAGGTCGTCGCGAAGTGCATCCGCGAGGGGAAGCTCGTCTTCGCGGGCGTGGAGGAGACCGCCGACAAGCGCCGCTCGGTGCTCTGCGCGCCGCTCCGCGTCGACTCGCGCACGCTCGGCGCGATCTTCCTCGACCGGCCGCTGCCGGGCGCGGCCTACGGACAGGAGGACGCGACGGCGCTCGCCTCGGCGGCGGCGCTCGCCGCCTTCGCGATCGACCGCCTCTACTTCGAGCGCGAGGCGCGCGCCCGCGCCTTCGAGCTCGAACGGAAGCTCGCGACCGTCGAGTCCGAGCGCGACGCCTACCTCGGCGCGTTCCTCCGGACGACGGACCCGCTCGCGGTCCTCGACGAGGAGGGCGAGGTCGTGACCGCGAACGCGGCGGCGACGCTCCTCCTCGAGGAGGCTCAGAAGGCCGACGGGCCGCTGATAGCGACGCTCGTCCGGCCGGTCGTCGTCGAGGGGAAGCACGTCTACCGGACCGCGTGGGTCGCGGGGCTCGAGGTCACGGCCTGGCCGATCCGCAACGAGGCGGGCGAGATCGCCGGCGCGGTCGCGCGCCTCGAGAGACTCGCCGGGGGCGCGAAGTGACCCTCGACGCCGCGGCGCTCGACGACGCGGCGATCCAGCGCGCGGCGGCGGCTCGCTTCGGGAAGACGTTCGAGCTCCACGCGGAGCTCGCCTCGACGAACGACCGCGCGAAGGAGCTCGCGGCCTCGGGCGCGCCCGAGGGGACGCTCGTCGTCGCGCTCCGCCAGACCGGCGGCCGCGGCCGGCCCGGCCGCGCGTGGGCGTCGCCGCCCGGCGGCCTCTACCTCTCGCTCGTCCTCCGGCCGGACAAGGGCATGCTCGAGCGCGCGTCGCTCGCGCTCGTCGCCGGCCTCGCGGCGGGCGAGGCGCTCGACGTGGCGGGGCGCACGGCCACCTCGCTCAAGTGGCCGAACGACGTCCTCCTCGACGGGAAGAAGATCGGCGGCCTCCTCGCGGAGGTGACGCGCGAGCGCAACGAGGCCGTCGTGATCCTCGGCGTCGGCCTCAACGTGGACACGCCGGCGGACGCGTTCCCGCCGGAGGTGCGCGCGATCGCGACGAGCCTCCGCGCGGCGAAGGGAGCGCCCGCGTCGCTCGAGGCGGTGCTCAAGCACTTCCTCGCGCACCTCGAGGGGCACTACGAGAGCGTGCGGAAGGGGAGCGGCGCGCTCCTCCTCTCGAAGGCCGCGGACCGCATGACCATGCTCGGGTCGAAGGTCCGGGTCAAGCTCGCGGACCGGGTCGTCGAGGGCGTCGCGAGCGGCCTCAACGCGACGGGGGCGCTCGTCGTCGCCGTCGAGGGCAAGCCGAACGAGATCATCTACGCGGGCGACGTGGAGGAGCTCCGGCCCGTCTCCTGAGGGCGCTTCCGGGTCACTTGACTTCGAGGCGCGAGTCGTCGAGCTCCCGGCGCGGATGCTCCGGCTCGGAGCCCTCCGACCCGGAGGTGGGTGGCGCGGTCCCATCGTCGCTCGCGATGACCGGGATCCCGTTGCCGCCAGGCGGCGTGGGCGGCGTCGGCGGGCAGATCATGATCCCCGCGACGGGCGGCAGGACCGGCGGCTCGCGGAGCTTCCGCTCGATCGCGCCGCCGATGAGGCCGAGGCCCAGGATGCCGCACACGAACGCGGCCGCGCGCCTCACCGTCCGCTTCGCGCGCGCGGCGAGGCCGACGGGGCAGTCGTCGGTGAGGATCGTCCCGTCCGCGCGGCGGAAGAACCGCACGCACGTCCGCCCCTCGGCGGCGTTCACGAAGGCTTCCGCCTCGGCGCGCTTCATGCCGGAGACGTTGTAGACGCGGAGGTCGCACTGCTCGCAGTGGCGGGACCGCTCGTCGCCCGTCATCGCTTCCCACTTCGCGGGGCAGGGAGCGGCGACCTGGATCCGGTCGAGCCTAGAGTCCATGAGGGCCTCCTCGCGGCACATCCAGGGCGACCGGAGGGAGCACCGCGGTGACCAGACTACTCAGAGGTCCTCGAGCTCGCCCGTGATCTCCTCGCAGAGGTCCTTCATGGTGACGATCCCGACCGCCTTGCCGTCGGGGCCCGCGACGATCGCGAGGCTCTCGCGCGCGAGGCGGAGGCGGAGGAGCGCATCCTCGACGCGGTCGCCCGGCTTCAAGCGCGGCGCGGGCCGGAGGAGCGCCTCGACGGAGCGCGCGGTGTCGGCCTCGAGGAAGAGGTCGTAGAGGTGGACGAGCCCGATCGCCTCCTCGGGCTTGCCGCGGTAGACGAGCAGGCGCGAGCGGCCGGCCCGCGCCGCGATGTCGCGCGCGGCCGGGATCGGCGTCGCCGCGTCGATCGCGTAGACGCGCGCGAGCGGCACCATCGCGGAGACGACGCGGCGGTGGCGCAAGGTCAGGATGTTGCGGGCGAGGGCCGCCTGGAAGTCGGTGAGGACGCCCTCCTCGGCGCTCGACTGGATCGTGAGGCGGAGCTCCTCGGCCGCGAGCGTGCGGTCCTCCTCCTCGTGGACGCTCATGCCCGTCTTCCGGAGGAGGTAGGTCACGCCCGCGACGAGCTTCGCGAGCGGCGTCACGATCGCCTCGAAGACCGCGAGCACGGGCGCGGCGTAGGTCATGAAGCGGTCCGCGTGCCGCCGGAAGAGCTCCTTCGGCCCGAGCTCGCCGAGCACGAAGACGACGGGCGCGACGGCGACCGTCGCGACGAGCTCGGCGCCGTGCTCGATGTGGCGGTGGAGGAGGAGCGTCACCGCGAAGGAGACGAGCGCGTGGGCGCTCATGCGCCCGACGAGGATCGCGACGAGGAGCGACGGCAGGTCGGAGATCTGCTTCTGGAGGAGCCGCGCGCGCCAGTCGCCCGCCGCCACGTTGAGGCGCAGGCGGGCGCGGTTGACCGCGTAGGCGCCGGTCTCGACGCCCGAGGAGAACGCGACGAGGACGAGGCCGAAGATCGCGACGGCGAGGTAGACCGTGCTGCTCACGCGGTCCTCGCGGGCGCGGTGCGCGTGGCCGTGACCTCGGTCGCGCGCCGGCGCACGACGGCGTCGACGCGGAGCTTCACGTTCGGGAAGACGACCTCGTCGCCCTTCTCGGGGACGCGCCCGAGGCGGAGCGAGATGAACCCCGAGAGCGTCGTCGGCCCCTTCGCGGGGAGGCGGAGGCCGAGGATGTCGCCGGCCTCGCGGAGGCCGAGGCGCCCGGACAGAGCCCACGTCCCGTCGCCCGTCTGCTGGACGAGCGGCTTGTCGAGCGGCGAGGCGATGTCGCCCACGATCTCCTCGACCACGTCCTCGAGCGTGACGAGGCCCGCGGTCCCTCCGTGCTCGTCGACGACGATCGCGGCGGTCCGCTTCTCGCTCGCGAGCGTGCGGAGGAGCGTCTCGAGCGACATGGTCTCGGGCACGAACTTGTCCGGCTCGACGAGCTTGGCGAGCGGGACGTCGGGCGCGGCGAGGACGCGACGCCCGCGGAGGAAGCCGCCGATCTTGTCGACGCCGCGGCCGTCGTGGACGGGGATGTGCTGGTGCTTGCGCTCGCGCAGCGTCGCGAGGAACTTGTCGCGGCCGCCGTTGAGGTCGAAGGCCTGCACGTCCACGCGCGGGACCATGACCTCCTTCACGCGGCGCGCCCTGAGCTCGAGCACGTCGGCGAGGAGCTCGCTCGCGCGGCGCTCGATCCGTCCCTCCTCGTGCTCCTGCGCGACGAGCTTCACGAGCTCCGCGTCGCCGAGGCCCTGGCGGCTCTCGGGGAGGCGCCGCTCGACCAGGTCGAGGAGCGTCGCGAGGCCGCGCTCGACGGGCGCGGTGAGCGGCCGCAGCAGCTCGCGCACGGCGCGGAGCGGCCGCGCCGCGACGAGCGCCGTCTTCCGCGGCGCCGTCGCCGCGAAGGCCTTCGGGATGATCTCGCCGAGGACGAGCATGAGGACGACCGAGACGGCGCCGACGGCCGGGATCGCGAGGGCCCCGTACGCCGTCGTCAGCCCCGCCGCGAAGTCGGCGCTCACCGAGAAGAAGAGCGCGTCGATCGTCACGCCCATGAGGAGGATGACGACGAGGAGCGTGCGCGGCCGGGCGACGAGGTCGGTCGCGGCGCGGGCCTCGGGCGTCGCCTCGTTCGCGAGCCGGCTCCGCTCCGAGCGGCGGAGCGAGAAGAGCGCGGTCTCGCTCGCGGCGAAGAAGGCCGCGAGGAGGATGCACGCGACGAGGATGACCGCCTCGTGGAGGTGCTCCGCGAGGGCGAACGCGATGGGGCCCATTGAGAGGCGCGCATTCTAATCGCGCTTCTCCTCCCCTTCCGCTTCCGGCGGGGGTGGTTTACGATCGTGACGCTCGTTGAGACCGAGTCTCAACAACGCCAGGAGGTCTTCATGAGGCTCGCTCGGGCCGGTGCCGTCGTCGCGGGGCTCGCCGTCGTCGCCGCGGTCGCCTTCGCTCCGCTCGTCCGAGGCGACGACGAGAAGCCCATGGACCTCGACGTGGCGGACAAGGACGTGGTCGAGGTCGTCGCCGAGATCGCGAAGGTCGCCGGCAAGACGATCATCGTCGAGAAGGGCGTCCACGACCGGATCACGATCCAGCTGAACCGCGTGACCTGGAGCGACGCCCTCGACGTGGTCGCGAAGCGCGCGAACTGCAAGGTCGAGCCGCAGGGCAACAACGTCTTCATGCTCAAGCGCGCCGGGGCCGCCGCCGCGCCGAAGCCGGGCGCGGGTGGCGACGCCCCGGGCAAGGCTCCCTTCCGCGAGTACCCGATCGGCGACGAGGTCGAGCGCGAGAAGGAGCACTTGAAGATCGCGGCCGTGTGGCTCCCGCCGGTCACCATGGACCACGAGCACCACGCCGCGGCGCCCGGCCCGCACACGATCCACCTCGAGTGCGACATCCACGCGACCCGCGGGAACGACAACGGCTTCGGCGTCGGGGACTGGATCCCCTACCTGAAGGTCGAGTACGAGATCACCAAGGAGGGCGAGGAGAGGCCCGCTCTCAGCGGCGAGTTCATGCCCATGGTCGCGAAGGACGGGCCGCATTACGGCGCGACGATCGCGATGCCGGGGCCGGGGCGCTACAAGCTCAAGTACAAGCTCCACCCGCCCTCGACGAACGGCCTCGGCCGTCACACGGACCACGTGACCGGCGTCGCGGAGTGGTGGAAGCCGTTCGAGGCGGCCTACACCTGGGACTACAAGGGCGTCGCCGCCGAGAAGGACAAGCGCTGAGCCCGCTCCTCCTCGGGGCTCTCGTCGCCCTCGCAGCGGTGAACGTCGTCGCGTTCCTGCTCTACGGGGTCGACAAGTGGCTCGCGAGGCTCGGCTGGCGCCGGGTCTCGGAGCGCACCCTCGTCGGGATCGCCGCTCTCGGCGCGGCGCCGGGAGCGTGGCTCGGCATGCTCTTCTTCAGGCACAAGACGCTGAAGCCGAAGTTCCGCTACGGCGTCCCGCTCCTCGCGCTCGTCGAGGCCGGGATCGTCGCCGCGGTTTTCGTAACATTCCGCTGAACCCCGGGAGCGGGCGATGGACGACCTCCTCGACGACATCTTCATGAACTTCTCTCTCTGGCAGCAGAGCCAGGAGATCGCGAACCTCAAGAATCACGCGCAGGCCGCGCGCGTGCGGCTCGACCTCGACTCGCGGGACACGAAGGACCGGATCGTGGCCCTCGAGCGCGAGGTCGGCGAGCTCGCGCTCCTCACGCGGGCGCTCCTCGAGGTGCTCCAGGAGAACGGCGGCGTCGGACGCGAGGAGCTCTTCGCGGCCATGGCGCGGATCGACGCCCAGGACGGGGTGATCGACGGCCGGGTCACGCCCGAGCACTCGCGGCCGAAGCCCAAGACCGCCCATGGCCATGCCCCTGACCCTGCCCCCGCCGTCCTTCGGACGGGCAAGGGCAAGGGCAAGGGCAAGGGCAAGGGACGGGGATGAACCGGTCCGGCTACTTGAGCCCGACCTCGGCCGCGGCCTTGTCGAGCTTGAGCGAGACCCACTCCTTCATGCGCGGGAGCTCGCTCTTGTCCCACTCCTTGGCGAGGCGGACGCCGAGGAACGCCTTGTAGAGGTCCTCGACCACGCCGCGCGCCTCCTCGGCCTGGAGGAGCTTCTCCGCGACCTCGTCGAGGGCGTCCTCGACGTCGCTCTTCTCCTTCTTCGACTTCTTCTCGGCCTTCTCCTCGGCGGTGAGGTTCTCGCCGAGCTCGCCCTCGCCGCCCGGCGTCTCCTCCTTGTCGTCGATCTCGGGCGTCTTGAGGCCGCCCAGGTCGAGCGTCTCGCCGTCGAGCGTGAACTGCCACTCGCGGGGGCCGCGGGCGACGAAGACGCGCGCCTTCTTGAGCGTCATGCCCGCCGCGAGCGCGTTCGCCGCCTCGGGGCGCGCCGTCGGGCTGCCCTTCCTGAGGGTCATGACGGACCCCTCCTCGTCCACCGACACGAGCGCGAGCGCGTCCTCGATCATGACCGCGGTCTGACCGCCGCCGTCGCGGCCGCCGAGGTCGAACTCGCCGCCCTCCGCCTCGCAGCGGAACCAGAGCCACGTGAGGAAGTCGCGCCCGAGGAACGCCTGCTCGACGCTCGCGACATCGCCCTTGGTCGACGCCGTGTTCTGCTTCTTCGCCTTCACCATTGTCCTGTCTCCTTCAGCTCTCGACCGTGGCCAGCTTCTTCTCGTTGAGCGTCAACTTGAGCGGCGTCGCGTCTCCGAGCGCGGAGAGGCGGCCGTTCTCCTCCGCCGTCTCGTGCGCGATGAGGCTCGGGAGCTGCGGCTCGAGCCCGAGGTCGAAGGTGCGCGCGAAGAGCTCGATGAGCTCGTTGTTCGCTCCCTTGGACGTGGACTGGAAGAACAGCTTCTTCGACTTGACCCGCCAGAAGACGCCGAACGCGCGCTGCGACGGGGGCGTCTCCTCGAGGAGCTTCTCCTTGATGGTGCGCTTGATCTCGCGCCGCTTGCCGCCCGGGATCTTGTCGGCCCCGTTCGTCTCCTTCCAGGCCTTCTCCTCCATCGCGATGTGCGCCGCGAGGAGGCTGCCCGGGACCTTCCGCGAGTCGATGCGGAGCGCGAAGCACATGTAGTGGCCGCGCTGCATCTTGTTGTGGTCGAACTCCCCGTCGAAGAGGTGCTCGGGGGCGATCCAGCCGCTCGCCGAGCCCTCGTCCGCGCTCCCGAGCCCGGTGAACTTGAAGGACGCGAGCTTCTCGGCGACCGACTCGGCGGTCGGCGTCGCGTTCTTTCCGGTGACCCGGTACGTCCTGAACGTCAGTGACCCACGTCCGACAAGCATGATGCTCCTCCGCGAAGGACTTGTTTGTCCTTATCAACTTCTTCACAACGACTCAGTTTTCCACAGGTCTAAAATCAACCGGCTCGCCAACGGCCTTCAAAAAGTCTTGGCTCGAGCTCGCCGGTCGCGAGAACGAATGGGCGCGACTCTAACCACGACCACCGACAACCAGCCGCCGAGCCCAAGGATTTCCTGGTCGTCCCCTCAACTCCAGCAATCGCGCCGGGATCCTTCTCCGCTTGCACCACGGCCGCTACCATCACCCCCATGTCCGCGAACGAGAATCCGCAGGGGGGCCCGGCCCCTCGTTCGACGCACCCCTCGCCGTCGCGCGCGGTCCTCAGGATCGGGATCGGCGCCGAGGAGGACCTGGTCGCCGCGCGGCCGGGCAACGGCGACGGAAAGAAGCCGAGCGCGCACGAGCTCCTCGGCGTGATCGCGTCGCGCACGCAGCAGCAGATCCTGTCCTACGGCGAGCTCCTCGACCGCGTCCTCGCGGACCCGCGCAGTCACGTCCGCGCCGCCGCGCAATACGTGCGGGACACGTTCGACTACTTCGGGACGCGGACCGTCCGCGGCGTCGAGGGCCCGATCACGCGCTTCAACCTCTTCGACGCGCCCTTCAACGCGGGCCGCGACAAGGTCTGGGGGCAGGAGGACGTCCAGAACGAGGTCTACAAGATCCTGACCGCGTTCTGCGAGAAGGGCCGGATCGACAAGCTCATCATGCTCCACGGGCCGAACGGCTCGGCGAAGTCCACCTTCATGTCGGTCCTCATGGGCGGCCTCGAGTACTACTCGCGGCAGCCCGAGGGCGCGCTCTACAAGTTCAACTGGATCTTCTCCGACAACGCCGAGCGCGACGTGTTCGGCTTCCACAAGACGAAGAGCCCGCGGCCCGACGGCTCGCTCGCGTACCTCGACCCGGACGAGGTCACCTTCAAGCTCACGTGCGAGCTGAGGGACGACCCGCTCCTCGTCATCCCGCGCGAGGAGCGGATCCGGGTCCTCGAGGAGGCGTTCGTCAGGAAGGGCATCGAGCCGCGGATCCCGGACACGATCGCGCGCGGCGAGCTCTGCCAGAAGTGCCAGGAGATCTACATCTCGCTCGAGAACGCCTACAAGGGCGACTGGCAGAAGATCGTCCAGCACATCCAGGTCGAGCGCCTCTACATCTCGAAGCGCTACCGGCAGAGCGCCGTCGTCATCGAGCCGCAGCGCAACGTGGATGCCGGGACGCGGCCGCTCAACCTCGAGAAGAGCTACCAGATCCCGCCGATCCTGAATCAGTCGAACATGCACGAGGCGATGGGCGACCTCATCGACTCGAACCGCGGAGTCGTCGAGTACTCGGACTTCTTCAAGCGGCCCCTCGAGGTGAACAAGTACCTCCTCACGACGAGCGAGAAGGGGACGATCAGCCTCCCGAACTACATGGCCTACCTCGACGTCGCTCTCTTCGCGACGTCGAACGAGAAGCAGCTCACGGTCTTCAAGCGCGACCCCGACTTCTCGTCCTTCAAGGGCCGGATCGAGCTCGTGAAGTGCCCGTACCTCCTCCGCTTCTCGGTCGAGGAGAAGATCTACGCGGAGCACATCCGGTCGATCGCGGGCGACGAGCACGTCGCGCCGCACTCCGCGGCGGTCGTCGCGCTCTGGGCCGTCCTCACGCGTCTCAAGCGTCCGCGCTCGAAGCACTACAAGAGCGAGCTCGGCGCGCTCGTCTCGAAGCTCCGCCCGCTCCAGAAGGCCTACCTCTACGACCGCGGCGAGGCGCCCGAGGACTGGAAGGACCAGGAGCGGAAGGAGCTCCTCTCGAACCTCGACAAGATCGCGCGCGAGTTCCGCGACGAGGAGGAGGAGTTCGAGGGCATGCTCGACGCGGCCTACGAGGGCCGGCGCGGCGCGTCCGCCCGCGAGATCCAGACGCTGCTCAACGACGCGACGCTCGACGAGGCGTACCGCTGCCTCTCGCCGCTCGCGATCTTCAAGGCGATCCGCGAGATGTGCGCCGACCGGAGCGTGTACGACTTCCTCCGCCTCGAGGCCGACGCGGGCTACGGCGACATCGAGCGGCTCACCGACGACGTCGAGCGCGAGTACCGGCACTGGGTCCAGGACGAGGTCCAGGACTCGTGCGCGCTCATCGAGGAGAAGGAGTACGAGCGCGTCTTCGAGGACTACTTCGTCCACGTGAAGGCGTTCGACTCGAGCGAGAAGGTGAAGCACCGCCAGACCGGCCACTTCGAGCCCGCGAACGAAGAGCTCATGAACGAGGTCGAGAGCGTCATCGGCATCAAGGAGAAGCCGAACGTCTGGCGCAAGCAGCTCATCATGAGGATCGCCGGGTGGGCGATCGACAACCCGGGGAAGCCGATCCCCTACCACGACCTGTTCCGCGACATCTTCAAGGCCTTGAAGCAGGCCTTCTACAAGAAGCGCGAGGCCTCGGTCGCCCAGATCGAGGAGCACATCCTCCGCTTCGGCACCGAGGACTGGATCGCGGTCCCGAAGCCCGAGCAGAAGGTCGTCAAGCGCTCCCTCGCCCGGATGAAGGTCAAGTACGGCTACTGCGAGCAGTGCGCGAAGGACGTCCTGAGCTACGTCCTCAAGCATCGCGAGGCGTAAAGGGCTCTCCCACCGGGCACGAGGAAGTTTTTGTTTGACACCCTGCGCCGGGACGACATAATCCCCGTCCGCCAATGGTTTTTGGGAGTGTCCTCACTCCTCGTCTCCAACCTCCCATCTGAGGAGAAGGTTGTTCGCTCGGTATGTCCATCGCAGCAGCGCAGACCGTCGCCAAGATCATCCAGCAGGCCAAGCGTCCGATCGAGAAGATCCGCAACATCGGGATCATCGCTCACATCGACGCCGGTA
>CAZYLP010000110.1:0-4511 GCA_964648345.1 uncultured Planctomycetota bacterium
CCACGTGCAGGGTCACGTCCCGGGCAAAGTTCGAGACGACGGAGGCGACTCCAGCACCCGCGCGGTGCTCGGGTCGGCCGCGGCCCGGGGCCACGTCCGTAGGAGTCTTCGCCCCAGGATCCTGGGCCATCGCCGTCAAGGTCGCCGCTGCGAGCAAGCCGATCAGCAGGGCCGCCGTCTTCACGAGAGATGACGGCGTGGGCACGACCTTCTCGACCATGATCGATCGCTCCTGCTGGGTCGCACGGAGTCACGACTGCGGACTTCGCCCCGCGCTCGACGATTCTACGCGTCTCGTTCGCCCTCGTGAGCTTGCCCGCGCTCGCGGAGCTGAACGGACATGGCAACGCACTCGCGACCATCGGCCTCGATGGCGCACCGGCGCTCCGCGCCGTGATCCTCGCATCGGCACGCTGGACGTGAGCCGGAACCCCCGCCTCGTGCTGCTCATCGCCAACGACTGCGAGCTGGAGTCGGTCGACCTCCGCGGGAACCCTCTGCTCGAGGACCTCATCGTGGATGGGAATCGGTTCGACGACCTCGACCGCTCGAGGTGGCGACGGTGCCGCCGCTCGCCGATGGCCGCCTCCTGGTGACCGAGTTCCAGAAGCGACGCGTGCCGGAGCTCCGCGAGCGCTACGGCATGCGGAAGCCGCCCCGCGCCGTGGCGAAGATGGACGCGTTCGAGTCGCACCTCGCCGCGATCGCGCGCATCCACGACGACGGGCACAAGAGGCTCGTGACGATCGCGAAGTGCGCCGCCTGCGACTTCGGGACCGCCCTCCTCATGTACTGGCGGACCGACCCGCACCACACCCCCGCGAGCGATCGCGGAGCGCAGAGCCTCCTGCGGACGATCGAAGAGCGCGTGGCCGAGGGCGCGTACCGCACCCGCATCTTCCCCTTCGACCCGCGCGACGACGGCGGGACGGACCTGACGCGCGTGAAGACGCCGCCCGGTCGTCAGGTCCCGCGGCTCGCGTCATGGAGCTATGATCTTCGCCGTGAACTCGAAGATCCTCTTGGCCGTCGTCGCTGCAGGCGTCGCGATCTCGGGTCTCTTCGCCTGCCTCGGACTGGGCGCGCTCTACCTCGCCCGGCAGCCCGAGACACGCTCCCCGCCGTCTCCGGGCCCCGGCGCGACTCCCACCACGCCGGCGACCGCGTCCGAAGGCGTCAAGCCCGGCCACTTCCGGGGTCGGGTCATGGGCCCCGACGGCGGCCCGATCCGCGCCGCGGGGGCCAAGACGACCGTCACGATCGCCGCCGTCACCGGCCGCGGGGAGAACACTCTCTACAAGCCGCCGATCGGAGAAGACGGGCGCTTCGACATGACCCTGATCGAGGGCATCTACCACGCTCCACGCGCCGAGATGACGCTGCCCGTGAACGGAAAGACGCTCCGCTTCACGCTCCAGCCGATCCCGCTCGACGACAAGGACACCCGCTCCGAGGTGGGGATCGTGCGCGACTTCCAGTGGCGTCTCTCGGGCGCGCGGCCCAACACCGACGCGAACCCCTCGAACCACACGCACTGGTACGGCGCTTCGATCAGCATGACCTACCAGCACTACCGGCCCGACCTGGGGAAGAACGGCCCGCCTCCCACGGCAGGGAGCAAGGTCATCGTCACGCTCGCCCCGCGCGGTCCCCTGCTCGACGGGTCCGCGGCGCGGACGCTCACGTTCGAGCGCGCCTACAACTCGTCCGCACAGCAGCTCGAGAACGCCGTGCTCCACGACATCCCGGCTCCAGAAGTCCTACAAGGAGTTCGTCGAGTCGCTCGACCTCACGTTCGAGCCCGACCAGTGGGGAGACATAGGGCCGCCGATCGTCGGGTTCGCTCGGCCCTAGAAGCGAACACGCCCGCACGTTTTGTAAGCTCGGAGGCGCGGGAGGACGATCGGTGGGGACGAAGAAGGACAAGGCCGAGAGGCTCCTTCAGGAGCTCAAGGCCGAGGCGAGCTGGGACCACAAGAAGATCGAGGAAGCGCTCGAGGCGCTCGGGAAGGGCGCCGAGGAGACGCGCACGAGCGACGACGACCTCGTGAGCGGGACGCTCCACCGCTACGCGCGTTCGGCGCGGCGAGTCCTCCTCGATGCACAGGCGTCCTTCAAGACCGTCCAGGATCAGGTCGCCGCCCTCGACAAGAAGCTCGCGGCCGTGCCCGACTTCTCGGCGGCCGACCTCCCGAAGATGACCCGGCGCTTCCGCGAGCACCTCGCCGAGCACCAGAAGGCGCTCACGGGGTTCCGGCGGAGTTTCAAGAAGTTCAAGGCGGAGGCGCCGGAGCACGTGCCCGACGCCCTCTCGCGCCTCGTCGTCCGGTACTCGATCCGCATGCAGGAAGCGCTGCGCGCGACCTGCGAGAAGCTCGCGGCGCTCGAGCAGAAGGCCGGGGCGCTCGAGGCCAAGGTCTCGAAGCTCGGAGGCGCGTGACATGGGGTTCCAGAAGAGGGCCCAGGCGCTGCAGGCCCAGATCGACACGTACCAGACGTACTACGACGAGGTCGTCCTCTGCCGCCGGAACGCGATCTTCTCCTACCTCAGGAACAAGATCACGGAGTCGAAGGACGGCGAGAAGCGCTTCCGCGGCGTCTCGACGGTCTACGAGCTCCTCCTCGAGGAGACGACCCCCATGGCCGAGGGCTCGGCCGGCCCCGCCAAGGCGCTCTTCACCGAGACCAAGGCGCTCATGAAGGAGGCGAAGGACCTCTTCGAGGGTCTCGAGGACGAGTACATGTCCCTCGACGGCGACCTCGACCGCTTCGAGGCCGAGGTGAAGAAGATCCAGACCGAGCTCGACCAGGTGAAGCAGTCGCGCTCCGAGAAGTGGCGCCAGAGCTATCGCCCGCTCTGGGTGGGCGACAAGGTCGAGTGCGCCGAGCGCGGCAAGGGCACGGTCACCGCGGTCGGGCTGACCGGCGGGCTCTACCACTACGACGTGAAGTTCGAGAAGGAGACGGAGGAGCGCCCCCCGCGCATCACCGAGGACGCCTTCCTCACGGGCCGCGCCAAGGTCCTCGAGGCCGGCACGGCTCACGGGCCTCAGGACCTGCGCCTCCCGACGCGCACCGAGTGGCAGAAGATCCGGGACGAGGGCAAGGTCCCGAAGGGTTACACGAGGGCGAGCATCGGCGACCTCCTCGACGCGGTCCACGCGCAGAGGGGGAAGGACAAGGCGAACATCGCCTCGGCCGCGACGAAGCTCAAGGACGCGCTCGTCGAATACAAGACGAAGCTCGAGAAGGAGAAGAAGGGCACCCCGAGCTTCGTCCACTTCCTCGGGTCGGTGCTCGCGTACCTCGAGCAGGCGACGGGCTAGGAGAACGAGACCATGGGCATGCGGAAGAGGCTCGCGGCGCTCGACGCGAAGATCAAGGAGTACTCGGAGCTCTCGAAGGGCGTGGTCGGGGCGACGCGCTTCGTGGCGCGCCGGACTCAACAGGGGAGGAGCGAGAAGGCCTACGCCGACTTCGCGAAGCGCGCCGTCCAGGCCGCCGAGGAGTTCAAGGACTCGGGGCCCGAGCTCTCGGGCGTCTACAAGGAGATCGCGGCGACGGCGAAGAAGGCGGAGGCCGTGTTCGCTCAGCTCTCGCGCGACATCTCGAAGCTCAAGGTCGAGCTCGCCCCGTTCACCGAGGCGCTCGAGCAGGCGCAGAAGGACTCCGCGGCCGGGGAGAAGGCGTGGAAGGACAAGTGCCGCGCCGCCACGCGGCCGCTCTGGGTCGGCGATCGGGTCTCGCACGTGAAGCTCGGAGACGGCACCGTCATGGAGGTGCTGCCCGACCGCGGCGGCTACCGGGTCAAGTTCGACTCGAACCCGAAGAACCCCGAGGAGCCGCACGAGGCCACGATCTCGCTCTACGACGTCTCCTGGACGGTCAAGGTCCTCAGCGTGGCGAAGGCGCTCGAGGGCTCGTCCGGCGCCGTCCACTTGCCGACCCGCGACGTGTGGACCGCCGCGTGCCGTCAGGCGTCGGTCGCTCCTCCGCCGGCCTTGAACAACGCGGTGGACCGGGTGCACGAGCTCCAGACGGCGACGCGCGTGGTCGCGAGCGCCGTGGACCTCGCCGTGACCGAGCTGAAGGCGCGGCTCGTGGACTTCAAGGGGACCGTCGAGCCGGGCAAGAAGGCGTTCCACTCCTTCGTGAATGCCATGCTCGAGGCGATCGAGATCTTCGAGGCGAAGGAGTAGTCGCCTCAGACCCCTCGGGTCAAGCGCAAGACGTCGGATCCGGAGGCCGCGATGAACCTCGCGTGTCCGTCGTCGTCCTGCGTGCCCCGAGGTACGACATGACACGGGTCGCATGGTTCTGTCTGGCTCTGGTGGTCCTCGGAGCTGCGAACGCTCGAGCCGAGTTGATACCCCAGTTTCCACTCGACCAGGACGCGCTTCGATCGACCCACGCGGTGATCGCATCGGTGACGGACTCAGCCAAGGGGGAGATCGTCGTTCTCGAGAGCCTCCGCGGCGACCTTACGGTCGGAGCACGGATCGCGGTTCCGT
>CAZYLP010000110.1:4521-14785 GCA_964648345.1 uncultured Planctomycetota bacterium
ATCCTGTTTGGCCTTCAGGCAGCGGCGATGGTGTGGTTCACCGTTTCACCACGCACGGGCCGTGAGGCGCCTAACCAGTTTGCGAGCAGGCTGCTCTTTGCCATGTCGTTTCTTGCGCCGTTTGCCGAAGCCAATGCGAGAAAGGTGACCTGGCATCGACCGCACGGGTGGGACTCCGAGCCCGACAGCCGCACGGACGACGTCGCCAGCGTCTCCGGTGGGCGACTGGTGCTGTTTCTGAAGAAGAAGGTCGCAAGCTGGGGCCCCGCGAACCCGTGGGACGAGCTCGACCTCCCGTACTCGGATGCTCCTTCCGTCGTCTTCTTCGAGAGTGGCAAGGCCTTCGGTCCGTTCAGCGGCGCGGGATGCGGATCGCCCGGTCTGTTCGCGATGGGAGACGAGCGCGACGTCCTCGACTGGGCGAACCGGGCACTCGACTCGGCGAGGGACTTCGATGCGGTCGTCGCGATCAAAGACCTCGACGAGCGGGTCAAGGCTCTCGATCGTTTCCTCGAAGCGACGAACCGGCCGGTCGTGGACCATGCCGCCCGCGAGCTCGAGAAGTGTGGCAAGGCCGCGCTTCCGGTGATCCGTGCCACGCTCGCCAACGATCGCCGGCCGAACATTCACTTCGTGATGGCGTGCAAGCTGATCGACCTGCTCGGGAGCGAGGCGACGCAGGAGCTCACGGTGCAGCTCCGGCGCGAGCTCGCGTGGGTTAGGTCCGAGGAGCTCGGCCGAGCGAGCGACGACACTCGCCACTATCGCCTCATCACCGTGAGCGTGATCCTCGGTCACCTCAAAGAGGAGCGGGCGAAGGAGTCTCTCCCGCTCGTCGAGGAGTTCCGGGACTACCTCACGGCGAAGGACCCATATCGTGAGAACGTCACTCCGAACGTCGCCGACAAGTGTCAGGACGTGATCGACGCCTGCAAGTAGGGGGCTGGAGGCGACGGGCGAGATGCCTCCGAGACCCTCGTGGCGGATGAGTTTCGACTGCACGTCACTGCGCAGGACTTCAATCCAACGACGATGGCCGTTCCGGCTGGGTCCTCCATGGACCTCGGCACAGTGACGCTAACGCGAGCATCGCGACGATGAGACCCGACTTCTCCCCTCGGGGATCCTAGACCTTCGCGAAGCCGGCGGGATCGCTCCCGGACGAGTCCGCGAAGCCATCCGACGGCATCGCGAGCTTCACGAACTCGTTGGCGAAGCATCTCGCCGGCCCCGCGAAGCACTCCAACGCGCCCGGGGACCTGCCGAGCAACTTCATGGAGCTCCCGAACGTCTTCGCGTAGTACGCGGAGACCCTCGCGAAGCACTCGGCCTCGGCCACGTGCTCCCCGGACGTGCCCGCGAGGTTCCGCATCCCCTTCGCGAAGCATCCCGACCCTCACGGGGAGCTCACGGCCCCGGCCGCGAAGTTCCCTGTGCCCCTCGCGAGCTACTCGAACTCCTCCGCGAACGAACCCGGCCGGTTCGGCAAGGAACTCAACGCCCTCGCGAAGGAATCGGAGGAGTCCGGCAACCAAGAGAAGAACATCACGAAGGACTCGGACTCTTCCGCGGAAGAGTCGGACAACTTCACGAAGGACTCGAACGAGTTCGCGAAGAGCTACGATCCCCGAGGGGAAGACTCTTCCATGTCGGGGCCGACTCCGACCACGATCAAGACCTTGATGGACCTGCAGAAGCGCGTCACGGCCGGCCGCTTCTCGCTCGACCTCCTCGACCAGAGCCTCGACATCGGGATCAAGCTCACCAGGGCCGACCGTGGGTTCGTCGTCGTCCCGGGCGGCAAACGCCTCGAGATCTACAACGCCCGCGGGCCCGATCGAACGGACCTCCCGCCGGCCGACAAGATGATGAGCCGGACGCTCGTCGAGCTCACCATGGAACGGAAGAAGACGCAGCGCTTCGTCGAGCCGCTCACCATGCCGGAGTTCAAGCACATGGCGAGCATCGGAGCCATGAACCTCCGCTCGCTCGTCCTGATACCCCTCCAGGTCAACGACGCCGCGCTCGGCGCTCTCGTGTTCGGTGAGACGTTCCGCGAAGCGCCCTTCGCCGAGGATGATGTCCGCCTCCTCGAGCTCCTCGAGGAGCCGACGGCGAACGCGCTCGAGACGCTCATCCAGGACCACGCCGTCGAGAAGCACGTGACGAAGCGCCTGCGGAAGTCGCAAAGGAACCCCTTCCCGCGCCTCGTCGGCGACTCGGCGGCGATGAAGCAGATCCGCGAGGAGATCGCCAAGGTCTGCAACTCGGACGCGACGGTCCTCATCTCGGGGGAGACGGGGACGGGCAAGGAGCTCGTCGCGAAGTCGATCGTCGAAGGCGGTCAGCGAGCGAAGAAGCCGTGCGTCGCGCTCAACGTCGCGGCGCTCCCCGAGAGCCTCGTGGAGGCCGAGCTCTTCGGCCACACGCAGGGCGCATTCACGGGCGCCAGCAAGGCGAAACCCGGGCTCATCGTGGCAGCCGACGGAGGGACGCTCTTCCTCGACGAGATCGGCGAGATGCCTCTCGCTCTCCAGGCGAAGCTCCTCCGCTTCCTCGAGGCGAAGGAAGTCCTCGCGATCGGGGCGGAGACACCGACGAAGGTGGACGTGCGCGTCGTCGCGGCCTCGCACCGGGACCTCGAGGCGCACGTGAAGGCCGGGAAGTTCCGCGCCGACCTCTTCTATCGCCTCGACGTCCTCAAGATCCACACGCCGCCGCTGAGAGAGCACCTCGAGGATCTTCCTCAGCTCACCGCGCACCTCCTCGCCGCGATCTGCGACGGGAAGAAGACGCCGCGGTTGAGCGACGAGCTCGTCGCGGCCTTCGCTCGACACTCGTGGCCCGGGAACGTCCGGGAGCTCTTCGGCGTCCTGCAGCGCGTCGTCGCGGCGAGCGTCGACCCCGTGGCGCCGAGCGACGTCCGCTTCAAGCCGAGCACCGAGCCGCCCTCGTCCCCGCGCACGAAGGTCGACGAGATCGACCGCGAGCACGCGCTCCGCGTGATCAAGGAGTGCGGCGGCAACAAGAAGCGCGCCGCCGACAAGCTCGGGATCTCCCGAGCCACCCTCTACAACCGCTACTTCCGGCCGGTGAGGCCCGACGACAGCCCGACTGTCTAGGTGTCTAAGACAGTGTCTTAGACACTTAGACACTCGCGAGCCGCCCGCCTCGTCGGCCTCCGCGCAACCCTCGCATCCAGGGCCCTCCGCTCCGACGGACCCGCTCCGCGCGATTGGCATCCGACCTGCTCTCTATGGGGAGGACGCCGAGAGACGCAGTGTCGATCGGGTCCACTCAACGGCCTCTAACTGAAAGGAGGGTGCGGCAATGACCGCTCCCTTTGGAATGGACGACAACTCCGTCGCTCGAGGCACGGAGCTCCGTCTCGACACTCTCATTGACGGCCTCGAGCACTCGGTCCCGGCACACATCACGCAGCTCACGGTGAGCGGCGTGGTCATGCCGGTGGCCGACGTGGTCAAGAAGCTGAAGGAATCCGTGAAGCCCTGGAAGGACGCGCGCGCCGCTCACGCGGTCCTCCGGGCGGTGACGCAGAGCCGCCCGAAGGACGAGGAGAGCTCGCTCGGCCTCATCAACGACGTGAAGGCGGGCCTCGTCGCCGCCCTCGGTCGCGAGAACCAGGCGCTCACGGACTTCGGCTTCAAGCCGCAGAAGCGTCGCCGGAAGCCGACCGCGGAGGAGAAGCTCCTCGCGGCCGCGAAGGCGAAGCTGACGCGGGAGGCGCGTCACACCATGGGCTCTCGGCAGAAGGCCGAGATCAAGGCGACGGAGACGCCTGTGCTCAAGGTGGAGTTCGGCAAGGGCTCCGAGCCGACCCAGCCGGCGAATCCGAACGCTGGGAGCTCGGGCAGCTCGACGAGAGCGGTCTGAGTGAGCAGATGTGACAGGCTCCGGGGCGGGCCCTCTCGACGCTGAGAGGGCCCGCTTCGTTTGTACGGAGGGAGTGCGGAATCATGCTCTTCGACTTGAGCTACCTCGACGAGGAGAAGGTCCTGCGGCTGCTCGGCGAGCTCGCGCGAGCCTCGGAGTTCATCGACCTCGCACCGGGCGCCCGCGCTCTCAGGGAGGCGGCCCGCGAGCGGCTCGAGGAGATCCGCCGGGCGAGGCATGTCGTCGTGGAGGAGAAGCGGGAGAGCTCGCTCCTCGCGGCGAAGATCGCGGAGATCCGAGCCACACTCGCTCGCGAGGAAAGGGCCGTGAGCGTCCGGCGCTACGCGGCGAAGGATGACGTGCTGACGCGTGAAGCAAGGACGGCTCGACGGCCGCTCCCCGCACGGAGGCGGCTCGGGCGGGTCCGGCACCGGTCGCGGCGAAGAGGTTCGGAGTCGTCGGTGGCGGGCTCGTCGCGATCGGCGCGGCTGTCACCGCGCGGGGGATCGCCCTCTCGCGTCGGCGGCTCGCTACGAGCTCCCCCGTTTACCCTCTCGAGGGGTCGCCGTGAGGCCGGAATGTCCGCGGCTGTCGGTGCGTCAGGTTAATGTTTGGGTCATGGCGAAGCGGCGCACCGACGACAAGAGGAGACGTTCCCCGGCCGAGAGTTTCGGAGTGCCTCCCGGCTTCCACGAACGCCTGGTTGTCGGCTATCACGGCTGCGAGCGCGCCACCGCGCGACGGGTGCTTCTCGGCGAGGAGGAGCTCACGCCCAGCTCGAACGACTATGACTGGCTCGGCGCTGGAATCTACTTCTGGGAACACGGACTCGCGCGCGCACAGCAGTTCGCCGAGGAAAAGCGCGAGCGCGGCGAGCTCGAAGACCCCGTCGTCATCGGTGCATACGTGCAGCTCGGGCGTTGCCTCGATCTCACGGATACATGGGCGACGCGCCTCGCTCGCAACTACGATGATCTCAGCGGGACCCTGGCCGCAGCGGGCAAGCTCCTCCCGGTGAATCACTCTCCGGGTGCGACCGGAGAGCGCTTGCTGCGGCGGCTCGACTGCGCCGTCATCAACTGGTGCGTTGCCTGGCAGGAGGACGAGGCACGAGCCTCGGGCCTCGGTCACCGATTCGACACCGTGCGTGGAGCCTTCGAGGAGGGGCCGCCTGCCTTCCCCGGCGCCGCCGTGCGGCAGAAGTCGCACGTCCAGATCGCGGTCAGGAGTCCGACCTGCATTCTTGGGCTCTTCCGTCCGACCGGCTACACTCTATGAATCGAGGTGCGGAAGTGCGGGTCATCGACCCCTACCGACGACAGAACGAGCGCGCGCTCCGCTGGCTCGAATCGCGCTCGCTCGACGAGAAGCTCGAGATGCTCAAGAAGCTCGGCATCCTCGACAAGCGCGGCAATCTCGCACCCAGGTACCGGACACCGAAGGAGCCCAAAGCGGCAAAGCCGAAATCGACGAGGGGTGTCAGCCGGAAGCGAGCCGCTTCCTGATTCCGGTGTCACCTCCCCATCGGAGCGCCGACCACGGCCGCTAGGATCATGGTCGGGAGCGACGCTGACGTGGGGCGCGACACGAGCTGGTACGACTCGCCCGACTGGGACGAGGCCGCGCAGACGCTGTTCTGGAAGAAGCTCAAGCGCGTTCGCCGCCTGAAGAGCGCCTGGGCGAAGAACAAAGCCGGACGGCTGTGGATCACAGGCGAGCCCGCGCTGCGCATCGCGGCGCGGCAGCTCCTGCAGCGAGCCCGGGCCGAAGGCATCCCGCTCGACGAGATCCAGGAGGCTCGCTTCTCGCTCGACGAGGGAGACCTCGCGCCCGCGGAGGCCTTCTTCCGCAAGACGCGCGATCGGATCTCGCTCGCCCAGGTGCTCGTCCGCTCGGACGACCCGGCGAAGCAGCGCGAGGCGCGGAGACTCTTCGAGGACTGGCACCGTGGGGACGCTCCCGGCTGGGACGAGCTGCTACCCGAGCTCGCGCCCGAGGGGTTCGACGACCTCCCCTTGCTCGCGGACCTGCTCGGGATGCGCTACCGGAAGCGGCCCCCGAAGTTCGTGCCCCCCGAGCTCACGGCCGAGCACGAAGCGCTCGTCGAGGCGCTCGGCCGCTTCGACCTCGCCGCCGTGGAGGCGCTCGACCGAGCCCGGTGGCGCCAGAGCTACCCGGGGATGCTGCCCGGGCTGCACATGCCGCTCGGGCTCGGCAAGGACCTCGTCGGACCGCTCGGCGCGTTCCTCGCCAAGGTGGCGGTCCGGGCCAAGCGCGGTCGTCTCATCGAGCGGACTCCGCTCCCACGCACCACGGTGCGCGTGGGGCGGCGCGAGCTGGACGTCTTCCGTCACGCGTACGACGCCGTTTACCTGGGAGCGCGCGCTGGCGCGATCCTCGGCCTCCCGCCGCCCACTCCATGGCCCGAGGTATCTTCTGGATCATGACCCCCGACATCGAGCGCCTGCGAACGCTCTCGCCCCTGCCGGCGCCGCTCGACCGCCTCGGTCTCCAGCTCGTGAACGACCCCGCCTGGGCCGAGCCCTCGGACACCAGCTACCTGAGGCCCGAGGAGCTAGCGAACCCCGATATCGCGGCCAACGTCCAGGCCATGGCCGCGACGAACGCCCTGATCTCGTGGTTCGGCCGCGACGAGGAGGGGTTCCTCGGGCTGTGGCGCGGGCCCGACGCGCTCGCCATCTCGATGCACGACTTCGCTCGTCCCAACGACCACCGCGACGCCCTTTACCAGCGCGCGAAGAGCACGTCGGCGATCGAACCGCCGACGAAGAAGAAACGCTCGACCAAGAAGAAGCCCTCGGCGAAGAAGAAGCGGTAGCGGGTGGGACCGAGTGCTCCGCGACGACGGACGCCTGCGACGCGTGCGGCTGGTCCTCGAGCGCCTCGTCCGTGACGGCGAGGTCGTCGCGCGCTCGGACGCCTCGGTCCATCGGATCTTCCCGGTCGCGACGAGCCCCACCGAGGCCGAGGCGCTGCGCGGGCGAGTGATCGCGGAGCGGGCGGCACGGACGATCGAGATCGGTCTCGGCTATGGCATTTCTTCGCTCTTCATCTGCGAAGGCCTCCTCACCAACGGCGATGAGAAGGCGCGCCACGTCGTCGTGGATCCTTATCAGAGCACCCGGTTCAAGGACTGCGGCCTCCAGCTCCTCGAGGAGGCGGGCGTCGCGGAGCTCGTCGAGCATCACGCGGAGGAGTCCCAGCTCGCGCTGCCGCGGTTCGTGACCGAAGGACGGGGCTTCGAGCTGGCGTTCGTCGATGGCAGCCACCTCTTCGACCGGGTGTTCCTCGACCTCGTCTACCTCGAGCGCCTCGTCCGTCGAGGAGGAGTCATCTTCGTGGACGACTACCAGGCCCCGTCGATCGCGCGCGCCGTCTCCTTCTGCGTGACCAACCTGGAGTGGGTGCTCGAGGAGGTCTCGCCGCCGGATCCCCACCACCAATGGGCGGTCTTGCGAACACCTCGCACTCCGCCGTCGCGGTCGTTTCCGCACTTCATCGAGTTCTGATCAGCGCCGACGCAGCCTCTCGCTCGGGCGAGCGTCCGTTCACGAGGCCGGCTTGCCCAGTGTCCCGCTCAGCTCGTCGAGGAGCGAGAGCACGGCGTCGTAGCTCGCGGGGTCGAGCCGCCACTCCTTGGCGGCGACCCGGAGCCACCCGCTCTCCACGACGAGCTCCTCGATCGGAGAGCCGTCGAACAGCTTCTCGACGATCGCGCGCTGCGCCTCGCTCAGGGGGAAGGCCTTCTTGTCCCCCGTCGAGAACTCGACGGAGAAGCGCTCGTCGAAGCGCGCCTCGCCCGTGAGCTTCTCCTCGACGAGACCCACCGTCTTCAAGAGCTTCGCGACGACACCCCTCCGCCGGACGGCGAAGCTCGGCTCCCGCTCGGCGGCGACGGAGAGGTGGACGTAGTACTCGTGGGACTTCCTGGTGCCGTGAGCCTCGAACGACACGCGCGCGCGGCGTCCGGACGCTCGCGAGCCTTCGAACGAGACGGTGTAGATCGGCTGCAGGGGAGCGAACTCACGCGGGCTCCCCTCGAGCCCGGTCCACTTCGAGACCTGGGAGACGAAGTCGGCGGCCGAGGAGAAGCGGCGTCCTCCGATGTCGTTCCGCCGGCGCCAGAGGAAGGCGTAGAGGGCGACGAGGAGGAGGGCGAAGAGCGAGAAGGAGGAGCAGAGGCATCCGTAGAGAAAGAGCGAATCGGCCGAGCTCATGGAGGTGGCGACGAGTCTAGACTCACCTCGGGTGGAGGTGCATCACCACCGAGTCGCCGAGGACGTTCCTTACCGCCGAGACGCGCACCTCGACCGATCGGCCGCCGACCGTCAGGTTGGCGCGCCCCTCCTGCGACGTGCCTCTCGCGATCATGTCGAGCCCCGTGATCAGCTTCGCCCGCGACGTGAGGGCCAGGGCGAGCTGCGGAGGCGGCGGCGGCTTCATCTCGCGGAGCGCGCCGTCGACGCGCTCGAGCACCTTGATCCCCTCCGCGGAGCGCTCGAGGCGGACCTCGGACGCCCCGGCCTTGATCGCCAGGATCAGGATCAGATCGAGGAGCTTCACGACGGGCGGAGACTCGGCGAGCTTCAGGAGCTCCTTCGTCTCGGTGTCGGCGCCTTCGTGACGGACGTGACCTTCGACCATCGTCGACCGCTCCCCACGAGCTGCATACGTCGCGGGGAGCCGGTCCGTTCCCTCACTTCGTGGCGGGGAGGAGCGCTCCCGTCATGCCGGTCGTCTGCGACGGCGCGCTCGCGTTCGCGGACCCCGCCGGGAGGCTGTAACCCGACGGGTTGGCGATCGGCGCCTCCACGTCGAGGGCGTCGTAGTCCACCCAGCCCGTGACGCCCTGATACTCGATCTTGAAGCGGCCGCGGTCGCCCCAGACGATCGTGACCGGAGCGCCGCCCGGGACCGTGACGTCCCCGTCGAGCTCGATCGGCTCGATCGCCGACGCGTTCAGGTCCACCGAGTGGACGAACACCGGGATCTCGCCGAGACGGATCTCGTTCTCGCGCGGCTTCTGGTTGTGCACGGTCATCGACACGATGCGGCCCGTGAACTGCCCGAGCATGCGCTGCATCGGCGCGTAGTACGGGAGGTAGATCTTGCCGTTCATCTCGATACCGTGGCGGCCGTCCGGCGCGCGCACGACCTCTCCGGTCAGGACGTACCGTTCCTCGCTCGGCTTCTCCTCGACGACGGGCGGCTCGGGGTCCTTCGGCTCCGAGACGGCCGGGTCGCTCTCCGCGACCTCGACCGACTCCTGACCGCCCGCGTCTCCGGCCTTCGCGGGGTCCTCGACCTTCGGGGAGCGCGCGAGGAGGAGCGCGGCGACGATTCCGCCCAGTCCGAAGATGGAGAGGGCGAGCGCGTGGTTCTTGAAGAAGTCGGCGACGGCTCGCGCGGCATCCTTGATGAAGCTCGGGATGAGGTTCGTGAAGAAGTCCATGGAAGAGATCTCCGGGGCGGAGCAGCCGGGGTTCGGCGCTCACGCGTTGACGGACGACGCGCAAGAAGGGGGCCAAGAGGGATGAACCCTCCTATGTCCCTGTCTCCAGGGGCCGGAGTTCACCCTCGGACGGGGCGAGCCGTCGGCGGGAGGTCATTCATGGGGCCAAACGATCCGATTCGAGCGTGGGCGGCCGAAGAGAAGAAACCCGTCCGGAGGACCCACGGGCGGTACCCGCACGGAGTCTCGATCTCCTCGGGGGCTCCGCATGGCGTAGCATGATCCAGGGAGGGGTCATGCGTGGGAGCCTCATCATCAAGCTCTTGGCGGTGGTACTCGTGAGCTCGTCCGGCTGCACGTCCCCGGGCGGAGAGAAGCCGGCGGGCGGGGGGCCGCGCACGCTCGCGGGCATGACGCTCTACCTCGAGGGCGACCTCGCCGCGCACTTCCAGAAGCACCGGATGATGGTCACGGGGACCGCCTTCCAGCCCGTGAAGGCGCTCCCGGACGGCGGGTGGTCGGTCATGACGAACTACCCCTCCGTGAACTACAGCCACACCGGCGACGCGAGGGGCGAAAGCACGCTGTACCCGCACCCGGTGACCGTGAAGAACTCGCGCGGCGTCCCGGTCGATCCCATGAAGCTCGACAACGAGACCTTGCTCGTGCTCGAGCAGACCGACAAGGAGCGCAACGTGTACGAGCTCGTCGGCACGGCGAAGGGCGAGGGCCAGAGCTTCTTCGGCGACAAGAAGGAGCTCCACTACAAGGGACCAGGCTGAAGGTGCGCCCACATGGACGCGAAGACCCGGACCCGGCTCGTGGAGCGGGCGTTCGAGATCTGCAGGAAGGCGCCGTGGGCGTCGGCCATCGCGCGCTGGAACGCGGCGTGCGCCT
>CAZYLP010000111.1:0-14604 GCA_964648345.1 uncultured Planctomycetota bacterium
CCCGAGTGGGAGAAGGCCGCGCGCGGCCCGGCGGGCAACCGCTACCCGTGGGGCGAGCCGTGGGACCCGGCGCGGGCGAACACGTGCGACGTGCGCTGTCCTCCCGACCAGGAGGTCCGAAGCTCCGGAGGCCAGAGCACCGTCTCGCGCGAAGGGATCCGCGACTCCGAGGCCGACGACGGCTTCGCGCGGACGGCGCCGGTCGGGAGCTTCCCGCGCGGCGTCTCGCCGTACGGTGCGCTCGACATGGCGGGGAACGTCGAGGAGTGGTGCGGCGAGCTCGGCGCCGAAGGCCGTTCCCCCGTGAGGGGCGGGTCGTGGATCGCTCCGAAGGGACGGGTCCGCGGCAGCGCGCGCGCGACGGCTCAACGGACGGAGCGCTTCCAGGCGAGAGGCTTCCGGTGCCTCCTCGACCCGCCCGGCCCGAAGATCGAGATCCTGGCTCCGGCGCCGCGGATCGTGACCGCGGCTCGCACGATCGCCGTCCGCGCGCGCGTGACCGCGAGCGCTCCGCTCGGAGAGATGGCCTACGTGTACGGGTCTCCCGCGAAGCCGACCAAGGTCGCGATCGGCCACGAGGGGACGATCGAGGCCGAGATCGACCTCCCCGAAGCCGACGGTCCGGCGCGCGTGCGCGTCGTGTGCGAGGACACCTTCCAGAACCGCGACTGGGCCCAGGTCTCGATCGACGTGGACCGGCCGAAGCCACCGCCCGCTCTCCCGCCGAGGATGCGCCTCGGCCCCAAGATCGAGGTACCGCGCCGGACCGAAGTGCAGGTCTACCTCTGGAAGCTCCCCGGCGACGCGGGCGAGATCCAGATGGTCCACGTCCCCGCGGGGGACTTCTTCATGGGGCCCGGCCAGACGCGACAGTACGCTCACCGTCACCCGATCGCCGAGGGCTACTTCATCGCGCGACACGAGACGACCTGGAATCACTACCGCGCCTTCTGTCGCGCCACGAACCGCGCGGAGCAGCCGCGCCCCGACTGGTACGACAAGCTCCCCGGCGACAAGGAGTCGCACCCCGCCGTCAACATGCGCTGGGCCGACGCGAGCGCGTTCGCGCACTGGGCGGGCCTGCGTCTACCCACCGAGGCCGAGTGGGAGAACGCCGCGCGCGGGCTTCACCGCTCGACGTACCCGTGGGGCGACGCGTGGGACGGCCGGCTCGCGAACGCGTGCGACGCGAGCTGCCCGCCGGACTTCCAGGTGCGCCGCGGCGACAGGACCGGTTCGGTGACGAGGCTCGGCATCCGCGACGCGCGGACCGACGACGGATACGCCTACACCGCGCCGGTGGGGAGCAACGGGCGGAACGTCTCCTTCTACGGTGCGCTCGACATGGCGGGGAACGTGACGGAGTGGTGCAAGGACTTTTACGAGCACGCCGCTTACGCTCGGTACGAGGCCAAGGACTTCTCTCCGCCGGAGAGGTCGACCACCCACGTGTCGCGCGGCGGCTCGTGGCTCTCGGACGCCGATGAGTGTCGGGCGACCCATCGTACGTACAACGAGTCCGCGAGCGTCTCGGCTTGCCAGGGCTTCCGCTGCGCGAAGTGAGCGCCCACGCTCACTCCGGCTCGTCGCGCCAGACGGCCAGGCACTTCTTCTTCTGCCACCAGTCCTCGAGCGAGACCTTGGGCTCGACCGCGCACGCGACCGTGAGCGGGCTCAGCCTCACGCTCAGCGCGTGCGACCGCTCGCCGTTCCACGTGCCTATGTCCACGACCTCCGTGCCGCGGAGCGCGACGCCGCGCTTCTCGAGGTAACGGAGGATCGCCGGCACCTGGAGGTCCACGCCCGTCGTCGCCTCGGCGTGCGGGTTCCTGAGCTTCTTCGCGGTGCGGAGGAGCTCGTCGAGGTCGTCCGGGTGCTCGGCGAAGTGCTCCTCGTAGCTCCGCTGGTAGACGCTCTCGAGGGCGTCCTCCTGCGTGATGAACTCCCCGTCGAGGACGTAGCCGACGGTCCAGCCCTCGCCGTACTTCTCGGTCCACTGCCTCTGACGGGCGGTGCGTTCCTTCAAGCCGCCGGCCTTGCCGATGCGGCGCTCCACGATGTGCCAGCTCATGAGAGGGAGAAAGGTCCCACGCGCGGAATCTTCCGTCACCCGCGGAGGCAGTCGAAGATCCGCTCCGGCCTCGTGAGCGCGCGCGCGGACTCGAGCGCGCCCTGGCCGAAGACCCACGTCGGCACCTTCGACTTCGGGTGCCCATGCGTGAAGCCGACCTGTTCGAGGTGCCCGTGATCGCTCGTCACGACGACGAGAGTCCGGGCCGGGTCGATCCCTTCGAGGAGCGCGCGGAGGAACGTCTCGATCGTGGCGAAGACCCCGCGGGCGAGCTCGACGCGCGCGGTGTGGCTCACGAGGTCGGGCATCTGGAACTTGTAGAAGACGAACGGGTGAGTCGCGGAGAGCCGCGCGAGGATCCGCGCGCCCTCCGCGGGCGAGCGGGCCGGGAGCGGCGCCTCCCCGATCACGGAGAGGTCGAAGTCGCCCTCGAGCTCGTGCGTGAGCGAGGAGGTGAGCGCGCGACCCGCGCGCACGTCGGCCCACGTGGGGAGCGCGACGTTCGCTCGCCGCGCCGCGTGCACGAAGATGTTCTGGTTGATCTCCGCGAGCGTGAAGAGCTCCGCGAAGCCGTGCTTGTCCTTGCCCCCGAGCTTCACGGGCTCGCCGCGGTAGCGGAGCCGGCCCTCGACCTCGTCGCGCCCGAGGCGCGGGACGAGGTCCTCGCAGTAGGAGGAGCCGAAGAACGCGAGGTGCCGCGGGAAGATCGCGTTCGCGAGACAGCCGCCCGGGATCGCCGTGAAGAGGTTGCGCTCCGCGACCATGCCTTCGAGGAGCGGCCCCTTGAGCCCGAGCCCCTTCATGAGGCCGTGCCGCTCGAGGGCGCTCGATCCCGTGAAGATCGACGTGTACGTGATCGCGCACTCGATCGCGCCCTGCTCCGTGCCGCCCGTGACGTCGGTCTCGACGAGAGCTCCCTCGACCGGCGAGGCGGAGAGCGCCACGCACTCGCCTCTCGCTCCACGGGGGAACAAGAACGCGCTGTCGCGGTAGACCGAGTCCGGGTGCTCGTGGCCGCGCGGGTCCACGCCGACGCTGTCGAGCGCGACGAGGATCGCGTGACGCTTCATCGTCTCGCCGTCACGACCTCGGACGGCACCCCGAGCTGCGAGACGATCTCGACGCGCACCTCGCGGAACCCCGCCTTCTCGACGAGCGGCGCGACCGCCACCGGCCGGCATCCGCCCATGAGCCGCGGGCTGAGCGCGTAGAGCCTCCCGAGCGCCCGGCTCGTGAGCGAGCTCGTGTCCGCGAGGTTGACGAGCACGACGCGCCCGCCGTCCTTGAGCACGCGCCGGAACTCGGCGAGCACGGGCGCGAAGCTCTCCTCGGGGAGGAGGTCGAACATGTAGCCGTTCATGACGAGGTCGAACGTCTGGTCCGCGAAGTCGAGCTTCCGCGCATCACCCGCTCTCAGACGATTCCGCCCGGGGAGCCCGTCGATCTTCCGACGCGCGCGCGCGAGCATGGCCTCGGTGAGGTCGATCCCCTCGTTCACGCCCGACGGGTTCGCGCGGACGAGGTCGACGAAGGCGAGCCCGGTGCCGACCGCGACCTCGAGGACGGACTCGCCGTCCTTCACGGCCGCGCGGTCGAGGCTCACGCGACGCGCGCGGCCCTCGGTCAGATAGGCCCAGATGTCGTAGAACTTCGCGAGCTTCGTGTAGACCGACTCGACCTCGGCCGTCGAGAGCGCCTGCGCCGACACTAGTGCTCGCCCACGACCGTGACGGCGCCGGTCACTGCGTCGATCGCGATGTCCTGGTGGTTGAGGTCGTTCTCCCCGACCTGGAAGTAGGACTCCCCGTTCTCGCTGCGCTGGAAGGCGACCCACCGCCCGTGCGGCGTCGTCGAGAGCCACGGCGCGAGCTCGGCCATGGAGGCGAAGTACGTGAAGTCCGTCGCGCCCTGCCTCCAGTAAGCGATCGCCTTGTCGATCGTGAAGCTCGAAACGGTGATCGTGGAGGTTCCCTCACCGAGATCCGGCGACCACGGAGCGGAGACCCGAGCGACGACACGCCAGCGGCCTCCGCGACCAGGGAGCGGGAGCGTGAAGCTCGCGTCACCGAGCGCGTTCGCGACGGCCGTCTGCCAGAGGAGCGTCTCCGCGACGCCCGAAGGCCGAGGTGTGCGCGGCCGCGGGAGCTCGGGCACGGGAGGCGCGACGCCGTCCGGGTTCTCGTCCGAGGGCTCGTGACCCGAGCTCCACGGGGCGACCTCGAGGTCCACTCCACGAACGAGCGGGCCGAAGAACGTGTCCGCGAACGGCCCGACGCCGACGCCTTCGCTCACGACCGCGAGCTGCACCTCTCCGCGGACGGGCTTTCCGGACGCATCGCGCACGCGGACGGTGAGCGCGCGCTTCTCGCCCGGGAGAGCCGCGCCGCCGCCGAGCACGGTGACCGTCAGCTTGTCGGCCGGCGGCACGAGGAGCTCTCTGCTCCCGACCGCGACGCCCTTCGCCGTCGGCACGAGCACGGTCGCGAAGCAGTTGGGCGCCATGTCGCTCGTGATCCGCGTCGTGAAGATCCCGACGCCGTTCTTGATCGTGACGAAGCCGCGCGCCGTCGAGAGCTCGCGCGCTCCGAACGCGAAGAGGGCGGTCCCGTTCACGGGCGAGAGGACGAGCACCGTCGCCATGTCGCCGACGGCGTAGGTCTCGCGGTCCGGGTGGACCTCGGGGTAGATCGGCTTCCACGCGAGAGTCGCGTCGTGCACGAAGAAGAACCGCTCGGAGTGAGCCGTGCGGCCCGACGCGTCGCGCACCGAAGCCGTCACGCGGTACTTGCCCGAACGACTCGCGGCCAGGGAGAGGCTCGCCGTCCCCTGAGCGTCCGTGTCCACCCAGCGCGAGTAGGGAGCCGAGAGCGCCTTGTTGTTCTCGTCCACGCGCACGATCGAGAAGGTGACGCGCGCGCCCCTGGCCGCGTCTCCGTCGAAGTCGCCCGTGACCGCGCGCACCGTCGCACGGAGCGCGATCGGATCGGCGAGAGCGTGGACGTTCCGCGCGCTCGTGACACGGACCTCGTAGGCCGCGATCGTGACCGGCACGGTGAGCGAGCCGACCGCGTCGCCGACGCGCGCCTCGACGAAGTAGTTCGAGTCCGCGTCCTTGGCCGTGGAGAAGGAGAGCTTCGCCACGCCGTCCGAGCCCGCCGTCACGTTCGAGTTGCGAACCTCGGGCTCGAAGTCGGGCGCGCCCGGGCGCGCGGTGCGGATCGTGAGGAAGTGGACGCTCGCGCCCGGCTGGACGCGCGCGCTCACGCTGGCCCACTCGCTCGCGCGGTAGACCTTCGCGCCCGCGGTGAGCGGGATCGTGGCCGCGGCGGCGCCGACGGAGAGGCCGCTCGTCGCGACGCGCTTCACGCCGTCCACGTCGAGCTCGAGCGCGTACTCGCCCGCCGTCTGCGGCGCGGTGAAGCTCGCGGAGAACGTCCCGTAGATGCTCACCTTCCCCGAAGCGACGAGCGTGCGCGCGCCCGTGTTGTCGCTCCGGTAGAGGACGACCGTGCGGCCGATCGGCGACCAGTAGTCGCGGCCGTACTCGCGCACCTCACGGATCGTCGCGCGGAGGCGGAGAGGCGCCTTCGTCTCGCAGCGCTCCCTGTCGAGGGAGAGCTGGGCGAGATACTTCGGCGGCGTCCAGCGCCCGGAGCGGTCGTCGCTCTTCTCGATCGCGACCTCCGCGCCGGACCGAGCGACGTAGGCGAGCGCTCCACGACCGCTCGCGAGCTCGACCGTACCCTTCGCGTCCGTCGTGCCGGCCGCGCCCGCCGTCATCGATGCCGGCACGACCTTCACGCTCACTCCTTGAACACCCGCGAGCGAGCGGTCGAGGACGTAGAGGAGGGAGCGCTCGTCGTCGCGCGCGACCGCGAGCGAGATCTTCGAGACGAGGACCGCCTGGAGGGGCGAGGTCTTCGCCCCGCTCCGCGCTTCGTAGACGTACGCGCCGCTCGACGCGGCGACCTGGAGCGAGCCGCTCGCGCCCGAGAGCGTCACGGTGCGGACGAGCGTGAGGTCGCTCGTCGTGAAGCCGCCCGAGGCGAGCCGGTCGATCGCGGAGTCCTTCACGCGGTACTCGCGAACCACGAGGCTCGTCGCGCCCGGGATCGACAGCGAGACGCGCTCCAGAGAGGACGGCGGGACCGACTTGACGATCGGTGCGTCGAGCGCGAGGACCGGGCTCGTCAGCAGCAACGCCGCCAATGCGCCGAGGGCGAGGGACTTCTTCACCTGGAGGCTCTCCCTGAGGATGGGTCGGTGATTCCAAATGACGTGCCGCAGCATCTTGCCTTCAAGGGCCAGTCCTGCTTAGACTTGTCCTCGCCCACTTCCTGAGAGGGACGGCGGGTTTCGGAAAAATGAGAGGGGACGTGACCATGCGGACGGTTCGGACGGCGCTCCTGGCGCTAGGGCTTCTAGCGCTCAGCCCTGCAATCGCACTCGCGCAGGGTGATACGGCGCCGGCGACGTCGGCCTCGAAGAAGGAGCCGACGAAAGTCACGGTCGGCCTCTACATGAGCCAGATCCTCTCGCTCAACGTGAAGGAGAACAACTTCACGTGCGACTTCTACGTCTGGTTCCGCTGGGAGAACGACGACGACCTGAAGCCCCTCGAGTCGTTCGAGATCGTGAACGGCAAGATCGACAACAAGGTGATCATCGAGCAGAAGAAAGTCGGCACCGTCAACTACGCGAACGCGCGCGTGAACGCGACGGTCGTCGAGTTCTTCGAGCTCCACCGCTTCCCCATGGACAGCCACCACCTCGTCATCGAGATCGAGGACGGCAAGGAGGCGGAGAACACCCTCGTGTACGTCGCCGACGACAAGAACACGGCGGCGGACCCGCGGGTCACCGTTCGCGGTTTCGCGATCAAGCAGACGACGTGCGAGGTCAAGACGCACACCTACAAGACGAACTACGGCGACCCGGGCCTCCCCTCGGGCAGCGAGTCCAAGTTCTCGCGCTTCTACTTCGACGTCGAGATCATCCGGCCCGACAACAGCTTCCTCCTCAAGCTCTACTGGACGGTCTTCCTCTCGACGGTGATCGGCCTCCTCGCGTTCCGCGTGAAGCCGATCGACCTCGACCCGCGCTTCGGCCTCGGCGTCGGCGCGATCTTCGCCTGCGCCGCGAGCACCTACGTGATCTCGGGCTACCTCCCCGACACCGACTACCTCACGCTCGCGGACAAGCTCAACTTCCTCGCCGTGTCGTTCATCTTCGGCTCGATCCTCCAGTCCACGATCGCGCTCCGCCTCCACGTGACCGAGCGCGAGAAGGCGGCCGAGAAGCTCGACTTCTTGAGCTTCTGGGGCGGCCTCATCGTCTACGCGATCGCGAACTTCGCGATCATCAAGACGAGCTGAGAGACGGCTTTACGAAGTCCGTAACCTTCTCGCCCCCTCGTTCGTGAAGGGGGCGAGAGGTGTCTCGTGGGTAAGGTCGCGGTCGTGGGTGGCGGGCTCGCGGGCCTCGCCGCGGCGACGTATCTCGCGCGCGCCGGCCGGAGCGGCCGCGGTTCGCGTCGCGGATCGTGATGCGCTTCGAGCTCGACGAGCACGGGAAGATCGCGCGCGTGGAGACGATCCTCGCGTCGCGGAAGCTGGTGGGGATCCAGTTCGGGGCTTGAGCCCGACTGGATCTCGAAAATCCGCTCAACTGGATCTCGAAAGTCCGCTCAAAGAGCGGATATTGGAGATCCAGTCCGGCGGATTTTTGAGATCTAGTCGCGGGCGAGGAGCCGTCCGAGCTCCCGGGCGACGGCCGCCTCGCCCTCGGTGACCTGAGACCACGTGTAGCGAAGCACGGCCCAGCCCCGCGCGGTCAGTGCGTTGGCCTGGGCGCGGTCCTTCTCGAACTCCTTCCCCGACGAGTGGAACTCGCGCGAATCGAGGAAGACGAGCACGCGTGGCCGCTCCCAGCCTGCGTCCGGACGAGCCACGTACTGCCCATGCTCCCTCAGGTCGGCGTTGACGTGATCCGGCAGCGGCAGCTTGTGGCGTCGAAGGAGCTGCAGGAAGCGAGTCTCGAGCTCGCTCGCCGCGTGAGCATCCTCGGGACCGCGCACCGAGAGCAGCTCGCGCATGACGCGCGCCGCTTTCGTCTGTGGGCTCCTCGCCGCGTGGAGGCGGGCGATCTCGGCGTAGGTGATCCGCTTCTGCCGTATCGCCGCGTCGAGCGCTCCCGCGACGACCTCGGGCCGCGCCACGGCGCAGAGGTCCAGGAGTGTCCGGCCCAGGGTGGTCACGCCAATCCCGCGGGCGATCGTCGTATCGAGCGAGTCCACGCGATGCACGACGACGCCCTTCGCGCGGGCACCCGAGGTCGTCGAGACCTCGACGATCGTCAGCTGCTCGAAGCCCGAGAGGCGCAACAGCCCCGCGGCAGAGCGGTGCGAGATCACGGCACCGTGCACGGCGAGCCTCGCGGCCGCGAGGCGCAACTCCGGGGTCTCGGGCGTCGCAGCGAAGCGAAAGACTCCTGGGAAGACGCGCTTCAGCGTGCCCCGAGCGACGGCGCGCGCCGTGGCGTCGCGATGGATGCCGAGGGCGAGGAGCTGCTCGCGCGAGGCGACGCCGAACTGCTGCTGGAAGAGGCGCAACGGTCCCGGGTCCGTGAGCCGAGGAGCGGCCGTTAGGGTTTCGTTCATGGCGGCAAGATCCTACAGACACCCTCCGACGATCCAGGAGCGCCATCTATGCTGCGTGCGTGGTCGCGGACAATCGGACGCCTCTGAAGCTGCGCGCGAAGGTGCTCCTCGCGCTCGCGGTCGTGGGCGTCCTGGCGCTCGCGAGCGCCACGGTCGTCGCCCTCGTTCGCGAACACGAGCGACGCCGGCCGTTCAGGATCGTCGAGGAGCTCGGCCGCTTCTCCGGGCTGGAGCTCAAGGGCCAGGCCCCGGAAGTGGAGCGCGTCCGAGCTCGTCTCCTCGAGCTCGAGGCGATCTCCCCGCTCGGCTCGCAGGAGACGCCCTGGACCTCGGACGAGAACGATCGCCGGCGACTCTGGCGCTTCCCGGTCGGCGACGAGGACGGGATCGTCCTCTTCGAGGGCAGGCCTCCCATGGTCATTCCCGGAGGATCGGTCGCGTGTCTCACGGTCTTCCACGCGGATGGCCGGCGGCACCCCACGCTCGGCCGGATCTCGGCGGGCCACCGCATGATCCTCGACGACGCGGTTCTCATACCGGCGCCGGTTCACGGGTTCGCGTGCGTCGAGATCCACTGCAGACCCTACGCGGGAGGTGCGAGCCCGCCGCGACATCACTACGCGCTGTTCCCCGAGGGCATGGACATCGTCCACGTCGCGAACGAGGAAGGCGTGACCGTGCGCGATCGCGGAGACCGTCCGCTCGGGCCGTTGAGCCCGGTCATGCTGCGCCGTCAGGCCGAGGACTGGGAGGCGGCGCTCGAGTCGAGGTCCGCCGAGGTACTGAGGGCGCTCTACTGGCTGGGCCAGGACCGCAGGTTCGGCGAGGGCCCCGAGCGCGAGCTCGCCGAGGTGGTGCGCACGAGACCGCGCGTCAAGGCGCGCCTCGCGGTCCTCGCCACTTCGAGCGATCCGTGGGTCCGGGAGTCCGCGGTCCTCGCTTCGGTGTCCGAGGGGCGGTGACCGCACACTGCTCGTGCGGACTTCGCTCGCTCGAATCGTGACGTGAAGAACGAGCCCGGCCGGACGCTCACTACCATTCGTGGAGAGGTGCTCCATGAAGGTCCTCCACGTCCTCGGCGCCCTCGCGCTCTTCTCGTCGCTCGCGGCCGCGGGCGTGCCGGCCGATTACTCCAAGCTCGACTCCGTGCGCCGCGGCTCCCTCCTCCGCGCCGGTGCGAGCGGACCCGCGATCACGGCACTCCAGCACGCCCTCGATGCGGTGAAGGCACCGGCGGCCGCGACGGGAGTCTTCGACGCCGCGACGGTCGCCGCGGTGAAGAGCTTCCAGTCCTCCGCGAACATCAAGGTGGACGGGATCGTCGGTCCGCAGACCATGGGCGCGCTCGACAAGGCGCTCGGCTTCACGGGAGCGATCGCGACTCCGACTTCGTCCGCGAAGCTCCGGCGCCTCAAGAACTCGGAGGTCACCCCGGAGATCACGAAAAACGCCGTCGCGATCCTCAAGGCTCACAGGACCGATCCATTCGGGACGAAGGTCCCCTTCGTGGCCGACGGGAAGAACTACGTCGGAGTCATCGAGCAGCACTATCACCCGCCGGGCGGGCCGCTCAGGCCGTGGGGGCCGCATCCGGGGGTCTCGGTGTTCGCCGTCGAGTGATCGGGAGTTTTCAACAACGCGCCGCGCGATGATCGACGCACACCACTCCGTGGACGAAGTGTTGTCTCGATGTGAGCCTCCCCGTGCTACAAGTCGAAGAGGACGTGCCACCCACCACGAGGCACGAAGCTCGCTCTCTCGTCTGGCTTGGGGGGCCGCATGCTCACGACGATTCCGACCGTCCGCGTCTTCCGCGCAATCGGCGGCGAGTCCGTCGACGAGGCGCGTCAGCGCCGCGCCGAGATCATCACGCTCGACACGGACGACCTCGTCCGCGTCGTGAGCCGCTGTCAGACGACCCTCAACTCGGCCGAGGTCGCCTCGGTGAAGCGAGCGGCGCCGCGGATCCCCGCGGGCGCGCCGGCCGACATCGTGCTCGCTCAGGGCGGGCAGGTGTTCGTCGAGCTGAGGTAGTCTCTCCCTCCATGCAGCTCGTCGGCGGCGTGGAGGCAGGCGGCACCAAGTTCAACTGCGCGGTCGGCACCGGCCCCGACGACCTCCGCGCGGAGACGCGGATCCCGACGACCACTCCGAGCGAGACGCTCGCGAGGGTCATCGAGTTCTTCCGCGCCCACCCGGTCACCGCGCTCGGAGTCGGCTCGTTCGGCCCCGTGGATCTCGCCGCCGGCAGGATCACGAAGACACCGAAGCCCGGCTGGAGCGACACCGAGCTCCGCGCTCCGCTCGAGAAGGCGCTCTCTGTCCCCGTCGCGTTCGACACGGACGTGAACGCGGCCGCTCTCGGCGAGCACACCTGGGGCGCCGCCCGCGGCGTGAAGGACTTCATCTACCTCACGGTCGGCACCGGGATCGGCGGCGGCGCGCTCGTGGACGGGCGACTCCTCCACGGCCGCGCGCACCCCGAGATGGGCCACGTGCGCGTCCCCAACCCCGACCGCGTACCCGGCGTCTGCCCCTTCCACGGCGACTGCCTCGAAGGCCTCGCCTCGGGGCCCGCGCTCGAGAAGCGCTGGAAGAAGCGCGCCGAGGAGCTGCCGCCGGATCACGAAGCCTGGGCCGAGGAGGCCCGCTTCCTCGGCCACGGAGTGGCCGGCATGATCTGCACGCTCTCGCCCACGCTCGTCGTCCTCGGAGGCGGCGTCATGGAGACGCCCGGCCTCCTCGAACGCGTGCGCGGGGAGGTCGAGCGCACCCTCGCCGGGTACGTCGCCCTCCCCGCGCTCGTCGCGCCCGGGCTCGGAGCACGCGCCGGCGTGCTCGGAGCGCTCGCGCTCACTTCCGCGTGTAGATGACCTCGACGAAGAGCTGCTCGCTGCCGTCCTCGCCCGTCCCGTAGAGCTTGTACGTCTGCGTCTTCGCGTCCGAGATCGTGAGCGTCGCGCGCTGCTTCTTGGTCTTGCTCGTCACCGGGTCCGTCGCCTTGCACTCCCAGGTGATCGTCCCGTCCTCGAGCTTGCCCTCGCAGGTCATGACGCCGCTCGACGACGAGTCCACCCACGTCGAGACCCACTTCTTGCGCGCGTTGTCGTAGCCGTAGGTGCCGAGCCCCTTGAAGTCGCCGCCGGTCACGGGGCACGCGCCCTGGAAGTCTTCCTGCAGGAAGAGACCGTTCAGGATCAGCTTCCTCTCCGCGGTCCCCTTCGACTCCTTGCCGCAGCCCTTGATCACCGTCGTGAAGGAGCCCTCGAGCTTGGCGAGCTTCGCGTGCTCGGCGCCGGGGGTCGCGAACTTCTCGTAGCACTTCTGCACGTCGAGCTCGTCGCCCGCGAGCGCGAGGCCGGCGAAGGCGGCGAACGAGAACGCGACGAGGGTGGTCTTGATCGTGGTCTTCATGGTCCTGATCTCCGTGAACGTGAGCACGACTCCCGTGCCGTTCAGCGAGACGACGAACGGAGACTCCGTCGATCGACAGGATTCCTGAAGTTTCTTCGAGATTCCCCTAAGCGCCCGTCGCGAGCCGTGTTCGGACGAGGAGTGACTCGAGGGCCTCCCGCGCGGACGGTCTTTCGGGGAGCGTGCTCGCGTCGCGGGCCGCCTCCAGTGCCGCGAGGAGGCGGGTGTATTCCGCTTCGTGGAAAGCGATCTGATCGTCCTCGAGAGTCCCCTTCTCGGGGCCCGCGCGTTTGCGGTCGATGAGGTCGCGCACGTACGGGAGCTTGAAGCTCTCGTTGAGCTTCTCGAGGTTCGCCTCGACCTCGCCGGTCTTCATGAGGTGAATGCCCGTGAGGAGCACCCGATACACGTAGAGGAGCGGCTTCACCCGCCGCGGCCGCTCCTTGTCGAAGAGCCGCCACTGAGTCCCCGCGAAGCCGAGGTAGTGGTGAGCGTGGTGCTTCGTGATCACGCCCTTCGAGAGTGCCTTCATCTCCTCGTGCTCGGGCGACGTGAGGACGACGAGAGGCGAGAGGAGCTGCTCCAGCACGTAGCCGTTTCGTTTGAGCATGAGCGTGACGAACTTCTTCAGGTCGTGCGTGACGAGGTCGAGCTCGATGCCCTCTCGGATGCCCGAGACCTCGACGGTCTCCCGCCCCGACTCGAGGCCGACGATCTCGCGGAGCGGGAGCACGTGCACGCCTCGAAGGTCGTAGTCCGAATCCGGCGACGGGAAGCCGTAGAGATGCGCGCCGCTCACTGTCGCGAAGACGAGCCGGTAGGGCTGCTCGTCCGCGATCGTGCGGAGGAGCCCGACGTTCACTCCACGCTCTCCTTCACGTCATGCTCCTCCGAGCGCGGATCAAGAACGCATTCGCCTTCGCGGCGTCAGGTCTCTCGGGGAGCGCCGTCTTCTCGATCGCCGCATCGAACTCCGCGTGGAGGGCAAGCCGCCACGCGTTCACTTCCTCCCACTTCACCTCCCCGCGCTTGATCGCAAGGAGCCGCTCGCGGTGCTCCCCGACCTTCACGGTGACGGCGCCTTCCTTGAGGATCCCGATGCCGCCGATGAGGAGCCGGATCAGGTGCATGGCGTGCTTCCACTTGATCTCGCCGTGGTTCCTCAGGTCCTGGTCGATCTTCTTGAACTGCGAGCGCACGTAGCCGTTGTAGGAGGGATAGATCAGCTTCGACAGGAAGGAGGAGCGCATGTCGAGCAGCTCCTGCGCGATCGGCTTCACCTCCTCGACGAGCGGCGTGTAGAGGCACTCGAGGATGTTCGGGTTCGCCTTGAGGGCCATGACGATGAACTTCTGGAGCTCCCAGTAGCAGTCCTGGTTCGCGTCGTTCTCGAGCTGCTCGGGCACGCCGTAGAGCGACCAGTGGAGGTCGGCCGGAGGCAGGTAGATCCCGCGCCGGTCCCAGTCCGAGCTCTCGCTCTCGAGGCCGTAAGCGCGCGAGCCGATCACGCAGCGGTAGATCACGTGCTCGCCGTAGATCTTGAAGTCCTCGAGGACGGCCTCGCCGCCCTTCGCCTCCTCGAGCTGGTGCTCGCGCCAGATCGCGAACTCGCGGCGGCCGAGGGAGACCTCCTCGCCGTCGTTGAACTGGACGCGATACGCGTGCGTGCCGTCGAGCGGCGCCTTCACGATCACGCCGAGGGCGCCGCGCGGACGGTCGCTCATGCCCTTGCGAGCCTTGAGCTCGACGCGCGTCACGACCTGCGTGCCCAGCGGGACGATGAGGTTCGGGTCCACGATCCAGAATCGTGGCACGTCCGGGCTACCGGCGCTCGGGGACTCCGACGCGCGAGCGCTCGCGGACGATCCGATCGACGCCGCCGAGAGCGCCCGGCGTCGCGGAGGGCCCGCCGCGCTCGAAGCCCCGATCGAGCGGCTTCTCGAAGATCTTGTGCGCGACGAGCTCGAGCCGCGCCCGCTCCGCGTCGTCGATGGGCGGATAGGAGATCCCGGCGAGCCGCACGAGCGCGGCCGGGTTCGAGTGGAGGAAGACGTAGGGCTCGACGGAGAAGCCCGCGGGCGCCTGCTTCGCCTTCAAGAACTCGAGGGCCCGAGCGGTCGCGACGACGCGCGCCTCGACGGGCGACGTGCCGGCGTTCAGCTTCTTCACGCCCTCGAGGACGAGGTCGGCCGCGATCTTCGGGAACGTCTGGTTGTGGCCGACGACGATCTTGTTCGACTTCATCTCGTAGCTGAAGGTGTCGAGCTCGAGGACGAGCTCGCCGCTCCTGATCGCGGCCGCGACCCTCCGCGCCTCGGCCGTCGAGGCGCCCGTCTCGAGGTAGTGGAGGAGCGCGACCTTGAGCGCCTTCTTGCCGGGCTCGTTGCCGGTCAAGAACAGCTCGCCCTTCTCGAAGTACTCCCTGAGCGCGGGGTCCTCCGCGCCCGGCATGGTCTTCAGG
>CAZYLP010000112.1:0-14560 GCA_964648345.1 uncultured Planctomycetota bacterium
AGACGCGCGTCCGCGAGGCGGAGCCAGGCCGGCTCCTCGGGGAGCTGCTTCGCGTCGAACGTGACGCCGTGCGGATCGTCGGGGAGGTAGATCCCCTTCACGACGTGCGAGAGCACGAAGGCCGCAGCGGCCGGGTCGTCGATCACGGTCTCCTTGCCCGTGAGCTCGAGGGGCGTGTGGCTGTCGATCGCGAAACCCGGTGCGCGGAGCGCGGCGGCGCGCGGCCGCTTCGGGCGCACGAGCTCCTTCGCGAGCTCGGTGCGCGGAGGGACGCGCACGAAGCAGCGCGCGGCGAGGTGACTCGCCGGCAGGAAGTCGATCGCGGCGCGCGTGCCCGCGAGGCGGACGAGCGCGCCCGAGCGCTCGAAGGCGGCGACGAGGTCCGGATCCACGTCACCGAGGCCGCGGAGCCAGCGCGTGGAGCGACCGTCGTGGAGGAGGTAGTGCGCCTCGCCGTCCACGGCGGTCGGGAGCACGCACGCGAAGCGCGGGATCTCCTCGTTGCGGACCGCGACCGCGATCGGCGCCACGATCGCGGAGACCGGAACGTTCCAGAGCGGCGCGCTTCTCAGGAACGCGTCGGGCGTCGCGAGGGTCGCCGAGAACTCCACTTCGAAGTCCTCGCTCTCGAGGATCGCTCGCTCCGCGCCCGCGCGCCGGCGCGCGCGGAGCGCGTTCTGCATGTAGGGGTGCACGCTGCGCGGGTCCACCTCCTCGTCCGAGATCGTGAGCTGGACCTCGGTGCGCGCGGACTCGATCGGGAGCCCGTGGAGGCGCCGCGCGAGGCTCGAGATCACGCCGTCGCCCGCCGGGATCACACGGTTCGACACGAAGTCGAGGACCGCGGCCGACGAGCCGTCGTGGACGAGCACGCCGCGCACGGAGCGCTCCGTGCCGTCGTCGCGGAGGTAGCGGATCTCGGCGTTCGCGCGGCTCGCCGTCGCCTTCGACGGTCGCGCCGCGAGGGCCTCGGCGAGCGGCGGGGCCTCGAAGCGAGCGAGCGAGCCGAGCTCGCTCTGGATGATGTCGCCGTAGGGCGCGGTCGTCGTCGTGCGCTCGAAGATCCGCACGCCGCCGATCTCGTCGGCGAGGTGGAGCGCCTCGAGGTGAACGCCGCCGCGGGCGCGGGTCGCCGTCTTCACTTCTTGCCTCCCTGGGCGAGCCGCTGCTCGAGCTTCGTGGCGATCTTCGTGACCTGAGAGAGGTCCTGGCCGCGCGGACCGAAGCGGCCCGGCGGGTGGTACGGTTGCGCCGGGTGACCGGGCACCATGTGCGGGTGCCCGGCCGCGCCCTCGAGGGCGATCCTCAAGCAGTTGAGCGCACGCGGCGACGCGATCGCACGCTCGACGTCGTCGCTCGCGACGCGGCGGACCGTCGCGAGGCTCGTGCCCTCGTCGCTCTCGTGCCACGCCATGGCCGTGCGGAAGCGCTCGAGGACGCGGTAGGTGTCGTCCGCTCCGAGGCTCACCTCGCGCTTCGTGACCTTCTCCGCGAGGAGCGCGACGGCCGCCCGCGCGACGGCCCGCTTCTCCGGGTCCGTCCCGTCGTCGGGCCGTGCGAGGAGCTTCGTGAGCGCCGCGCGCTGCTCCTCGACCGGGATCTCCTCGCTCGAGCCCAGGCTCCGTGCTGCTTCGAGCGGATCGTCGGAGATGCGGAGAGTGCGGATACGCCGATCTCCGTGCGCCGCGGCGAGACCCACGTCGTGCGCCGCGCGGAGAAGGGCCGCGTCGAGCGGCTTCCCCGTCGCGGCGAAGGGCAGGCCGTTCGCGGCCGCTTCGAGGAGGACGGCGCTCGCGCTCGCGATCGAGAGCGTCTCGCCCTTCTCCTCCGAGACCGCAGCGAGCGAGGCCCCGAGGAGACGGAGGAGCATGCCGCACCGCCGCCCGTCGAGCGGGGCTTCACGACTCGCGAGCGTCCGCTCGAAGGCGTCCACGTAGCTCACGAGCGCCTGGCGCGTCGGGTCGTCGAGCTCGACGAAGCGACGACGCGCTCGCTCCACGAACTCGGGGATCGTCGAGCGCGCGCCGAGCGTCCGCTCGCCGAGGCCCTGAGCGTCGTCGCCGGTCACGTTCGAGATCACCTTGAGGCGATCGTCCGGCTTCATGTCCTTCAGCTCGGGCACCGTCACGACGGCCGTGAAGCGCCCCGCGAGCGCCGGGTCGAGCGGCTGCGCGCCCGGATATGTTGGTGGATTCATGGCCGCGAAGACGAGCTTCAGGCTCGAGAGCGGCGCGCCCATGAAGCGGCGCGAGCGGATCGTCTCGAGGATCTTCGACTGGACGACGAAGCTCGCCCGCGAGAGCTCGTCCCAGAACACGACCTCCTTCTTCCAGATCGAGATCTCGGTGGGCACGTAGCGCAGCTCGCCGCGGGCGAGGTCCGCCGGGTTCGGGAAGCCGGCGAGGTCCTCGAAGTTCACCTTGCTCGCGTCGTACGCGTGGAAGGTGAGACCGAAGGTGCGCGCGAGCTTCTCCGCGAGGACCGTCTTCGCGGTGCCGTGGGTGCCGACGAGGAGGATCGGCTCTCCGAGGACGAGCGCCGCGAGGATCGGGCGCTCGACGCGGGAGTAGCCGTAGACGTTGAGTTCTTCGAGCATGTTGCCTCTTGTAAAGGGGAGTCTCGCGGACGTCGCGGCACGCTACGTACCGGTCAGGCGGCCGCGTCGTTCGAGGGCGGAGGGACCGCGAGCAGCTCGCCACGGCGGGCGTCTCCGAGACGCTGACGCACCGCGACGATCTGCCGGATCAGGCGGTTCCAGGCGCGGGCCGGGAAGTTCTCGACCTCGCCATCCATCCAGCGCCAGATCCAGTCGATCGCCGACGCCGTGCGCTGGAGACGCGCGGCGAGGGCGAACCTGTTCTCGGGAGTGTTGGCGACCAGGAAGGCGAGGACGATCTCGTCCTCGCGATACGGCGTCTTGTGACGGGCAGGAAAGCTCATGCGAGCACCTCTCTGCCCTGATGAACGGCCGAGGCGCCGATGGCTTACAGGGAGACGATCAAGCGTCCTCGACGTCTTGGCGGATCATGTCGATCTGCTTGATCTGGGACTGGGTGATACGCCGCGTCGCCTCGTCGGAGAACAGCGTGCACTCGAGGCCTCGGAGAGTCCGCTCGAGGACCTTGGTCATGGCGCGAACGCACTCGAGCAACGCGTCCCGAGACACCTCCTGTTCTTCGAGCGAGGCGGCCGGGTCGAAGGCGATCGCGCGGCTCGTGTAGCAGTGCCCGCCGCGCGAGCGGGTCTCCACGAACGTGACGAGACCGACGTGATTGACCGCGAGCTGCCACTCTTTGCCACCGATGTAGGCCTGAACGACGATGCCCCCCATCCTCTTGTCGATGTGCGAGCGGTGGTCGATGGGCACGTGGCCGGGATGGATCACGGACCGCTTGCTGCGCGAGATCGCGAATCCCATGAGACCCTGGTAGTTGCACGAGCAGAGTTGAGATCGGCAAACATCTGCTGGGCACGCTTGTGGTCGTCGCACCGGCAGAACTTTGGTCGCTAGTCGGGACAACTGGATCCAATCAAGGTGACCCAGGTGACATGCGCAGCGTGACCCCTCGTCATCTACGTCTTCCGGCACGACCCATGCCGCGCATTCCTTCACGATTTCCGCTCACGGGAGTGACCGACCATGGAGAACCGCCCCGAGGAGACGTGGAGCCTCCACCAGGCCTATCGCTTCGAGGAGACCTGGTGGGCCCGGCAACTCGGCCACCGGATGCCTCGCAGCAGCGTCTGCGCGACGAAGTCGCGCCAGGACGTGACCCTCGGGAAGAAGCCGTTCGCTCGAGCCGTCACGGTCATGCGCAAGGTGAATCGCAAGCTCTCCCCGCTGGGCTCCTACTCGAACGGTGTCGCCCACGAGATCCTCTTCCAGGCTCCGGACGGCGAGACGGTCCTCCTCGTCGCCTGTCGAAACGATGCGACGGCCACCGTCTGGGCCAAGGACTTCGACCGCGCGCGCGCTCTCTGTCGTCGAGTGCTCGCCTCGATGCCGCGGAAGAAGCGCGACCACAAGGCGTCGGCGATCCCCTTCACGTTCTGGCACCACGAACCCAAGGACTCCGAGGTCTGCCACGACCTCCGCGACGTCGAGTGTCCGTCCTTCTCCGAGATCCGGGACAACTACACCGACCGCGTCCGCGAGCAGATCGAGAGCGCCCTCACCTCCAGGAAGCCCGACGAGACCGGCAAGACGATCCTCTGGTTCGGACCGCCCGGGACGGGGAAGACGTTCGCGGTCCGCGCGCTCGCGCGGCAGTGGGCGACCGAGCTCGGCGCGAGCGTGGAGGTGATCCTCGACCCCGAGGCGCTCTTCGCGTCGAGCCACTACCTCCAGTCGGTCCTGCTCTCGAAGGAGCTCTCGGCGACCGTGACGGCCGCGCGCCGGCGCGTCGCGAAGAAGGGCGTGAAGCTCGAGAAGAACCCGATCCGCCTCATCATCATCGAGGACGCCGCCGAGCTCTTCTCGGCCGACTGCCGGGCGACCCAGGGCTTCGCGCGGTTCCTGAACCTCACGGACGGGATCCTCGGCCAGGGACTCCGGTGCGTGTTCCTCCTCACGGCGAACGAAGAGATCGGACGGATCGACCCGGCGCTCACGCGACCCGGGCGGTGCATGCAGGCCCTCGAGTTCGAGGCGTTCGGCGTCGAGGACGCGAACGCGTGGCTCCGGGCGCGCGGGTTCGATCGTGAAGGCGTCCGCGAGCCGGCGACGCTGTCCGAGCTCTACGCCATGAAGTCGGCCAAGCCGGCGGTGCAGGGGCTGGCGACGGGAGCTAGGTTGGGCTTCTGATGGCCGGATCGGCAAGATCGACCCGCCGTTTTGGACGTTTAGTCGCGCCTGGCGCGACTAAACGTCCAAAGTGAGGGGGCAAAGCGAACTGATCCTCGAGGAGTGACCATGGAGCACCTGGTCCGCGCGGTCAAGAAGGCCGGGCTCGACACGACGACCTTCTCGACCTTCGCCGAGTTGCCCGAAGGAGCCATCCATTCTCTCGTCGTCCATGGGACTCAGGCGATCGACACCTGGCGTGCGCTTCGCGGGCTCGTCGAGACGACGAAACACTGGCCGGTCCTCCTCGGACCGCGCGACGAGACAGACCAGATCCTCGAACGCTTCGAGGAGGACGACTCGGCCAGCGAGATCCTTCGGCGGGCCGACGAGCTCCCTCCGGATCCTGCGCTCCTCGCGAAGAGGCGACGCGACAAGGAGCGCCAGGCCATGAAGGAGTATGCCCAGACGCTCGGGAAGGAGAATCCCGTGCTCAAGATCATCGAGAGCATGGCGGCGAACACGAGCGACGAGCGGAAGTACCCGACGGGACCATGGCCGAAGAAGGTCACACCGAGCAACAACTGGACGGTCCCTTTCGACGTGCTGAGCGAGGAACCGCTCGCGGAGGTCCTCGTCGCGCTCGTCCCGACGACGACGTCCTGGCATGTCCCTGCGTACCTCCGATTCGGTAGCTGGAACAGTTGTCCGTCACCCAAGATCACGTCGCTCTCATGAAGCACTGGCACGAGCGCTTCGGGGCCGAGGTCGTCGGCATGACGAGCTCCGTCGTCGAGATGGCCGTGGCGCGTCCGCCGCGGGATCGCGACGCGGCGCTGGCACTCGCGAAACAGCACTACGACTACTGCGGCGACATCGTCGACCAGGGCGTCGGGTCGATCGAAGCGCTCGCCGCGGGCCTCCTCGACGGAACCGTCCGGTACTTCTGGTGGGATTGATCTCCAACGCGTTGCGATTGCGGCACGAGACGTGCCTCGACGTCGTCCAGACTCTCCTGTAAGGCCGAAGGCCCATCGTCGTTCTGAAGGGTGACGGCCCATCTGCTCTAATCGACCCAGGGAGGGGAGTCTTGCTGCAGCTTCACGTCTCGGACTCGCTCGACGACCTCTCCGCGCTCCTCGCCGACTCGCTGCGCGGAGCGAAGAAGTCGCTCTTCGACGCGACCACCATCGTCATCCCGAACGCCGTCGTGCGGACCTTCGTGCAGCTCGACCTCGCGCGGAGACTGGGCATCGCGGCGAACATCGACTTCCACTTCCTGAACCGCTTCTTCGCGACGCTGATCCCCGAGGAGGACCGAGAGAAGAACCCGGTCCTCGAGCGCGACGTCCTCCAGAGCCACATCCTCTCTCTCCTCGCCGACGAGAAGCTCCTCGCGAAGCCCGAGCTCGGGCCGGTGCGCGACTACCTCCACGCGGCGGGCACGGAGCGCGACACCGTGGACCTCCGCCGCGTCCAGCTCGCGGCGAAGCTCGCGCGGATCTTCGACGACTACACGCTCACGCGGCCCGAGCTCCTCGAGGCGTGGAAGAAGGGGACGACCCTCGACGAGAAGGACACGCAGAGCTCGACCGAGCGGTGGGAGCGCGCTCTCTGGCTCGCGGTCCCGTGGCCGCCGCTCCCCGTCCTCCTCGATCGCTACGACGTGAAGAAGCTCGCCGCGCCGGCCGAGCTCCACGTGTTCGGCTTCACGCACTTCGCGCCCGTCTTCATGAAGCAACTCCTCCGACTCGCGGAGCGCTCGACGATCCACGTCTACACCTTCGCGCCGTGCGAGGAGACGGACCGCGGGCTCGCGCGGTTCGCCGCGCCGAGCTCCGAGCACCTCGCTCTCTGGAAGAAGCTCGGCGTCGAGCCGAAGACCAGGAAGGTCGCGCCGCTCGCGGCGAAGACGACGAAGGTCCTCGCGTGCCCGAGCGTGGCGCGCGAGGTCGAGGTCGTGGCGAGCGAGATCTGGAAGCTCGTGAAGGCGAGCGAGGAGAAGCGCGAGAGGCTCCGCTTCATCGAGATCGCGCTGCTCCTGCCGGCGAGGATGCAGGACGCCTACCGGAGCCAGATCGCGGCGACGCTGCCCAAGGCCTTCGAGATCCCCGTGAGCTCGGCCGCGATCTTCCGCGCGCAGGAGTCGCGCGTCCTCGAAGCGGTGAGGCTCCTCCTCGAGCTGCCGCTCGGGACCTTCAAGCGCGCGGAGCTGCTGCGCCTCATGACGCACCCGAACGTGCTCGCGCTCGTGCCCGACGTCGAGCCCGAGCAGTGGCTCGAGTGGTGCGAGGAGCTCGAGATCCTCTGCGGCGCCGACCGCGCGGACCTCGCGGCGACCTACGTGAAGCGGGACCTCCACAACTGGGACCAGGGCCTGAAGCGCCTCGCGCTCGGAGCGTTCGTGAGCGGCGAGCGGAGCCGCGACGAGAGCGCCGTGGCGGTGGGCGGCGACGACTACCTGCCGCTCGACCACGCGCAGGACGAGCTCTCGTCGGCGGCGAGCTTCGCGCTCCTCGCACGATCTCTCCTCGCGGATGCGCTCGCGGCGCGGCGCTCGGAGCAAACCCTTACAAGTTGGGCCGAGTTCTTCCAGCGGCTCGCCGGGAGCTACCTCGCGGCGACCGAGGACGACGAGGAGCGGCTGATCGGGATCGCGTCGAGCCGCCTCCGCCGCCTCGAGGAGCTCGACCTCGACGACCGGAAGGTCTCCTACCGCGTCGCCTACGAGCTCGCGCTCGCCGGCCTCGAGTCGCTCGGCGAGACGCGCGGCCACGACCTCGCGGGCGGAGTCGTCGTCGCGCCGCTCCTCCCGGGCCGGCCGATCCCGTTCAAGGCGACCTTCGTCCTCGGACTCGGCGAGGGCGGCTTCCCGGCGTCGAACCGGCGCGATCTTCTCGACCTCCGCGGAGGCGAGCACGCGCCCGGCGACGTGAACCCGGAGGAGCGCGACCGCCTCACCTTCCTCGAGGTCGTCGCGGCGACGCAGCAGCAGCTCACGCTCTCCTACGTCGCGCGCGATGCGACGACGGGCGAGGAGCTCGCGCCGTGCTCGCTCGTCCGTGAAGTCGAGGCGACGTTCGCGAAGAACGTCGAGCACGAGAAGCAAGCGCTCCGCCGCTACGACCGGAGCTACTTCACGAAGCCGCTCGGAGAAGCCAGGGAGACGGCGCGGAGCGTCCCCGAGTCGCTCCGCGAAGCACAGGTGCGCGCCCTCAAAGAGAGCCGGAACGGCCCCGCGTCCGACGAGCCGCCGGGCGCGCTCCACGATCTCCTCGGAGTCACGCCGCCCTACGAGACGACCGGACGCGCGCCGGACGTCGTGCGGGTCTCGATTCACGACCTCTGCGACTTCCTCATGAGCCCGCTCCAGGGTTGGGCCCAGCACGCGCTCCGGCTCGCCCGGGACGACGACGACGGAGACGTCCTCCTCCGCGAGGACGAGGTCTTCGAGCCGACGAAGCTCACGCGGACCGTCTTCCTCCGCGAGGTGATCTTCGACGCGCTCCGCCGGAAGGGCGCCCTCGACGCCTCGATCGAGGCCGCTCACGAGGAGCACGCGAAGCGCGGAGAGCTCTCCGGCGACCTGCCGACGGGCGTCTTCCTCGAGGTCACGCGGCGCGCCCACTCGAAGATCCTCGAGAAGTGGCACGAGAACCTCGCCGCGCTCCTCGACGCGAAGGAGCTCGCGGGCCTCGAGCCGCACCGCTTCGGCGCGTCCGACGACTTCGGAGAGAGCGACGTCCTCCACGGGCCCGTCGTCTTCGACCTCGAGAAGCCAGGGCGACCGGAGGGAGCACCGCGGTGCTCGACGGTCCGCGTCGAGCTCACGGGCCGCACGAACCGGATCCTCGCCGACGGGAGCGGCTCGGTCGTCCTCGTCGCCTCGGAGGAGGCGGGCGACAAGCACGTCCTCCGGGGCTTCCTCGACCACGCACTCCTCGCAGCCGCCCGCAGGGCGGAACCGAAGACCTTCCGCGTCTTCGCGATCCCCGCCGCGCACGGCGCAGCCTACGAGTCGAAGCACACCTTCAAGGCCTTCACGCCCGACGAGGCGCGCGCGTGGCTCGGGCTCCTCCTCGAGGAGTACCTCGGCGGGCCGCACGACTACCTCCTCGCGTTCGAGCCGGCGCTCGAGTACCTCCGCGACGGAGAGACCGAGAACCCGCTCGTCGACCGGATCCGCTGGCTCCGCGATAAGGCCTACAAGAAACTCCCGAGCGACGCCTGGGGGCCGATCCGGAGCTGGAAGAGCTACGAGCCGCCCGAGGACGCGGAGGCGATCGCGGTCCGCCGCCTAAGCCCGTTCGTCGCGCGGCTGCGAGGTGACGAGTGACCCTCCGCTACCCGCGCCCGCGCGTCCTCGAGAAGATCTGCCAGGGCAAGAAGCCGCCCCGCCACGCCGTGATCGAGGCGTCGGCCGGCACCGGAAAGACCTACACGCTCGAGCACTCGGTGATCGAGCTCCTCCTCGCGGAGGTGCCGGCCGAGAAGCTCCTCATCGTCACCTTCACGGAGCGCGCGACGTACGAGCTCCGCGAGCGCGTGCGGCGCCTCCTCGCGAACATCGTCAACGGCAAGCTCCCCGAGGGCGCGGAGACGGCGACTCACTTCTGGGAGATCGGCGACGCCGAGCGCGCGATCCTCGAGCGAGCGCTCCTCGCGTTCGATCAGGCGCCGATCCACACGATCCACGGCTTCTGCCACCGCGTGCTCACCGAGAACGCGTTCCTCGCCGGGCGACTCTTCGAGCAGGAGCTCGTGGACTCGAAGGGCGCCTTCTCGTCCGGCTTCATGCACGTGCTGAAGCACGAGCTCGCGAACGACCCGAACCGGGCCGTGGATCTCCGCGCGTGGCTCCGCGAGCACTCCGTCGCCGAGCTCGAGGAGCTCCTCCAGGAGATCGACGAGAAGCGCGCCGAGGTGCGGCCGCTCCTCGACCGGAAGGGCCTCCTCGAGGACTTCGCGAGCCTGCGCGAAGGCGTGGACAAGCGCCTCGACGCGGCCAAGGCGGCCGTCGCCGACTCCGACCTCCACGGCGGCACCAAGACGGCGGTCCTCGCGCGCATGGACGCGCTCCGCGAGTTCGTGAAGGAGCCCGAGGCGACGGGCTCGGTCGTCGGCCTCCACGTCTCCGAGAACCGGAGTTACATCTTCGACTGGCTCCTCGCGCCCGAGCGCGTCGAGAAGCTCCGCGCCGTGAAGGGGCTCAAGAGCTTCATGGGCCGCCTCGCCGCGATCAACGAGAAGCTCGTGACGGTCGAGGCCGCCGTCGCGCAGGTGTTCCTCCCGAGCGTTCAGGCCCGCGTCCAGCGGGAGAAGGCCACCAAGGGCCACTTCGACTTCTCGGACATGCTCACGCTCGTGCGCGACGCGGTCACGACGGGCCCGCAGCGCCAGCTCCTCCTCGCGCGGATCCGCGAGCGCTACGCGCACGCCCTGATCGACGAGTTCCAGGACACCGACGAGGTCCAGTGGGCGATCTTCGACGAGGTCTTCGTGAAGAGCCCGGACGACCACGGCCTCTGGGTGATCGGAGATCCGAAGCAGTCGATCTACGGCTTCCGCGGGGCCGACGTGTTCGCGTACATCCGCGCGCGTGACGCGCTCCTCCGGGGCGGCGAGGCCGTGCCGCTCGAGGAGAACTTCCGCTCGACGGACGCTCTCATAAAGGCCTACAACACGATCTTCGACCAGAAGGCGGAGCCGCCCTTCTTCCGCCAGAAGATCCGCTACGACGCGCCGGTCGTCGCGGGCAGGAAGTCGCTCGTGGCGGTGGACGCGAGCAAGAAGCCCGTGACGCCGATCCACGTCTTCGACCTCCAGGGCGAGAGACTGAACGCGGACGGGATCCGCTCCGCGCTCGCGCGGCGGATCGCGGAGGAGATCGACCGCCTCCTCCGCGAGGGGCTGTGGCTCGAGGACGGCGAGAGCTCGCACCGGATCGGGCCGAGCGACATCTACATCCTCACCCGGAGCGGCAAGGAGGGCGCGTTCGTCTCGCGCTTCCTGGCCGAGAAGCGGATCCCGTTCGCCTTCTACAAGCAGGACGGTCTCTTCCAGACCGACGAGGCGGACGACATCTACCGCGTCCTCGCCGCGATCGACGACCCGGGCGACCGCTCGAAGCGCTCGAAGGCCTGGCTCACGCCGTTCTTCGACCAGGACCTCGCGACGCTGTCCGCGGGCGATCCGCCGAGCGACCACGTCCTCTTCAAGCGACTCTTCCAGTGGGAGCGGCTCGCCGAGCGCGGCGACTTCCGCGGCCTCTTCGCGAGCATGGTCGAGGAGACGGGCCTCCTCCGGCGCGAGATCTTCGCCTCGACGAGCGAGCGAAGACTCACCAATTACCTACATATCCTCGAGCTCCTCCTCGAGACCGTGAGCAAGAAGCGCCTCGGCCTCCGCGAGCTCGCGCATCTCCTCCGCGCCTGGATCCGCGAGGAGCAGGAGCTCGAGGGCGAAGGCAACGTCCAGCGCCTCGAGAGCGACGCGAAGGCCGTCCAGATCATGTCGCTCCACAAGAGCAAGGGCCTCGAGGCGGCCGTCGTCTTCCTGTTCGGCGGCTACACGGACGCGTTCGCGCAGGACCTCCACGTCTATCACGAGCGCGAGGACGAGAAGGACACGGACAGGGACAAGAAGAAGACCGCCGCGGAGATCGCGAAGGAGAAGCGCGGGACCGTCTTCTTCCACGACGAGAGCGGGAAGCGCCTCGTCCACGTCGGGCCGCTCACGAGGGAGGTCCGCGACCTCGTCCTCGGCGAGCGCGACGAGGAGAACCGGCGGCTCCTCTACGTCGGGATCACGCGCGCGAAGGCGAAGCTCTACCTCGCGGGCTTCGGCAAGGTCGATGACGACTGGAACTTCGGGTACCTCAACGGCCCCTACCGGTGCGTCGCGGAGCGCCTCCACGCGCTGATCCACGAGCAGGCTCCGCCCGCGGGCTTCGAGGTCGAGAAGGTGCGAGGCGCCGACGACCGCTCCGCGCCCCAGGCGCCGCCGGCGCCGGCGGCTGCTCCGTGGACGCCGCCCGCGGAGCTGCTCGAGATCTCCGACCTCCGCGCGATCGAGGAGAGCTGCGCCAGGCTCCGCGTCCACTCCGCGGCTCAGGTCCTCACGAGCTACACGCGCATGAAGAAGGGCTTCACGCCGACGGCCGCCGAGATCGAGGCCGATACGCTCCAGGAGGAGGGCCCCTCCCCGGCCCTCCCCCACTTCGTGGGGGAGGGAGAGGGCCTGGAGATGCCGCCGGGCGGGTCGAACACGGGCCAGTTCTTCCACGACGTGCTCGAGCACCTCGCGTTCGAGAGCTTCGCGGAGGCGCCCACCTTCGAGGCGTGGCGCGAGCGCGAGGACGTGAAGGAGCTCTTCACGCGCTGCATGGGCTGGCGCGGGATCGCCGAGCGCTACCGCGGGGGGTGCGAACGGATCGTCCACCGGACGCTCACCAAGAAACTCGACCTGGGCGGCGTCAAGCTCGACCTCGCGGCCGGCACGAAGAACCTCCGCGAGCTCGAGTTCGCCTACCCCATCCCGGGGGCGGGCGACCGCGGCTGGATCCGGGGGTTCATCGACTTCATCTTCGAGCACGAGGGGCGGACCTACCTCCTCGACTGGAAGACGGACACGCTCGACTCCTACGACGCGAAGTCCGTCGCGGAGCACGTGCGCTCGAGTTACTGGATCCAGGTCCAGGTCTACACGCTCGCGCTCGCGCGCATGCTCGCGCCGCGGGACGCGGCGGACCACGAGAAGCGCTTCGGGGGAGTCCTGTACTGTTTTCTCCGCGGCATGCGCCCGGAGCAGGACCCCGGGATCGGCGTCTACTTCCTGAGGCCCGACCTCGACGGCCTGAGGACTTTCGAGCGCGAGCTCATCGCGTTCGAGTACCGGTGATGCGATGTTGAGCCCTTTCGGTGTCGCGAGCCGCGCCTTCCGCGAGACGGGTGACGTCGAGGCGTGGCTCGACCGGATCGCGGAGGCTGCGACGCGGAGCTTCGACCTCGGCGCCGAGCACGTCTTCCTCGCCTGGGAGTGCTCGGGCTGGGACGGCGAGCTCGACGGCGCGCAGCGGAAGGCTTGCTTCCTCGTCGCGCTCGCGTCGCTCGTGACCCAGGGGCGCGGGAGCACGCGCATGCCTCTCCGCGGCGAGGAGGGCCGCGCCTACCTCGCGACGATCCTCGAGGGCCTGCTCGAGGACGCGGCGGAGCGTGAAGCTCACCTCGACGCGATCGCGAAGCTCACGCGGCGGCTCGGGGAGCCCGGCGAGCGGAAGCCGCTGATCGTCGAGGGCGACTTCGTCTACCACCAGAAGCTCCACCGCGCGGAGACGCTGTTCGCCGGAGCGCTCGTCGAGCGGCTCGCGCAGAAGCCCGAGCCCGCGTTCACCGCGAAGGCGGTGAAGGCCGCGCTCGACGCGATCCTCGCGCGTCCCGCGACGACGCCCGAGGGCCCCGTCGAGCTCTCGCCCGAGCAGCGGAAGGCCGTGCTCGCCGCGGTCACGGGGCCGCTCTCCGTGGTCTCGGGCGGACCGGGCACGGGGAAGACCTCGATCGTCGTCTCGATCCTCCGCGTCCTCGTCCGGCTCGGCTTCGCGCTCACGGACGTCGCTCTCGCGGCGCCGACGGGCAAGGCCGCTCAGCGCATGGGCGAGTCGATCGCGAAGTCGCTCGCGAGCGTGAAGGCCCCCGAGCCCGTGGACGCCGAGCTCCTCGCGCGCGGGCCGCAGCCGCAGACGATCCACAAGCTCCTCGGCGCGTCGTCGGACGGGAGCCGCATGCGCCACCACGAGGGCAACCGCCTCGAGCAGCGGGTCGTGATCGTGGACGAGGCCTCCATGATCGACATGCACCTCATGGAGAAGCTCGTCCGCGCCGTGCGGCCCGAGGCGCGGCTCGTCCTCCTCGGCGATGCGCGGCAGCTCCCGTCGGTCGGCGCGGGCGCCGTCCTCCGCGATCTGATCCCCGACGGCCCGGAGCACCCGCTCGCCGGGTGCGCGGCGCGCCTCACGCGGAACTACCGCATGAACCCGAAGGATCCGGCGGGCGTCGCGATCCTCGCCTTCGCGAAGTGGGTCAGCCCGGAGGACGGCTCCGCGAAGGCCCCGCTCGGCGACGCGCTCGCGGTCCGGGACTCCGTCGCGCAGCTCGCGTTCGACAAGACGGAGGCGGTCTTCGGCGAGGGAGCGCACGCCCTCCGCGCGTTCCTCGAGCGCTGGTACGAGGAGCGGATCGCGAGCCTAGAAGGGTTCGACGACCTCGTCGGCAAAACCTACCAACTCGAGAAGGGCGCCTTCTCGGCGGCGACGACCGCGGACCTCGCGAAGCTCTTCGCGCACTTCGAGAGCTCGCGCGTCCTCTGCCTCACCCGCGTCTACCGGACCGGCTCGGTCGCGGTCAACGCCGCTCTCCGCGCGTTTCACCTCGCGCACCGGAAGGCCTCCGCGAAGCACGAGCTGACCGCGGGCGAGCCCGTGCTCATGCTCGCGAACGACTACGAGAAGGCGATCTGGAACGGAGACCAGGGAGTCGCTCTCTGGGTCGCCGAGGAGGGCGCGAAGGCGCGCCTCTCGGCCGTCTTCCGTCGCGGAGCGGGGTTCGTCGCGTTCCCGGTGGACCTCCTGCGCGGAGAGCTCGAGCACTGCTACGCCATGACCGTCCACAAGGGCCAGGGCTCGGAGTTCGATCGCGTCGCGGTCGTGCTCCCCGAGCAGGACGTGCCGCTCCTCACGCGCGAGATCCTCTACACCGCCGTCACCCGCGCGCGCCGGTCGGT
>CAZYLP010000113.1:0-14520 GCA_964648345.1 uncultured Planctomycetota bacterium
ACGCAGAGGGGTGGTCAACCACTCCTCTGCGTCTCTGCGCCTCTGCGCCTCTGCGATGAACACGAGAGGATCGCTCCTCCACGCTCTTCGTTCTCATGACGTTGAAATGGTCGAGGCGCCTCGCCCCATCGCCTGAGCCCGTTCGTCGGAAGTCGTTGGGGTTCCTGCACGGCATGCGCGCTGCACACGAGCGCGGAGACCGTGGAGGAAACCCATGTCCCGCACCGCCCGCGCGGCTATCGCCGCGTTGATCGCCACTCCGTTCCTCGGCGCATCCGTGTTCGCGGATCCGGCCGACTTCACCGAGCTCGCCTTCGGCATCACGAACGAGGTGGCCGGAACGCGCACCGTCCTCCGCGTGAAGGCGGACGGGTCCGTGCACGTCGAGCGCACGGGCGAGTGGAACGCGTCCAAGGGCTACGACGGCAAGCTCGAGCCCGAGGAGCTCGCGAAGCTCTGCGCGGCCTACAAGGCCGCCGACCTCGCGAGCATGCCGGCCGAGATCCGGAGCGGCTCGCCCGACGCGGCGCGCTCGCCGCTCGTCGAGGTCTCGACGCTCGTGGGCCTCGAGCGCCGCTCGGTGCTCGCGCGGCTCAACTGGTTCGAGCACGCGGCGACGGGCGCGGACTTCGGTCCCCGCCTCCGGCCGCTCCTCGGCGCGCTCACCGCGATCGACGTGCGGCTGTCCAAGGGCCAGACGCGCGAGGTCGTGGGCTCCGTCGGCGTCACGACGGAGTGCCTCCTCTTCTTCTGCAACACGAAGGTCGACGTCGCGGAGTCCCAGCCGCAGACCTACAGCGAGGTCGTGATCGCGAACGACCCGTGGAAGAAGCTCCTCAAGGGCGAGTCGCTCACGAGCGTCCACCTCTTCGGCAAGGTCACGAGCGTGAAGAACAACGCCGGCATGTGGCTCTCGAAGATGGACGTGAAGTGGATCAAGGGCTCGACCCGCGAGGACCTCGAGGTCCGCACGTCGGACGGCCAGTGGTCGAAGATCGCGAAGGGCACCCTCCTCAAGGTGACCGACGTGAAGGACGACGGGCGCACGCTCGAGATCAAGCTCCTCGACGGGCGCACGGCGCGCGTCGACGCGACGAAGGTCTCGCTCGGCCGCCGGCTCGCCGACACCGTCCACCCGTCGAGCGGCCCGAGCACGACGGTGGGAGTCAACGGCGTGCTCACGGGGACCGTGCGGAACCCGTGAGCGCGCGAGGGTAGGCGGGGGCTTGCCCCCGCCTACTTCCGCGCCGCCTCGAGCGCCGCCCAGAAGTCGGCCTTCTCCTGGTTGACCGACCAGCACGCGACGCCGCCGAGGTCGTACTTCTTCGCGAGCTCGCACTTCGCCTTGATCGACGCGGCCGTCTGGAACCAGACGGTGTGAGTCACGCCCTGAGCGTCCTTGTAGGTGAAGTGCGCCTCGCCCGCGGTCTTGTCGAACTGGACTCCGGAGGTCGCCTTCTGGCCGAGGGCGACGGCGGCGGCCGCGCTCACGGACTTCGCCTGCTTCGGAGCGGTCCAGTCGTACCCGAAGAAGGGGACGCCGAGGAAGATCTTCCCCTTCGGGACTCCCTGCGAGAGCGCGAACTTGAGGACGCTCTCCATCCACGGGAGCGACCCGATCGGACCCGGCGAGCCCCACGAACCGTGGAGGCCGTAGGTCATGATCTTGAAGCGGTCCGCGATCTTCCCGAGCGCCGCGTAGTCGAGCGCGTCGGCCGCGCCCCACGCGACGCGGTCCTGCTGCTTCGCGATCACCGTGATCGAGAGCTTCTTCTTCTGGACCGCGAGCGCCTTCCCGAGCTCGGCGCAGAGCTTCGTGAAGTCCGCGCGGTCCTGCGAGCGCATGCTCTCGAAGTCGAGGTCCACGCCGTCGAGGTCGTACTTCACGCACTCGTCGAGGCACGCCTTCATGAAGACGGCGCGCTTCGCCGGGTCGGGGACGACGCTCGATGACGCGGCTCCGGTGACCGTCATGTAGACGGTCCCCTTGTTGTTGTGGACGGCGGCGATGAGAGCCGCGTCGCGCGCGCCCGCGAGGACGTTCAACGTCCCGTCGGCCTCGAGGCCGTACGAGAACATGTCCACCTCGTCGAGGCCCTTCCCGGCCTGGGCCTTCACGGTCGCGTCGCCCGCAGCGCCCGCCCAGTAGGGGAGCCACGCGGCGACGCGGAGCGACGGCGACGACGGCGCGGGCGCGCCCTGCGCGTACTTCTTGACGAGGGCGAGGTAGCGGTTCCAGTCCCAGAGCTTGCCCGGGTCCGTGTGGTGGTTGATCCCTCCGAACTGACCCGGGTGGTTGGGGTCGGGCACCTCGGCGTGACCGATGATGTGCTTCCGGTCGATCGGGATCTTGTAGTGGTCGCAGAGCCACGCGACGAGCTTCGCCGACGCCTCGTACTCCTTGTCCGTGATGTCCGCCTTCGCGCTGAACCCGGCGTGCTCGATCCCGATGTGGCTCGTGTTGTAGGCCGTGTTCCCGCAGTGCCAGGCCACGTCCTCGTCCTTCACCATCTGGTAGATCTTGCCGTCCTGGTGGACGTCGTAGTTCGCGCTCGCCTTCGACGCGGGGTTCGCGAACCAGCCGGCCGCGTTGTAGCCCTCGGCCTTGTGGATCACGATCCCCGTGCGCTTCGTGAGGCTCGCGTTCGTGAAGTGGGCCGCGGGCTTCCAGATCGCGTGCGGCTTCGTGAGCGGCTGCGGCTTCGGCGGCGGCGGCGGCGGAGCAGGCGCCGGTGTCGGTGTCGGCTTCGGCTTCGGCGGCGGCGGAGCCGGCTTGGGCGGCTTCGTCGTCCCGCCGGGCTTGGTGCCGCTCGTCGTGGGCGACGTCGTCGAGCCCGGCACCGTCGTGCCCGGCGTCGTGGTGCTGGTGGTCGCGGCGGTCGCCCCGAAGTAGCCGCCGCCTCCGCTGCCACCCCCGCACCCGGCGACGAGCGCCGAGACGATGATCCCCGTCGCCCCGAAGGCGATCACGTTCTTCTTGTCCAACTGGCCCCTCGTTTCTCTCGGGGGGCCCGGTTCGCAAAGGCCGTGCGCGTGCAAGGCCTTACCGCGGCTCGGAGATTCCGTCTCGCGACCGTCCGACGCCGGACGACGGCCCTCAGGAATCGGGTGAGTGAGTCAGCGACAGGTCTTCGAGTAGAGGTCGCGGAAGATGCCGAGCGGGTCGCCGACCGCCTTCGCGCGCTCGTAGGCGTCCTTGTTCCAGATGCTCCAGAACTCGGACTCCGAGTAGTGGTTGTGGGAGATGAGCGTCTTCAGGCCGCCGATCTCCATGAGCTTCTCCTCCATGATCCGGTAGTAGTTCTTGCCGTCCGGAGGCTGCTTCATGCCGTAGATCGCGATGTCGAGGAAGAGCTCGTCCTTCGTGCTCTCCCAGAACGACGGCGCGATCCACTCGTAGTCGCGCACGCGCTTGTAGGGGACGACCCAGAGCGGGAAGTGGCGGAACGTCTCCGCGTACCACGCGAGGAACCCGTCCACCTTCGAGAACGGGATGAAGGTGTCGAGCGTGACGCCCGGCCGCTCGCGGGGGAGGAGCCAGTGGAGCTTCTCCGCGATCCTGAGCACCTCCGACGAGCCGAGGAACTTCCCGAAGATGAGCCGCCCGAGGAACGAGCTCGGCCGCAACTTCGTCACGCCCTTGTCGTACCGGAAGACGTAGTCCTGCGTGCGGAGGTAGTCCTCGGCGCGCGTCCGCGTGCTCACGTAGTAGACGCGCATCCAGTCGTAACGATGCGTGTAGGGCGCCGCGTCCACGAAGCGCCCGGCGCAGAGGACGTACAGCTCGGGCGAGTGGATCATGCCGTCCATGAAGTCGATGTCGCGCCGCTCGTAGTGCGACCAGATCGCCGCCTTGAAGTCGGCGAGCGTCCGGTGCTTCTCGTAGACGACGTGGACGAACGGCTTCGCGGGCACGAGCTCGAAGACGAGCTTCGAGATGATCCCGACGGTGCCGAAGGTGCCGTGGAGCATCTGGAAGAGGAGCTCGTTCTCGCCCGGCGAGCAGCGGAGCACGTCGCCGCGCGAGGTGATGACCTCGTACTCGCGGCACGTGTCGTGGAATCCGCCGCGGACGAACGACATCGACTCGATCGAGCAGCCCGCGACCGCGCCGCCGACCGTGATCGTCTTGAGCTCGGGGACGACGATCGGGATGAGGCCGTGCGCGAGCGTCGCGTCCACGAGGTCGACGAAGGTGACGCCGGGCTCCGCGACGCAGAGGCGCGCGGCCGGGTCGATCTCGAGGATCCGGTCGAGGTCGGAGAGGTCGATCCGGTCGTCCGTGAACCGCTTGTCGTGGGCCTTGGGCACGCGGTGCGAGACGGACTTCTTGAGGAGCGAGACGGGGCGCGTGCTCTTCCGCTCGCGGAGCGCGGCCGCGACCCGGGCGACCTTCCGATGGTGCTCCTCGCTCGCGGTCACGCGAGCAGTATCACCCGGCCGCGCCCGCCGTGGTTCCTTTCGGATCCTCGTCAGCCGGGACCGGACCGGGACGCTCCTCCTGCGTGCGGGTCGCGCGCGCCGAGATGCCGCAGGGTCTTGAGGCTGGCCCTCCGCGTGCGCGGACCATCCCCGTGGACGAGGAGGATCACGATGCACTTTCTCTTGGGCGCGCTCGTGGGGGGTGCGGTCTTCGCACTGGGGTACGCGGTCTGCGGGCTCATCCGCGGCGAGGAGCTCACGTGGGAGCGGGCGGGGGCCGCGTTCATCGGGGGCGCCGTCACCGGCCTGCTCGCGGCGACGACCCTCGGGACGAGCCTCCTCGCCGGAGGAGGCCTCGGAGCGTTCGGCGCCAGCGCGGCAGGGGGCGCGATCGGATCGGGCACGGCGCAGGTCGCCGAGAACGCCTTCGAGGACCGGCCCATCTTCGAGGACGTGCCCGAGCACGCCGCGCTCGGCGCGATCACGGCGCCGATCTTCTACGGGACCGCGCGCGGGCTGAGCCGGTGGATCCGCCCTCAGCTCGGGACGGGCCCCGACACGTGGGGCGTCGGGCGCGACGCGACGGGCCGGCTCATCGAGCTTCCGCCCCGGATGCCGACGCCCGACCCGCCGCTCGTGGGGGCGATCAGGACGCCGCGCGCCGCCGCGCTCGTCGCCGGCGCGACGACCCGGGGTGTCATCGACACGCTCGACATCGAGGCGCGCGGACGCTGACCCGTCAGCTCCCGGCGCGCGCCCGCCGGAGGAGCTTCAGGAGCTCGTCGTAGCGCTCGTCGAGCTTCCAGGTCTTCGCGTCGGAGAGGGACCGCGACCGCGCCGCGGAGAGGACCGCGAGCGCCTCCTCGAGCCGCTCCGGGTCTCGCTCCGCCTCGAAGACGAGGGCGTCGGCGAGGGCGATCGACCCAAGCGCGGAGTCCGGGTGCGCGTCCCGGAGGCGCCGCGCCTCGGCGACGGCCTCCTCGTCGCGCCCCTGCGCGAGGAGGAACGCGGAGCGCGCGACGCGCATCGTGCCGCCGCCGGGTCCTCCCTGGTCGGGGAGCTTCTCGAGGATCGTCTCGACGAGCTCGAGGCCCGCGAGCGCCGCGTCGGGGTCGTCGTGCGCGAGCGCGTGGAGCTCGTCGAGCCAGTCCTCGAGCCACTCGCCGAGGATCACCGGATCGCCCGCGCGCGGGGAGTCGGCGAGCGTCTTGCCGCGCGGAGCGAGCCGGGCGACGACGACGTCGAGCACGTCCTCCCAGACCTCGAACGCCTCGCCCGCGCGCCCCTCGTCGAGGAGCGCGCGCCCCGCCTCGATCTCGTCCTCGAGCATCTCGCGCGAGGGCTCCTCGGGGAGGAGCCGCCGCCAGAGCTCGCACGCCGCGAGGCCGAGGAAGTCGCGCTCGGCCCGCGTGAGCGCGCGGCCCGCGAGCTTCTCCGTGCGCCACGCCGCGGCGACCGCCCAGCCGCTCGGCTGCCCGCGCTCGCGGGCCGCGCGCGCCGCGGCACGGAACGCGTCCGGCGAGCCGGTGACGCCGAGGCGGTCGAGCCGCGCGCGGAGGTCGTCGTCGGAGAGCGCCTCGAGCTCGCCCGGGAGCGAAGGCGTCGCGGCCCACGCGGCGTCGCGGGCGCGCGCCTTCGCGAAGATCGGGTGCCCCTCCGCGAAGCACGCGAGCTCCCACGGCGCCACGTCCTCGTCGAACGGACGGTCCACGGCGGCGGCGAGGGTCGCGTCGGCGTCGAGCTCGTCCTCGATCGCGAGGTCCTCCTCGGTCGGCTCGGCCAGGGCCGGGAGGGCGGCGCGCTCCTCGGCCGCGGCGCGCCGGGTCTCCGCGTCGTCCTTCGCGAGGCAGCAGCGCTTGTACTTCGCGCCGCTGCCGCAGGGGCACGGGTCGTTCCGCGAGGTCACGGTCGGTCCAGGGAGCGCGGCTCCTCGCCGCATAGCCTACCCTCAGAGCTCGACCACCTCGCCGGGCACCGGCACGTGGACTCCCGAGATCTGGAGCTCCGCGAGCCGTCCGGCGAGGGAGAGCGAAGACTTCTCCTCTCCGTGCACGACGAAGCAGCCTCGCAACCCCTCGAGGTTCTTCACGTAGCAGGAGATCTCCTCGCGGTCGGCGTGCGCGGAGAAGCCATTGATCTTCTCGACGCGGCACCGGACGCGTACGTCCTCGCCGTGGATGCGCACCTTCGGGTGGCGGTCGATGAGCCGCCGCCCGAGGGTGTGCTCCGCTTGATAGCCGACGATGAGGACGACGTTCTCGGGCTTCGGGAGCGCCTGCTTGAGGTGGTGGAGGATCCGGCCCGCGTCGCACATGCCCGAGGACGCGATGATCACCATCGGGCCGGTGCGCGCGTTGAGCGCCTTGGACTCGTCGGCGCTCCGCACGTACGTGAGGAGCTTGAAGCCGAACGGGTCCCCGTCCGAGGCGAGGATCCGCATGGTCTCCTCGTCGAAGCACTCGGAGTGGCCGCGGTAGGCCTCCGTCGCGTTCACCGAGAGGGGGCTGTCGACGAAGATCGGGACGCGCGGCAGCTCGCCCGCGACGAAGAGCTCGTTCAGGTAGTAGACGACGTTCTGGGTGCGGCCGACCGCGAACGCCGGGATGATCACGCGCCCTCCCTGGTCGAACGCGAGCGTCACGATCTCCTTGAGCTTCTGCTTGAGGCGAGGGATCGCCTCGTGGACGCGGTCGCCGTACGTGCTCTCCGTGATGAGGTAGTCGAAGCTCCACGGCGGCCGCTGCGGGTCCTGGAGGATCGGCTGGCCCGAGCGGCCGAGGTCGCCCGTGAAGCCGATGCGGACCTTGCGCTTCCCCTCCTCGAGCTCGAGCACGGCGATCGCGGAGCCGAGGATGTGCCCCGCGTCGTAGAAGGACGCCCGGACGCCCGGCACGACCTCGAAGGCCTTCCGGTACTCCGCCGGTCTGAAGCGCCGGATCGTCTCCTCGACGTCGTCCATCTCGTAGAGCGCCGGCACGGGCTCGCCCTGCTTCGAGAAGGGGTCCTTCATGCGCGCCTTCTTGCTGCGCTCGTTCAGGTACTGGACGTCCTGCGCCTGGATCTTGGCCGAGTCGCGGAGGAGGTGGCCGCAGAGGTCGACCGTCGCGGGCGTCGCGTGGATCGACCCCTTGAAGCCCCGGCTCACGAGCGTCGGCAGGTTCCCCGAGGGGTCGATGTGCGCGTGGGAGAGGACGACCGCGTCCGCCCCGACCGCGACGGGCGAGAGCTGGCTGTTCTTCTGGTACGACTCGGAGCGCCTCCCCTGGTTGAGACCGCAGTCGAGGACGACGCGCTTCCCGCCGACCTCGAGGACGTGCATCGAGCCCGTCACGCAGCGCGCGGCGCCGAGGAAGTGGATCTTCATCGAGCGACCTCCGGGGGGGAGGCTACACGGGCGAGGCGACGTGCGCTTCCGCGGTCACGGAAGATCGAGCGCAGCCCTGAGACCGACACCGATTCGATCGACGAGGTCGTCGGGGAGACGACCCATCCGCCGGGCGAGCTTGGCCCGATCGAGCGTCGTCACCTGATGACACAACGCCACGGAGTCGGCGCCGAGGCCTCCCGAGCCCCGCGGAAGGAGGACGACGGTCGGCCCCCGGCGGGTCTGCTTCGCGGAGGTCGAGACGGGCACGACGATGAGGGACCGCCAGCCGGGCGCCTCGTTGAAGCCGTCGTTCGACACGACGATCACCGGGCGCTCGCCGCGTTTCTCGGAGCCGGACCGAGGGGCCAGACGGGCCCAGTGAACCTCCCCGCGCATCGCGCCGTTCGTCACGGTCGGCGCCTCCGATTCGGCGTGGCCTCGCGGAAGAGTTCGTCCGCTGCGGCGCGCTCGAGCTCCGGATCGAGGTCGTCCCGCGTCCCGCCTCGAGCGGCCGCATAGGCCGCGATCTCGGCCTTCACCAGCTGGCGACGCTCGTCCGCGAGCCACCGTTCGATGGCTTCGCGGGCGATCTCCGTCGCCGGCCGCTCGTGCCGCCGGGCGGCCGCCCGGAGCTCGGCATGAAGAGACGGGGTGAGCGGGACGTGGAGGTTCTTCGTCATGGCCGCCTCGCTGCCATTCAAGGCTGCCATGATATCATGGCAAGGATCGCGACAGGACAAGCTCGCGCGCCGGCCCGCGCTCAGTCCCACCAGAAGCTCACGATCCGCTCCGGCGCATCCGACCTCCCCGAGCCCAGCGCTCGGGTCGTCGCGTCTCCGCCCATGACCTCGACGCGATCCGCCCTCCAGAGCTCGCCCAGCTCGGCCAGCTGCTGAGCGGCTCCCTCGTCGCGCGCGAGGACGTAGAGCGTGTCGACGTTCCACGCGTCGCCGGGTAGGTCGCGCAGCTTGATGAGACCGCTCAGCTCGGGGCCGCTCTCCCGGTCGATGAGCGCGGCCGTCCAGAGGCTCCGGTGCTCCTCGAGGTCCGAGACCACTCGCGGACCGTCGAAGTCGTTGAAGGAGGAGCGCCGGATCAGCTCGAGCTGGATGTCCTGGATCGTCTGCGCCGCGAGCTCGGCCTCTCTCCGGCGCTCGCGGCGGCAGTCGAGCTCGTGCTCGAGCCAGTTGATGCGCTCCTCGATCCACCAGTCCGGCTGGTGCCCCACGGACTCGAGCGGCGACGAGTCCAGGGCCCTGAGCTCGAACGGCTCGAGCTCGACCGGGTGCGGCGCTCGCGGGCTTCGCTTCTTCGTCGTCTTCTTCACGAGATCCATCTCCTCGAACAAAACCCTAACACGAACCACCGACAACGAGGGCGCCACCCTGATAGACTCGATGCCATGTCCCGTCCGAGCTCCCGGATCCAGAAGTCCGTCCACATCCTCGGCGTCCCGCTCGACCACGGCGCCGGCCGGCGCGGCGTCGGCATGGGGCCCCAGGCGCTGCGGATCGCCAACCTCCACGACGTGCTCGCGCGCATGGGCTTCTCGATCAAGGACCACGGCGACCTCCACGTCGCCGCGCCCGAGACGACCACCCCTGGCGACCCGAAGCTCAAGTACCTGCCGATCATCCTCAAGGCGTGCCAGCAGGCGGCGGCCAAGGTCGAGGAGATCCTCGACGCCCTGGGCCTCCCCCTCGTCGTCGGCGGCGACCACTCGATCGCGATCGGCACGATCTCGGGCGTCGCGAGCCACCTCAGGAAGAAGCCCGGCGCGACCGACCCGAGGCTCGGCGTGATCTGGTTCGACGCCCACGGCGACATCAACACGCCCGAGACCACGCCGAGCGGCAACATCCACGGCATGCCCCTCGCCTGCCTCCTCGGCATGGGCGCGAAGGAGCTCACGTCGATCGGCTTCGAGGGCGCCAAGCTCGAGGCCGCGAAGGTCGCCCAGATCGGGCTCCGCGACCTGGACGACCTCGAGAAGCGCCAGCTCCGCGACAGCGGAGTGCACGCTTACACCATGGCGGACATCGACCGCCGCGGCATGGCGACGGTCGTCGAGGAGGCGCTCCGCATCGTCACCGCCGGGACCGACCACCTCCACGTCAGCTTCGACGTGGACTCGATCGACCCGCTCGTCGCGCCCGGCACGGGCACCCGCAAGATGGGCGGCCTCACCTACCGCGAGGCGCACCTCGGCATGGAGATCATCGCCGACTCGAAGCGCCTCTCGAGCCTCGACGTCGTCGAGGTGAACCCGACGCTCGACCAGCAGAACCAGACGGCGGAGCTCGCCGTCGAGCTCATCGCATCGGTGCTCGGCAAGCGGATCCTCTGAGGGGCCCGCCGTCCAGCCTCGCTTGACGCGCGTACGGACCGCGCCGAGAATCGCGTCGTCTACCCCATGGTGTAATCGGTAGCACAAGAGATTTTGGTTCTCTTTGTCCTGGTTCGAGTCCAGGTGGGGTAATCACTCGACGGCCGTGAACGTCGCGACGAACTTCGCGTGGTCGTACGCCGTGACGATCTTCACCCCCGACCCCGGCGCGAGCCGCGAGCCCCAGTCGCCGCGCTCCCGGTGGAGCTCGACCTCGGCCCACTCGCCGATCGACTCGTCGATCGCGCAGCAGGCCGCCAGAGGGTCGTGGAGCTTCTTGCCGTCGGACTTCCCGAGGTAGACCTCCATCCCGCGCCAGATGAGCTCGAGCGACCGGCTCCGGTCCTTGAGCTCGGCGAAGCGCGCGTGGAGCGCGGCGTCGTAGCGGACGCCATGGCAGACGTTCTTCGAGACGAACCGCTTGACGGCGATCGAGCGGCACGCGATCGCCGCGAGCGCCGACCTCGGGTCGCCCACCAGGTTGTACGTCGGACACGTCACGCGTCCCGCGAACTTCGCGAGCTGGTGCCGAGGCGGCACGACGCCCTCGCCCGCGAAGCCGCCCTGCACCACGAGCCGGCCGAGCCGGAAGCCGGGCTTCTGGATCGCCGCGCCGAGGTTCCGGAGAGGGGCACCCGTCACGAGCGTCGTCGTCGGGCCGCACAGCTCCCGGAGGAGGTCCGGCCCCGGGACCGACTCGCGCGAGGGGGGCATGTCGCCGTACGCGGCGTAGTGCCACGACGACACGCAGAGCCGCTCCGTCTGGCTCGGCAGACGATGCTCGATGTGCTCCATATCCCAGACGACGTCGAGCATGCGCTCCTTGATACATCGGAGAGGCGCGGGCATGGTGATCGAGGATCCACGAGAGCGCCCGGAGCCATGACGTGAGCGACGACGCGAAGGACGACGCCGTGCTGCTGGCCGCCTCGCTCGACGGCCGGATCGCCGTGGCCGGCCCACACCGCGAGCGCATCACGGTCCTCGATCGCGACGCCAAGGCCGTCGTCTTCGATCTCCCCTGCCGGGCGAGCTCTCTCGCCTTCCTCGGAGGGTGGCTCGCCGCCGCGTGCCCCGACGACCGCGCCGTACGGATCTGGGACGAGCGTGGTGTCCTCGTGCGCGAACATCCCGGCGTGACGGGCCCCGTCGCGTTCGCACCGGAGGCGCTCCAGTGGGCCACCGCCGACGCCGACGCCGCCCGCGTCGCGGTATCGGTCCGCGAGATCGAGACGGGCCGCGAGCTCCACCGCCTCCGGCTGGAGCACGGCCCCCCCGGCCTGTACCCCCGCTCGACGGCCTGCGCCCTCGCGCTCTCCCCGGATGGCCGCTTCTGCACCGTGCGCGCGTTCTGGGAGCGGGATCGGGGAGCAGTCCCGGCCGGCCCACCGCACGAGCAGTACGTCCACCTGCTGTGCGTCGAGACCGGGCAGGAGTGGGACGACCACCCCGCGAGTCAAGTGGCGATCGTCGCCTGCGGCGGGGGCTACCTCGTCGTCACGAGAAACGGGCAGACCGAGGTGTGGCAGTTCCCGGAGCACATGTGGGGCTCCTGCAAGGAGGTCGAAGGCGTCTGGCGAACCGCGGCGATCGCCGTCGGAGGGACGTCCTCGCCCTGGCCCGCGCTGGCGCGGGGCCGGTCGGTCCGCATGGGCGCGGACGGTCCCTCGTGGGAGGAGGACGCGGAGGTCCTCGCGCTCGCGCTGTCTCCGGGGGGCGCCCGGCTGGCCATCGCCCTCGCGCCGGATGGGCGGGTCGTGGTCCGAGACCCGCGGCGAGCGGATCCGTCCTGGTTCGAGGACGACTGACGGTCGTCCTCCGGAGGAGCGCATGGAAGAGCCTCGTCCTTTCGACCCGACCGACCAGGGCTGCGAGCTCGTCGGGTGCTACTACTGCCGCGTCTTCGAGCCGGAGGAGGCGCGCCGGGACGGCGACCTCGCCGCGCGGGACCGGGTCGCCTGCACCCGCTGCGGCGGGCGCCGGCGCATGGTCAACGCGCAGATGATGTCCGCCGACCTGATCGCCGAGCGTGTGAACGACGGCGCCGACCGGTACGACGCGATCGCGGCGGCCGGCGCGCCCGCCGGGCTCGAGCGCCGCCGCGCGGCGGCCGAGGCGCTCCTCGGCCTGCTCCTCCGCCACGGGCCGCCGGCGCGGGAGGCGCTCCTCGCGCGCGGGTCGCCGTCGCTGGCGGAGCTCCGGCGCGCGTACGAGGGGCTCGACGGCGCGGGGGCTCCACCGGCCGCGCGGTGAAGGAGCGCGCTCTCAAGCGATCCAGCGGATCGCGTCCAGCGCGAACCGGGGGTTCGTGGTCTCCCGCACGTGGGCCTCGATCCGCTCGTTGTAACGACGGAGGAGGTGCTCGGTGTAGTGGGACACGATCACGCACCCGTGGCTCACGACGGGGATCTTCCGCGCGAGGCAGAAGCAGCGCCGCCGTAACACGAGCTGGCCGATCCGGCCGAGCCAGCTCCTGGGGCGCGCGGACACGCACAGGCACCTCGTGCAGAGGGCCAGGAGCTGGATCGTCATGCCCGAGATCAGATAGCAGACCTCCCCGCGCTCGATGTCGATCCGGGCGAGGAGCTCGGCCGACTCGTGCGCCATGCGCTCCAGCACCTGGGCCAATCGGTCCAGCGCTCCGGCAGGGACCTGCTCGTGTGCCTCCAGGTACGCGGTCGCCTCCGGCAGGAAGCGCACCGCGAGTCGATCGACGGACTCCCCGCCGGCGGTGGCGCCGACGCCGCTCGCGGGTCCATGGTGCTCGCGGACGCGGTCGAGGGCCAGGAGACACGCCTGGCGAGGGAAGCCCTGCCGCTCGTGCTCCACGATGAACGAGAGCAACGAGGGGATCAGGTCTCCGGCTCGCGCGAGGTCGCCGCCGGAGTGAGAGAGCGCCGCCAGGCAGGCCTCCTGCGGAAAGCCCCGATCCAGCAGCCTGGACAGCGCCTCGTCGTGAAGCTCGTGAGCCATGACCTCTCGTTCCGTCCACCGCGGAGAGTAGCCGCTCGATGATATGCCGAATCGACGCTGCGTTCGCGAAAGGAGGCGGGGGCACGCTGCCCGGAGATGCTGCTCCCTGCGGCGCCAAAGGTGGCAGGCGCCTGGCCGATCCGTGTCATGCAGAGCGACGAACGAGCGGCCGGGCTCGTCGGATCGGGACTTCCGAAGTCCGGCAACGACGTTGCTCCCTGGAGCTCCGGAGGTCTCCATGAGACGGTCCGTCTCCCTGTCGCTCCTCGTCGCGGTCCTCATCGGCAGCGCAGGCGTCGCCAGCGCGGAGCCGAAGTCCTTCGACTCCGTCGCCGACCTCCTCGCCGCCGTGCGCGCGAAGACGGTCAAGGATGGGGCCCAGGTGATCGTGAAGCGCGCGGTCGTGACGACCCAGCCGGTCACGAACGACCACGGCGGGGCGCACGAGTACCAGATGTGGTTCTACGTGAACGACAAGGGCCGCGACGGCGACGGAATCCTCGTCTCGCTCCAGACCTACTACGGCTCGGGCTCGGACCCGTTCGACCCGGACTCCGAGGACCCCTACGAGAGCGAGATCGACGTCCCGAAGCTCGAGCGCGGTTACGAGATGTCCGTGAGCGGCCGGATCACGCGGCGTCTCGACAAGAGCGCCGGCTGGCAGCTCGAGCGGGGCGAGTCCGACCTCGAGTTCGACGAGGCCACCAGGACGATCCGCCACGACGGCGTGAAGGTCCTCTCGAAGGTCGCCGCGCCCGCACCGGCCGTGCCGTCCGAGGTGAAGGTCGCGCCCTCCGAGAACCTCCGGTCCGGTGACCGCCTCGTCGTCACGGGCAAGAACCTCGGCGACCGCGCGAAGCTCCTCTTCGACGACAAGCCCGTCGAGATCGTCGAGCGCCGGCCCGGCCTCCTCATCGGCCGCGTCCCCGCCAACACGATCCCGGGCGCCCACCGCGTCGCGCTCCAGAACCCCGAGAGCGGCAAGAGCGGCGAGGTCAAGGTGAAGGTCGTCGGGCCCGTCGAGCCGGGCGCGCCGGAGATCACGGATGCCGTGAAGAGCGGCGGGTTCATCGTGATCAAGGGCAAGAACCTCGCGGGCGCGAAGAAGCCCGAGGTGAAGCTCGGGAACACCGTGCTCGGAGACATCGTCGACTCGTCGAACGACCTGATCATCGTGACGGCCCCGGCGACGGTGACGGGCGACCTCTCGGTCACGGTCGGGACGAAGACGAGCAACAAGGTGACGGTGAAGACGGTCGGGATCCTCGGGTCGTTGCCGGGGTTCTGAGGCGGCGCAGAACCCCACGCTCAACCCCGGCAAACGGACCACGGGCAACATAGCCACGAGCGCGCGGACGCCCGGCACGTCCCC
>CAZYLP010000114.1:0-14504 GCA_964648345.1 uncultured Planctomycetota bacterium
ACGTCTCGGCCATGAGGGACTTGTAGCATCCGGGGTTGGTATCATTCAGCTCGATGACGACGACGCGCGACAGGGTGACGGCTCTCATTGCTCGCTTGCCGCAGGAGCCGCAGTACCCGACCCAGGGCAAGACGCTGTTCATCGACCTCGAGAAGCGCGACGTGCGCTTCGCCTTCACGCCGAAGGAGGTCGTGACCTCGCTCCTCGAAGGGCGCGGGGGGAACATGTTCTACCTCTGGAACCTCCTCGACCCCTCGCTCGACCCTCTCGACCCGGACGTCCCGCTCATCTTCGGCTCGGGGGTCCTCACGGGTCTCGTCCCGAGCGCCGCTCGCGGCAACGTCACGTCTCGCTCCCCCGAGACGGGGGTGCTCATGGACTCGAACTGCGGCGACTACTTCCCGTCCTTCTCGAAGCTCTCGGGCTACGACCGGATCGTCCTCCACGGCAAGGCGCCGGGCTGGACGTTCATCCACATGAAGGCGGGCGAGGTCCACTTCCTGGACGCCACGAAGTACCTCGGCATGGACAACATGGACATGCGGGACGAGGTCGCGAAGGACTTCGCCGGCGTCTGGACCCGCGAGCTCGCCATGGTGAACATCACGAAGGCGGGCGAGAAGCTCGCGCTCTGCGCCGGGATCATGGGCGGGCCCAAGGCGATCTACGCGCGCGGCGGCACCGGCGCGAAGATGGGCGCGCTCAAGCTGAAGGGCATCCTCATCCAGGGCTTCGACGCGAAGGTGGACGCGGCCCACGCCTTCAAGCCCTACAACCGCGAGATCGCGGCCAAGCTCCTCGCGACGAGCGTCGTCAAGAACGCGCTCCAGACGACCGGGACGCCCTTCCTCTACAAGCCTTCGCGCGTCCTCGGCGCCATGGGCACGAAGAACAACCAGGAGACGACCTGGACCGACAAGCTCGACGCCGAGAACATCGACCCCTACCGGCCGGGCATGACGGGCTGCTTCCGTTGCCCCGTGAACTGCCGCCCGCTCAACGATCTCTCGAAGAGCGAGACCTGCCACCACGACAAGTACGACGTGGGCGACGGCCCCGAGTACGTGACGCTCGGCAAGTTCGGGCCGAACATCGGCATCACGAAGGTCGAGGAGGTCCTCCGCCTCAACAACATCTGCAACGACCTCGGCCTCGACACCGCGAGCACGGGCTCCGCGATCGGCTGGGCCATGGAGCTCGTCCAGCGCGGCATCATCGACGCGAAGAAGCAGTTCGGCCTCGACCTCCAGTGGGGTGACGCGAAGGCGGTCGAGACGCTCCTGTTCCAGACCTCGCGCCGCGAGGGCCTCGGCGACGCGATCGCCGCCTCCGCGCGCGCGGTCGAGCACGGCTTCTACCCCGCCGAGGCCGCGCAGTACCGCATGACGGTGAAGCACCTCTTCCAGAGCGACCCGCACGACGCGCGGATCTTGAAGGCCTTCGCGCTCGGGCTCGCCGTCGCGACGCGCGGCATGGACCACCTGCGGAACAGGGTCACGCTCGAGATCAACGCGAAGATCAACTCGGACCCCGCGTTCAAGAAGGAGCTCTACTGGGGCGACGTGTCGGCCGAGCCGAACTCGTACGAAGGGAAAGAGATCGGCGTCCGCCGCTGCGAGAACATCTACGCGGTCGGGGACTCGGTCGGCATGTGCCGCTTCACGACGAAGCTCTTCAACTCGCCGTCGCTCCCGGGCTACGAGCAGTTCGCGCAGCAGGTCGAGAACGTGACCGGGATCAAGCTCTCGCCGAAGGACCTCGACGACGTGGGGCTCAACATCAACGGCGTCGAGCGGCTCGTGAACGCCCTCGTCGGCGCGCGCCGCAAGGACGACACGCTCCCGCGGCGCTGGTTCGAGGAGCCGATCCAGGTCGGCAACTTCAAGGGCGAGAAGATCGGCAAGAAGGAGTTCGAGGAGCTCCTCACGCGCTACTACAAGTACAGCGAGCTGAACGAGCAGGGCGCTCCGGTCCTCGAGCGCCGCGCGCGCCTCGAGCGCCTCCTCTCCGGCTTCGCCGTGACCGTGAAGGTGCCGCAGCAGCTGCGAGACGGCCTCGACGACGAAGGCCTCGTCGTCTCGCAGCCCGCGCGCACGGTGGGCGAAGTCCTCGAGCGCGTCGTCGAGAGGGTGCCCTCCCTCTCGGGCGCGCTCAAGGACGGCATGTGGAACGTCGCCGTGAACGGCTCCATGCTCCTCAAGGGAGCCGACAAGGAGCCCGTCAAGGACGGCGACGTCCTCGAGCTCGTGGGCGCCCTCGCGGGCGGCTGAACGTCAGCCGGAAGACGAAGGCGCGGGCGGCTCGGCGGCGAGCGCGCGGAACTTCCCCGAGCCGTTCGCCGGGGGCGGCGGCGCGGGCGGCTGATCGAGGAGCTTGGGCGGGATCGCCGCGTAGCGTCCGGACGCCGTGACGCTCGACCCCGGGGCGAGGGGAGGAGCGTCGAGGAGGCTGGCCGGACGGAGACGCCCCGAGTCCTTGGGGCTCGGCGGAGGCGGCTTCGGGGGCGCGGGCTGCGCGGGAGGGACCGGCGCCTGGATCCGGCGCGTCCCGGTCGTCGGCGGCGGAGGCGGGGCCGCGGGCAGCGGCTGCGGGGCCTGCGGAGGCACGGTCGGCGTCGGGATCCCGAGCTTCGACGTGGACGGCTTGGACGGGATCTTGGAGCACTCGTGGTACTTCGCCTGCGCGGTCCGCGAGCGCTCGTCGTTCTCGCGGCCGTGCTCGAGCGTCGCGATCTTGCCGTAGAGGACGGCCGCCTCCGTCGTGCGGCCGCGCCGCTCCTCGGTGCGGGCGAGCTCCCAGAGGGTCTCGCAGTCCTCGCCCTTCATGGCGAGCGCGCGGCGGAAGGCGTCGCTCGCCTCCGAGTAGAGACCGCCGCGGAGGCAGATTCCGCCGAGGTCGCTCCACGACCGGAACGCGCCCTCCGGGTCCTTCTTCTCGCACAGGGTCGCGAACATCTTCCGCGAGTCGATGTGGAAGGGGTCGAGCGCGAGCACCTCGTCGAGCGTCTCGACGGCGCGCGCGACGTTCCCCTGGCCGATGAAGACCTCCGCGAGATCGTGGAGCGTCGTCACCGCCTCGACGGTGCGGTTGAGCGCCGAGTAGGCCGTCGCGAGGCGCCGGCGGATCTCCGTGTTCTTCGGGTCGATCTCGACGACCTTCTTGAGCGGCAGGATGATCGACGGCGGGGGCGGCGTGTCGGCGCTCCTCGGGTCGAGGCTGTTCGCCATGCCGATGTACCGCGAGATCGCCATGTCCGTCTGGCCGTTCTCGTGGTACGCCTTGGCGAGCCACTCCCACGCCGGCGTCGAGCTCGGCTCGATGTCCACGATCGACTCGTAGACCTTGATGAGGAAGCCCCAGTTGATCGAGTTCGCGATGAGGCCGGAGCGGTAGAGCGTGTCGGCGAGCCGCCGGTACTCGCGGACGGCGTCGTCCGTCGAGCCGAGCTGCGCGAGGCACTGGGCGAGCGCGAGGCGGCCTTCGAGGCACTCCTCGTCGATCTCGAGCACCTTGTAGTAGACGGCGACCGCGTCCTCGCGCGCGCCGCGCGTGATGAGCGCCTGGGCGAGCTCGTCGTAGCGGACGATCGCCTGGACCTTGTCGTTCCGCTCGACGTGGAGCTCGGCGAGCCGCTTGAGCGCGCTCTCGTCCTGCGGGGCGAGGTGGAGGAGCTCCTCGTAGGCCCACGTGAGCTTGTCGAGGTCGCGCTTCTCGCTCCGGTTCAGGTTCTCGATGAGGAACTTGAGCTGGGTCCCGGCCTCGTCGTTCCGGTTCTGGGCGACGAGGAGCTTGGCGAGGCGCTCGTGGGCCTCGACGCGGACCGGGTCGATCGCGAGCGCGGCGCGATAGGCCTCGATGGCCTGCGGCGCGTTCGCCATGTCCTCGCAGCGCCGCGCGAGGCCGAGCCACTGCTCGAGCGACTTCGCGTTGTGACCGAGGAGCTGGTGGACGCGCGCGATTCGCTTCGCGAGGTCGAGCCGGTCGCCGAGGCCGCGCGTCTGCGCGAGCTCGTAGAGGCGGAGCGCCTTCTCGAGGTCCTTGTCCCGCTCGGCCTCGAGGGCGACCTTGGCGAGCTCGACGGCCTCGAGCTTGCGGAGCTTCCCGGCCTTCACGAGGTCGGCGAGCTGCTTCAACGCCTCGAAGTTCGCGAAGGGAGCCGCGTCGGCGATCTCGTTCGCCGTGCGGTATCCGTCCACGAGGGCCATGAGCCGGCGCTCGCCGGAGCCGGGCGCGCCATCCGGCTGCGTCGCCGTGAGGACCTCGTCGAGCGTCGCGAGGCTCTGCTTCACGACCTCCCACTCGTCCGCGCGGCGGGCCGCCTCCATGAGCAGGCCCATGGGCGAGAGGTTGAGGCGGATCTCCAGGTCCTCGGGCGAGAACACCGCGGGGAGCGGCGGCTCGCCCGGATGGAAGCGCGCGTCCACGTCCTCCCACGTGAAAAGGTCGAGGACGCCCTCGCGAGCCTGGAAGGCGAGGGCTTCCTTGATGTCGTCGGGCTTCACGAGGCCGAGCTCGACGCACGCCTGGCCGATCTTCTTGCCCGCTGTCTCGAAGTCGTTGAGCGCGAGGTTGAGGTCGGCCTCGTCGAGCTTCCCGAGCTTGAAGAGCGCGCGTCCGAGGACGACCTTCGAAGCGTCGGCCTTGGACTGCTGGATCACTCCCTCGCGGAAGAAGAGGTGGACGTTCCGTCCATGCGAGATGACCTGAAGAGTCCCCGTCCATCGCTTGTTCCCAAGCGACTGGAAGATGTCGGCGATGTCTATGATCTTGTGCTGGCCGGAACCAGACCCGGCTTCAGCCATCTCGCCCAACCTTCAGCAGGGTCCTTCTGCGCTCCTTCGTATAGCAGAAGGTGCGGTCCTCCAACAACCTGAAGCACCGCCGCAACGCGTCAATTGCGTCAAAGACATCCTTCACTTCGGGGGTGCGATGTGGCGGTAGACCTTCTCGAGCGCGAGGAGGGCGGAGGCCGTCGCGATGACCTCGTTGTCCTCGTCCATGACGGGGACGTAGTTTTTCCAGGCTCCGTCGCGGCGCTGGTCCGCGAGGAGCGTGTTCAAGATCTCGACCGGCCACTGGCGCGTGCCCTGCGAGGTCTGGAAGGGGACCTCGCCGACGAGGTCGAGGGTCCGCGCGAGGCTCTGGACGTAGTAGAAACGGATCCCCTGCTCGAAGGGGTTCCTCATGCGCGGGTTCGCGGGGTCCGGCACGAAGCCGGGCGTCCTCGAGAGCTCGAAGTGGTTGCGGATCCAGTCGCGGGCCGCCTTGATCCGCCGCTCCTCGGAGCCGGTGTAGATGAGCGCGGCGAGGCCGTCCGTGGTCGCGCTCCCGTAGCTCCGATGGATCCGGCGCTCGCCCACGTCCTTCGGGCCGGCCTTCGAGACCATGCCCGACTCGGGGAAGCCCCCGTCCACGAGGTCCTTGAGGAGCGCCTCCGGCTCGTCGTCGAGGTTCTGGACGCGCGCGAGGTAGCGGCGCGCCGAGACCATGACCGGATGCTCCTTGTCGTAGCCCGCGGCGTTCAGGGCCTCGAGCGCGATGCACTGCGCGGCGACCGTCACGCGGATGTCGGAGCGCCGCACGATCGCGCGGTCCTCGAACGGAAAGCCGCCCGTCTGCCAGTCGAGGTCGGTGAACCAGTTCGCGTAGGGGCCGATCCTCGTCCCGAGCTGACGGGCCGCGAGGCCGCTCGCGAGGTGAGCCACGTCGGCGTGCCCCTTCCCGTGCCGGGCGACGAGGGCGAGGAGCGCCTCGGCGGTCGCGTGGGTCTCGTAGCTTTGACCGGCGAGAGAGTTCTCGTCCGTGACCCAGTAGGTCGTCTCCGCGCGCTTCCTGAGCGTCGCGAGCGAACGGTCGATGAGCCCGACGTACGGCTGGCGGATGTCCTCCGGAAGCTGGGCGAGCGCACGGACCGCGAGCGCCGTGACGCCCGAGCCGAGGTCGTCGGGAGTCTGGGGTCCCTGGTGCCGCGCCCAGCCCTCGCCGCACGGAGCGGCGCGCGAGGCGAGCGCCTTGGCGCCGTCGCGGAGGGACGTCTTGATGAGGGTGGCGGGGTCGCGCCGGCCGAGCACGACCGTGATCGTCCTCTTGCCCCCGGCGGCGTCCTTCACGCCGAATGCGAGCGACTGGCCCTCCTTCGCGGTGCCGAGATAGTTGTGGAGACCCGCCGCGTCGGGGACCGGCTTCTCGTCGATCGTCTCGATGACGACGCCCGTGTCGATGCCCGCCACGTCGGCGGGAGAGCCGTGCATGACGAAGTTGACCGTGACGCCGTTCGGGCCGTTCCCGTAGACGATCCCGGACCAACCCGAAGCGCCGGGCTGATCACCGCCACGCGCCAGGCCCACCACGGTCGCGAGGAGCACGAGCGTCGCGAGGACGCCTGCGGCTCGTGACTTCATCCCTGTCACCTGTCCCACTCGTCTCCGCGAGTCTTGCACAAACGCGACCGCCCGGGCCAGGGGCCCGGGCGGAAGGTCGACGTGAGACGTTTCGCGCGCGGCCTCAGTCCGCGAAGTTGACGTCCATCTTCTCGGACAGGTTGGTCTCGATCGTTGCGATGATCGCATCGAGCTGGGCCTGGGCATTCTGATCCGTGGTGAGGTGCGTCCAGTTGTCGTCGTTGACGCCCTTCATCTTCCAGCCGAACGAGTGCCCGTCGTCGTAGTGCCCCGTGTCGAGGTTCGGGTTCGACAGGTTGCCTCCGCCCTGACCCTGGCTGCCCGACGGAGCCTCGAACACGAGGCCCGAGTCGTTCTGCGGGAGGCCGGAGAACAGGTCGTTGAGCGTGGAGGCGCGCACGTAGCCGTGCGTGCTGCACGCGTTGGATTGAGCCGCGAAGATCACCAGACCGAGCACGGCCATGACGGCGATCGCGAGCTTCTTCATGACTGCTGAACCTCTTTCTCTCCCTGCGGGTGTCGCAACCACGGGTCCAGGACCCACGGAGCTTGTCAGAAGGGAGGTTACGTCGGGCCAAGGCGGTGTTCTGTCGTCCCTCTAGGACACGAGGCGGGCGATCTCGCTCACCCCTCGAGTGTAGCCGTCGGGCGACACTCCGTTTCAGTTTGATTCAGGGCTTCTTGGGGTCCTTCGGCGCGTCGGCGGGCGGGTCCTTCGGGGCGTCCTTCGGCGGCTCCTTCTTGTCGTCCGCGCCGAACTGCTGCGACTTGCGGATCGCCTCCTTGGGGTCGCGGCCCTCCTTCATGATCGCTTCGCGCTTCTCCTTGTCGCGAAGCTCCTCGTACTCGGGAGCGTCGAGGACCTTGAACGAGGTGCACGTCTTCTTGAAGATCTCCTCGCTCTCACTCCACTTGTCCTGAGGAGCCATGCACAGCACTCCGTAGGTTCTTTTGTGCCAGCGGCAGAACAGCTGGTAGTAGCGGCAGTGGAGCTTGTACTTGCCATCCTCGATGAGGAACTCGCTGTCGATCCCTGGCCGCGTGCCCGAGCCGGGCATCGTCCGGTCCGCGGCGTTGATGGTCTCGCTCTTGATCTCCTTCGCGCCGCGCCAGCGCCCGCGGTTCATCTCGCGCGCGAGCTGCGCGAGGTGCTTCGCGCTCTCGGCCATCGCGTAGTCGAGGATCTCGACCGCGATGACGACCTGGCTCGCCGCCTTCGCGTCCTTCACCTCGGGCGGCTTGAAGGTGAGCCGGATCGCCGGCTTGTTGCCCCCGGGATAGAAGAGCCAGTTGTCGGGGCAGCGGATCTCGAACTTCGAGATGTAGCTCCGCCAGACGCCGTCCTTGAGCTCGCCCTTCTCCGCCTGGGAGAGGTCGGAGACGCGCCACTCGGGCATCGAGGGGTACCCGAGGCCGCGGTAGCACGCGGACGCGGCCGCGACGATCTGCGGATCGAGCTTGAGCGGGTCGGCGTCGGTCTCCTGTGCGAGCTCGGCCGGCACCGTCTGGCTGCAGAGCTTGTGGATCTGGGTCGACATCCCCTTGTACCAGGCCTCGTAGAGGCGGAAGAGGTCGTCGACGCGCTTGTCCACGTCGGGGAAGGGGCTCACGACGATCTGATCGCGGAAGACCTTCCAGTCGTACTTGGTCGTCTTGAAGCGCTCGTCCCAGTTCGCGCGCGCGATCTCCTGCCACGCGGGGAAGATCTCGGCCTTGCGCTTGATGTACCGCTTGAGGCTCTCCTGGTGCTTGTCCTCGGGGATGTTCACGGCACGCGACTGCATGTTGAGCAGCTGGAGCTCGGCGCGGTAGTAGCTCCCCGCCTGGCAGAGGTCGAGATAGCCGAGACGCACGTTCTCGAGGACGTCGATCACCTTCGCCTTGACGGTGTACTCGCGGTAGGGGACGTCGGCGAGGTCGCCGACGTTGAACGTGACCTTCTCCGTCGAGAGCGTGAGCCCCGCAACCTCGGCCTTGAGGGCTTCCTTCTGGATCGCCTCGTTCACGACGAGCTGGACGTCGTACTTCCCCGGGAAGAGGATCCGGTTCTTCCACGGCCCGAACTTCGCGTAGTAGGTCGCGTTGTCGGCGACGATCGCGACCCGCTCTTCGACCTTGGTCTCCTTGTGGAGGAGGACGACGACGAGCTTGACGCCCGGCTTGATCCCGGTCGCGGTGCCCTTCACCGTGATCGCGATCTGGGCGTCGGTCCCCTCGACCGTGGGCTCGATGGTCGTGGTGGCGGTCGGCTGCGACCGGACGATGCCCGGGGTCATCGCCCCGAGCGCGGCCCCGACCGCGAGGAGCGCGAGTCCCCGATGGGAGTTCTTCACTTTCAGTCGACCTCCGGTGCCTCGAGGAACGTGGTCGGTTTCTCGTAGGCGATCCATGCGCCGGCGACCGCCCACGGCGTCTCGTTCGAGCCCGGCACGCAGCCGCCGCCGTGCGCGGTGACGTTGCAGTTCGGCTTCCCGGCGGGGAAGTTCTTCGTGACCTTCACGCTCTGGCCGGTCACGGTGATGTTGTCCTTGCGGCCGCCTCCGTGGAGGTCCACGTCGGGCGTCTGGTACACGTCGTGGGCGATGATCGTGTGCCAGCCCTGCGCGACGGCGATCCAGCCGGCCGGGAGCGTGATCGTCACGTCCGCGCTCATGGCGTCCGTGTTGTAGCGGTGCGGGTTGGGCGACGGCCCTCCCGGTTTGGGAGTCTGGCGCCACTTGAGCGCGTCGTACGTCCCGTTGCAGTACCGACGGTAGAACGACCCTGTAGTGCCCGGGTTCCCGAACTTGAAGTTGAGCGTCACGATCTCTGGTGGGGACTCGTTCAAGTAGGGATCGGGCGTCTTGTAACCGAGGAAGTACGACTCGGTGATGCCCTGGTCTGCCTGCGCGTCCGTGACGCCCGGGATCGGCGTGTGGGTGCGGAGCTTCATGCGGCGGAGGCCGAGCTGGGCGGTGAACGACATGCCCTGGACGTCCGTCGCGAAGTTACCGGTGCCGCCTGCCTTCCACTCGTTGCCATCGTCGATCGTCTTCTGATCGACGTTGTCCCGGTGCTGCACGTGCTGGACGTAGATCGGGTTGGTCGGAACGCGCGAGCCGACGGGCATGGCTCCGATCGCCGCGTTGTGCTGGTTGATGTGCTGCTGCGCCGCGGCCATCGCCGGATCGACGACGCCCGTCTCGTTCGCCGAGTTGCGCTCGTAGGGAGCGAACTGGTTGTTCGGGTTGACGCCCTGCGGGTTGTTGTTCGGGAAGAAGCCCTGGACCGTGTTCTCCCAGACGACACCGCCCTTGTACTCCGCGGGCAGCGACGGAGAGCCCGCGTCTTGCCCATCGACGTACATCTTCAGCTGCATCACGTCCCACGAGATGAGGACGTGGTGCCAGGTGCCCGCCTTCCAGTTGAGGACCGGCGAGTTCGTCTGGATGTAGCCGTGCATGTTGTTCACGTACTTGGTCGTCGGGTTGTTGGGCCCGGCGATGCCACCCACGTCCTGCTCCTCGCCGACCTTCGCCGGACTGGCGCCGTCGGGGTAGCCCCAGAAGAACCGGCAGAAGTAGAGCTGGTTGCCGAAGCGCTCGAGGCGGGTCGCGACGCCGATCTGCGTGATCGTCGAGTTCGCATCCGGGTCGTCCGTGAAGCCCGGCTGCGCGTGGCGCAGACCCTGGTTGTAGTTGCGGATGTTCATGAAGAGGGCCTCGTTCGTGCCCTGCTCCACGTCGAACGGCATCTTCACCCACATCTCGGCGTGGCCCTTGTCATCCGCGAGGCCGCCGCCGGGGGACGTGTTGTTGTGAGCGACGACGACGTTGCTGGTGGTGCCCGTCCACTTCGTGCGCTGCATGAGGTACCCGTCGGCCGTGTTGCGGTCGAACGGCGCGAGCGAGGCTCCGACCGCGATGACGCTTCCGTCCACCTGGATCCGCGTGGTGTCCGCGGGCTTCGGCTGCAGCCACCCGCCGACGTACGTGTCGCCCGGATTCGCCGCCGGCGCGCCCATGGTCTCGGCGCCGGTCGTGAGCTGGCTCGCGAGGTCGCGCTCGCCGCGGACCCAGACGACGCCGCCCACGTTGACGACGCAGCGCTTCGTCGCCTCGGCGACGACGTACGGGTCCGAGGGGTTCGCGTAGATCCGGCCGAGGGCCTCGACCTCGAAGTAGCCCGACGTGAACGCGAAGTCCGCGCACGCGTGCGAGCCGGCCTTCTCCGCCGCCACCTTGAAGCCCGCCGCGGCGTTCGCCGGATCGACCGCGTCCCAGTAGAGGAGCGACCGGTCCGGGTTCATGGAGAGAGGGAGGTCCACCGGGCACGTCGCCACGAGCGCCGCCGCGAGCGCGGCGTCGGCGACGGCCCCGCCGTGGAGGGTGTTGAGGCACTTGTAGACCTCGTTCCACGAGCGGAACGGACGCTTCTCGATGATCTTGTCCGCGATCGCGACGGCGTCGTTCCTCGTGAGCGCCGTCACGGTGCCGTTGCCAGCGGTCGGGTAGGGCGCCATCGGCTCGGTGCCGTTGTTGATCGTGATCGGGCCGAGCGGTTGCCCGTTCGGGTCCTTCACGCACGCCGGCAGACCGCGCGCTCGGGCCGTCGTGAGGACGGCGACGAGCACCGGCCACGGAGCGGTGTTGATGTTCACCTGGATCCGAGACGCACCCGCGGTCTGGGACTTCTTCTTGTTCTGGTACATCTTGGTCAGGTCGGGCGCGCCGCCCACGAGCGGGATGCCGCCCGGCGGGTCCCAGGAGCCCTGCGGCGAGTCGCCGAGCATCGCGTTCCCGTCGAGGTCGCCGTAGCAGGTGAAGTAGTCCCGGAAGAGCGCGAACCAGGCATCGCCGCGCTCGGTGTCGGTGCCCGCCATGGCGTGGAACGCGCCCTTGAGCTGCTCCTTCGAGCGGAAGCGCTTGCCGGAGAGCCGGTCGCGGTAGTTGAAGAACGCCGCGAGCGAGGAGGCGAACGGGTTCGGGTGAGCGCCGCCGTTCGAATCCTTGAGCGGGATGAGCTGGTTCAGGTTCGGGATGCCCGTCAGCTTCCCGCTGATGTCGCCGAGCTCGGTGAGGACGTCGGTCCCGAACTGCGGCAGGATCGCCGTGAGCTCGGTCTGATCCATGTTCGCGTCGAGCATGCCCGTCGAGTCGAGAGCCTTCGTGGCGTAGATGTCGCCGCCACAAACGTACGGCGCGTTGGCCGGTGGAGGCGGGTCCGCGAAGTAGGTCCCACCCGTCGAGCCCGACACGAGCTTCACCTTGCCCGGGACGGTGAAGGTCGGGCTCGCGGCGACGCGGAGCGACGGGACGCCGTGGCCGGGCGAGGTGCCGCCCTGCATGGTCAGCGCGATCGCGATCGGGATGCCGTTCCCCGTCGAGCGCGGGTTCTTCGAGTGACCGACGTACGCCCACGAAGCGCCACGGCCGACGGCGAACTTCTTGGTGCCCGTGGGCGCAGGGCTGACCGGGACGGGATTCGAGCCGTTGAAGCCGCCGCCGATCGTCACTTCCTGGGTCTCGCCGTCTCCGTACAGGAGGAGGACGTCGCCGGCGGCGAGGCCCATGGTCGTTCCGAACGTGATCTGGCTGCCGGCGGTCGTGATCGCGCGTGGCGTATCGAGGAAGCCACCGAGCTTGTCGACCGCCGGTGCCGGCGCGGGAGTACGGAACCCCTCGTGCACGGCCGCGATGCCGGCGGCGAGACCGGCGCGCGCGGCGAGCTTCGCCCGGACCTCGTCGACGTAGTTCGCGGAGGCCGTCCGCTCGACGCGTGTCACCGTCGCGAAGGAGATGGCGAAGAGACTCAGGAGAGCCAGGATTCCGAGCACGAAGATGAGCGATGTGCCGCGTTGGCGACGGCCCATACGACGGTCCCTCCCTCTTCCCTGAGAACGGCTTCCGTGCAGTCTAACGAGACACCATCCGCAGCTGCAACGAACGGGCGTCAACCGGAGATGACGGTACCGCGAGAGGGACCTTTGCATCGTCGCCGTACGTCCGCTTCGTCGCTGGTCTTCGGTTCGCTCGTGCCTTACAATGGCCGGCCGCGAGACCTCGAATGCCGACTTACGAATACCAGTGCAACGAGTGCCAGCACCTCTTCGAAGCCTTCCAGTCGATCACGGCGAACCCGCTCACCGAGTGCCCCGAGTGCAAGAAGCCCGCGCTCAAGCGGCTCATCGGCGCGGGGGCCGGCCTGATCTTCAAGGGCTCGGGGTTCTACTGCACCGACTACAAGAGCAAGACCTACAAGCAGGATGAGAGCGTCGACCGCCACAAGAAGGCGGCGAAGGACGTGAAGGAGTCATCCGCGCCCGCTAGCGCACCCGCACCCACGCCTCCTCCTTCCCCGTCACAGGGCAGCGGCGGCTCGTCGTCCTCGGGCGGGAGCTCGACCTGACATGGACAACATCATCCCGAGTGCCATCGACAAGCGGAACATGCTCTACGCGCCCGACCCGCGGCGCCCCTTCGATCCGATCGCCCTGGGCGACGCGTTCGCGGCGAAGAACCGCCTCCCCGAGGCTCTCGACTTCTACGAGCGGATCGTCGACCCCGCGACGCGCGTCGAGCGCGTGAATCGCGTGAAGACGATCGTGAAGATGCAGGGGAACGCCTTCGTCCTCAACCGCATCGCGACCAAGGGCTTCGTCCCCGTCTCCAAGGAGGAGTGGCTCGAGTCCGCGAACGCGGCGAAGAAGGCGGGCCAGCTCCGCTACGCGCTCCGCGCCGCCATCCAGGCGGGCGACGAGCCGCTCATGGCCGAGCTCCGCGCCGCGCTCGGCGACGCCGTCCCGTCCGCGCTCGCCGCGCAGGTGACGACGACGACCGAGATCGCGGAGAGCCCCGAGCAGGCGAAGGCCGGCGTCACGACGCCCGGTCAGAAGGTCGAGGCCGTCGCCGCTTCCGGCGCCGCGCACAGCCACGCACCCGGCGTCGCGGGCGCTCCGGCGCCGCCGCCGGCCGCCGAGCCGAAGCCCGAGATTCCGCCCGCGAGCTCCCCGCCCTCCAACGCCGCGCCATCCAACGGGGGCGAGGCCAAGCCGCAGGCGTAGCTCTCGCGACGGGGCTATGATCGCCCCGTGCTCCAGAGAGGTGACGAGAAGCCTCCGCGCGCTCCCGTGCTCGGCCCGCCGACGCCGATGCCGAGCGAGCTCACCGACGCTCCGTCGATCCTCGACATCGTGCGCAAGCTCAAGGACTCGATCGTCGAGAAGGACCGCATCATCACCGAGCGGACGCGCGAGCTGAAGGAAGCGCGCCGCCATCTCGAGAACATCGTCGCGTCGATCGGCGACGCCGTGCTCGTGCTCGACGAGTCGGGGACGATCCAGACGGTCAACGAGGCGACGCTCGACCTCACCGGGCTCCGCCGCGACGAGCTCGTCGGCCGTCCCGCGTCCGAGCTCTGGCTCGACCCGGGGCACCAATCCCTGTTCTCCGGCGAGCGCTTCACCGACCTCCTCCGCCGCGGCGTCCACCAGCGGAGCGACATGGCCTGGCGCAGCAAGCGCGGCGACGCGGTCGCCATCTCGTGGACGGGCTCGCCGCTCCAGGACGGCGAACGCCTCCTCGGCATGGTCGGCGTCGCGCGCGACCGGCGCGACGAGAAGCGCCTCGAGGAGGAGAAGCTCCGCGCCGTGCGCGCGCTCGCGGCGAGCGTGGCCCACGAGATCCGCAACCCCCTCGGCGCGATCCAGAACTCGGTCGCGCTCCTCCTCCGCGACCTCCCGCTCCAGGGGGAGGACCGGACGCTCATGGACATCGTCTTCTCCGAGACGCAGCGGATCGGCGGGATCGTCTCCCAGTTCCTCCACTTCGCGCGGCCGCAGGAGCTGATGAAGGCCACGGGCGACATGTCCGCCCTCCTCAGGGAGGTCGTGACCCTCGCCGAGAACGATGAGCGAGCCGGCAAGAGCGAGCTGTTCGTCCGGGCGGACGCGGACCTCCCGGCCGTCGCGTTCGACGCGGACAAGCTACGGCAGGTCCTCTGGAACCTCGTGTCGAACGCGCTCGACGCCGGCGGCAAGCACGTCGCCCTCCGGGCACGGCGCGTCGAGGACGGCATCGAGGTGCGCGTCGCCGACGACGGGAGCGGCATGACGCCCGAGGTCCT
>CAZYLP010000115.1:0-12269 GCA_964648345.1 uncultured Planctomycetota bacterium
TGTCCGGATCGTGGACTCGCTCGACGGCCTGAGCCCGGGCGTCCGGAAGCTCTACCGCGGGACCTTCGACGTCGCGGTCACGAAGGCGCCGCGCGTCTACGCGGCCGCGTTCAGCGCGTCGCGGAACCTCGACCGGTGGCGCACGTTCCGGGCCGCGCGCCGTCTCTCGAGCTGGATCAGCGCGGAGCGCCTCGCCGCGACGATCCGTCGCGCCGAGGCGGACGCCGTCGTGTGCACGCACTTCCTGCCGCTCGACGTGGCGGCACGCGAGCGCCGGCACGGCCGGATCGAGGCGCCCGTCTACGGCGTCGTGACGGACTACACGGCTCACGGTCTCTGGCGGCAGAAGGACGTCGAGCTCACCTTCTGCCCGCCGGGCAACGCGGCCCTCGAGCTCCACGCGGGCGGCGTGCCTCAGGACCGGATCGCCGTCACCGGGATCCCGATCGACCCGCGCTTCGCGCAGCGCTACGACGTGGGCGAGGCGCGCCGGCTCGCCGACCTCCCGCGCTCGCGGCCGGTGGTCCTCCTCCTCGCGGGCGGCTCGGGGCACGGGCCGCTCGTCTCCGTGGTCGAGGAGACGGCGCACGCGGTGCGTGACTCGGCGGCGCTCGTGGTCGTCTGCGGCCGCAACGAGGAGCTGCGCGCCGCGGTCGAGAAGGCGGCCGTGCGCCTCCCCGCGCCGGTCCGCGTCCACGGCTTCGTGCCCGACATGCTGCCGCTCCTCCGCGCGGCGGACGTCGTCGTGTCGAAGCCCGGCGGTCTCACGACGAGCGAGGTGCTCGCGCTCGGGAAGCCGCTCGTCTTCTACGTCGCGGCGCCCGGCCAGGAGTCGGCGAACGCCCTCTACGCGGTCGAGCGGGGCGCAGCCCTCGACGGCGTCACGCCGCAGGGAGCGGCGCTCGCCGCGGCGCGACTCCTCGACGATCCGCGGCTCCGCGAAGGGCTCGCGCGCCGAGCCCGCGCGATCGCGCGGCCCGGGGCCGCGCGCGAGATCGCCGCGGCGATCCTCGCCGTCCGCCCGGTCGCGCTCCCGGTCGTCGCGGCTCCGGCGCCGCTCTCCGTGGCGGTCTGAGCGTGAGCGGGCTGGTCACGTTCGACGTCCTGATCGCGGCGGGCGAGAGTCCGCTCCTCGTCGCTCTCGAGGACGCCCTCACCTCCGAGTCGGTCACCTTCCTCCGCGCGCCGCTCCACTCGGAGTGGTCGCGGTTCGTGGGCGGGCTCGACCCGTTCGCGGTGCTCGTCGATCTTCGCGGCGCCGCCGTCACCGGACTCGAGGTCCTGCGCTCGCTGCGCGGCTCGACGATCCCGATCCTCGCGCTCGCGTCCGATCAGGCCACGTTCGAGAGCGCCCGCGAGCTCGGGACGGTCGCGCTCCGCGAGCCGTTCCACGAGGGCGACGCGATCGCGGTCCTCCTCGACCTCGTCGCGACGGAGACGCTCCTCCGGTCGAGGCGCGACGCGCTCCGCGAGCTCTGGGATGATCCGCGCGGCGTCGCGCTCTGGGGGACGGTCAGCGAACCATCTTCCTCAGCTTCTCGATCGCCTTCGCCGCGTCCTCGCTCTCCTGCCAGTCGCGGAGGTCCTCCCACGCCTTCTTGATGTCCTTCTCGAGCTTCTTCTCCTTCGAGTCGTCGTCGCGCTCCTTCGCGTGCGCGTGCTCGACGATGAGGTCGTTCACCTCGCCGTACTTCGTGACGACCTCGTTCAGGAAGACGAGCGTCTTCGCCGGGTCCGCGCCCTTCTCGAAGATCTGCGGGAAGGCCGCGGCGAGCTTCGTCGCGCTTCGGAGGCGCTTCCTGAAGTCGTGGAACGGGACGGCGTTCTCCTCCTCGTGGAGCTTCCGCAGATCGGCCGTCTTCTCGAGGTCCTTCGCGGCCTTCTCGAGGAGCGTCTTCTCGAGGCGCGCGAGGTTCTGGACCCCGTCGAGCGTGCCCTTGGGCTCGATCCCGGCCTCGCCCCAGTAGAAGGGCGAGAGGTCCTTCGCCTTCCGGTCGGTGAGGATGATCGGCTGCGGGTGCGCGAGGTAGCTCGCGAAGGCGGCGAGGCGCGCGGGCTCGACGAAGCGCTTCTTCCAGTCGACGACCGGGTCGCGGAGCTTCTTCACCTCGGCCATGTCGTAGACCGCGGCCGCCGGGTCGGCGAGGTGCTGCATGTCGAAGAGGTCCTTGAAGGAGCCCATCTCCTCGTAGCCCTCGTCGAGAAGCTCGCGGAAGTCCTTCCACGTGTCCCTGGACGACGTCTTCGGGTAAGCGAACGAGAACAGGTCCACGAGGTCGCGGACCCCGGCGATCTGCTTCCGCGGGTTCTTCGCCTCGTGCGGCAGCGTGTTCGGCCCGATCGCCGTGAGCCCGAGCACGAGGTCCATGAGGAGCGGCTCGACGGAGAGCTCGGCGAGCTGGCCGAGCGAGAGGCCGTCGAGGCGCCGCCCGCCCGCCGCGTCGATCTTCTTCCAGCTCGTCTCGGGCGCGAGCCGCGTCGTGTTGGCGATCGATTCGTTGAGTCGAAGGTCGTCCGGCGAGAGCGTGTAGGTCGCGGCGAGCACGTTCGCGCCCGGCACGGAGTAGGTCACGGAGAGGGTCCGGGATCCGGGCTGCGGGCTCGCGTCGCTGCTCGTCCAGTCGATCGCCTTGCCGGCGACGTCGCCGCGCCGCTCGACGCGGAGCTTGCCGGACGCGACGCGGTGGACCTTGATCTTCACGTTCGTCTTGCGGCCGTCGTCGTAGGCGCCGCGGAGGTCGTAGTTGCCCGTGAGGCTCTGCGCGCTCGCCGTCGCGCTGACGAACCAGGCGAGCGCGACCGCGGTCAGCATCGTTCGCATTGCGGGTTCCTTCTCTTGCACGCGACGACGAGCAATCACGACGCCGCGCGGCGAGAAGCGTCAACCGCGCCCGACGAAACGGGTTCACCTGGCCTTCATGTTCGGCTTTCGGAAATCGCGGTTCGCGCGCGCCGGCGCGCGGGACACAACTTCATGAATCCTTGACGGAAGGGCCGCGGGCGATGATCTCCACGGTCCGCTCTCCCGCGCGACCGTCCCAGAGCGGCGGCACGTGCGGCCCGGGGCGCGGAGCGTCGAGCGTCTCGAGCGCAGCGTCGAGGATGGCCGCCGGATCGGTGCCGACCAGGCGATTCGTGCCGTGCTCGATGGTGACGGGCCGCTCTGTGTTCGCGCGGAGCGTGAGGCACGGCGCTCCGAGCACGCTCGTCTCCTCCTGCACGCCGCCCGAGTCGGTGAGGACGAGCGCGGCCTCCTCCATGAGCGACACGAAGTCGAGGTAGCCGAGCGGACCGGTGAGCACGAGCCCCGGAGGTGGCGCGCCGAGCGCGTCGAGCGCCGAGCGCGTGCGCGGGTGCACCGGGAACAGGACCGGCGCTTCACGCGCGAGCGGAGCGATCGCTCCCTCGACGAGCGCGCGGAGCGTGGCCGGGTCGTCCACGTTCGAGGGCCGGTGGAGCGTGAGGAGCGCGAAGCGCGGCGCGACTCCGAGGCGCTCCGCGCAGCGCCGCGCCCGTGCGCGCGGCAGGAGGCGGAGGAGCGTGTCGATCATGCCGTTGCCGACGAGGTGGATCTTCTCCGGCGCGCGGCCTTCGCGGAGGAGCGCCTCGACGGCCGCTCGCTCGGTGCAAAAGAAGATGTCGGCGAGGAGGTCGGTCGTGCGGCGGTTCCACTCCTCGGGCATCGCGTCGTCGCCCGAGCGAAGGCCCGCCTCGACGTGCGCGAGCGGGAGGCGGAGCTTGTTCGCGACGAGCGCCCCCGCGAGCGTCGAGCTCACGTCGCCGAAGACGACGACGAGCGACGGTCGCCGCTCGCGGCAGAGCCCTTCGAGGCTGACGAGCGTCGCGGCGATCTGGGAGAGCGCGCTCCCCTTCCCGCACTCGAGGCAGTGGTCGGGCTCTCCCATGCCGAGCTCGTCGAGGAGGAGAGACGAGAGCTCGGGGTCGTAGTGCTGGCCCGTGTGGACGACTTCCGCACACAGCCCCCGGGCACGGAGGGCCGCGAGGACCGGGGCGGCCTTCATGTAGTTCGGACGGGCGCCGACGACGAGGAGGATCGGGGAGCGCTCCATGAGCACCTCGGATCGCAGCATGTCCGAGGCTGCGGCGGCTCTCGTCGTTGGCGAGTTATTCACAAAAGTCATCGCGCAATTCACACGGAGGCTGGCGAAGCGCTGCCTTCATGAAGGGCGGAGGCGCCCATGATCCCGCGCAAGGTCCTCATGGTCTGCTACTACTTCCCGCCGATCCGCACGGTCGGGTGCACGCGGAGCGTGGCCTTCGCGCGGAATCTCCCCGCGTGCGGCTGGGAGCCGACGGTCCTCACCGTCCGCGAGACGCGCGATCCGTGGGTCCAGACGGGGGCGCCCGTCCCCGAGGGCGTCTCGATCGTGAGGACGCGCGAGTGGCCGCTCGCGCGCGCCGCGGACCTCGCCGACGCCGCCTTCTCTCGCCTGAGGCGGCTCGTCGGGTTCCGCGGCGCGCGGAGCTGGATCCGCGAGCTCACGTGCCTCCCCGACAGCCAGGTCGCGTGGACCGTGACCGCTCGCGGCGCTCTCCTCGCGCGGAAGCACGACGCGATCTACGTGAGCTGCTCGCCCTACAGCTCGGCCGTGCGGGGCTGCTTCATGAAGCTCCTCTCGGGGCGGCCGCTCGTCGTCGACCTCCGCGACGCGTGGACCCTCAACCAGCACGCGAACCCGACGGCTCTCCACCGAGCGGTCGTCGAGCGGCTCGAGCGCCTCGTCTTCGCGGTCGCGGACCGGATCGTCCTCAACACGGGCGGGGCTCTCCGCGCCTACGCCGCGCTCCATCCGAGCGCCGCCTCGAAGCTCGTCGTCGTGCCGAACGGCTACGACGAGCTCGCCCCCGCCACCGAGGTCCTGCGCGGCGAGCGGTTCCGCGTCATGCACTTCGGGTCCTTCTACGGCTCGCGGCAGCCCGACGCCCTCCTCGCCGCGATCAGGAACCTCCGCCTCCCGATCGAGTTCGTGCAGGTGGGCGGCGGCTACACGCGACCGGTGGTGGACCCCGGCGTCCCGGTCACGGTGATCCCGACCGTGGAGCGCGCGCGCGCGCTCGAGCTCATGAAGACGGCGTCGCTCCTCTACCTGAGGCAAGGTCGCGAGCCGGGCGTCGCGCACCACCTCGCCGTCGCCGCGAAGACCTACGAGTACCTCGCGACGGGCCTTCCGATCCTCGCGGACGTGCCGCCCGGGGACAACGCCGAGATCATCGAGCGCTACGCGTCGAACGCTCGCCTCGTGAAGTCGGGCTCGGTGGACGAGCTCGCGGCCGCGGTCCGCTCTGCGTACGAGGAGCGCGAGACCGTCACGCCGCGAGTCCGCCCCGAGTTTGCGATCGACTTCGACCGGCGACGGCTCACCGCGAAGCTCGGAGCGGTGCTCGAGGCAGCCGTCCTCGGGTCGGAGGCGCCGATCGGCGCGAGCTGGACGGACGCGAGCGACCCTCGTGGGACCTTCACGAGCAATTCACTCCGGACGCCGAGCGCGTGCTGATACACCCGCTCCTCGTCAGGAGCGGTCATGGATCCTCGCGCGCGTCTCGGCTCTCTCGCCCTCGTCGCCGCCGTCCTCGGCTGCGGCCAGGGCCCCTCGCGGAGCTCGAAGCCCGCGAGCACGGCGACGGCGCCGGTCACCTCGACGACCGCGCCTCCGGTGCCCGCGCCGAGCCCGGCACCGCGCGCGCTCGCGCCGACGATCGCGTCGCTCTCGACGGCCACCGCTCCGCTCGACGGCGGCGCGCTCGTCACGATCACGGGCACGAACTACAAGGCCGCGGGCGCGGGTGAGACCTTCGTGCTCTTCGGCCTCCGCGCTGTCCTCGTGACCCCCTCGAGCGACACGCGGATCGATGTCGTCGTGCCGGCCGGCGCCGCGCTCGGCTTCGCCGACGTGCGCGTCACGAACGCGCTGGGCACGGCGCTCCTCGCCCGCGCCTTCTCCTACACGCCGCGCGCCGCCTCCATGATCTTCAGCCCGGTGGTCGGACACCACGAGCTCGGCCTCACGGGCACGAGAATCACGCTCGCGCTCCGCGACTTCGCGCCCGTCTCGACGGCGACGCGGGTCACGTTCGGCGGCAAGGACGCGGCCGCGGTCGCCGCGCCCGACTCGGCGACGCTCGTCGCCGAGGTGCCGGACGGTCTCATGGCGGGCCTCGTCGAGATCGTCGTCGAGGAGAGCGGCCGGCTGCTCCGCGTCCCCGGTTTCCTCGTCCAGGGAGCGCTCGCCTACGGCGACATCACGATCAACGAGGTCTGCCCCGCTCCGAGCGGCGCGGACAACAACCGGGACGGCGGCCGCAGCTCGGGCGCCGACGAGTTCGTCGAGCTCGTCAACACGACGGCGCGGCCGGTGGACCTCTCGTACCTCACGCTCTACGACAGCAAGACCGTCGAGCGGCACCGGTTCCCGAACCCGACGACGCTCCCGCCCGGCGGCGCGATCGTCGTCTTCGGCGGCGGCACGCCCGAGGGCTTCGCGCCGCGCCACGAGTCGGGCTCGGCCCAGGCCGCTTCGAGCGGCGAGCTCGGCCTCAACAACACGGCCGACTCGATCGAGCTCCGCGCGCTCCCGGGCATCGCTCCGGTCGGGAAGACGATCTTCAAGCTCGACTACACCAACCCGCCGGCGGCGTCGTCGCTCGTGAACGTGAACGACGGGCAGGCGATCCGCACGAACCCGGCGACGAGCGCGGACTACACGGCGCACACGACGGCGCCGGGCGCGAAGGGCGCGGTCTCGCCCGCGCGGAGGGTGGACGGGTCCAAGTTCTGACCCTCCAAGGCGTACTCACTGCGAGATCGTTCGATGTTCACGTGATCTTCGCAGAGCGTCGGTAAGTTCTCCGTCCAGGTGACTTCCTTGGGTTGCATCGCGGCCATCGATGTCGGTTCGAGCTCGATCCATGCGGTCCTCGTGGACGTGGACGACGGGCGACTCATCGAGCGCGGCCGCCGCAAGGAGCGCGTCCGCCTCGTCTCGGGCGCGACGAAGGTGCTCGACCCGGCGCGCGCCGACGCCGCCATCGAAGGGCTCGAGCGCATCTCGAAGTGGCTCCTCCGCGCGGGCGCGGAGACCGTTCTCGCCGGCGCGACGAGCGCCGTTCGCGACGCCTCCGACGGGCCGGCCTTCGTCGAGCGCGTGCGCCGCGAGACGGGGCTCGAGCTGCGCGTGCTCTCAACGATCGAGGAGGCGGCGCTCTCCTATCGCGCGGCCCGCGAGACGCTGCCCCTCGCCTCGCGGAGGGCGCTGTTTCTCGACATCGGCGGCGGCTCCGCGCAGATCGCCGTGGGGGATGGCCGCGAGCTCCTGTTCGCGGAGAGCCTCCCTCTCGGCGTGATCCGCACGACCGAGCGGTTCCTCACCTCCGATCCGCCCGCGCGGGGAGAGGTCCGCAGGCTCGTCGCTCACCTCGACGAAAGGCTCTCGCCCGTCCTCGCGTCCGCGCGGTCCTTCGGCCCCGAGGTCGCGATCGGCACCTCGGGGACGATCCGTGCGCTCGCGGCCGTGCTCGCGCACCGTCGCGGCGAGCGCGGCGGGAAGGGGGAGCTCAAGCTGGCGCCGTTCGACCTCGACGAGCTTCGCTCTCTGACGGTCGAGCTGGGCTCGATCGACCGGAGCGAGCGCGCCACCGTCCAGAGGCTCCCCGATCACCGGACCGACACGATCGTCGCGGGGGCCCTCCTCGTGGCGCGTGTGCTGGAAGGGTCGGGGCTCGGGACCCTCCTCCCGAGCCGCACGGGTCTCCGCGAGGGCTTGATCCAGGAGCATCTCGCCGGAGGCGCGGACAGCGCTCGCCTGTGCGCGAGCCTGAAGATCCCGGCCTGATCGCGCGGACGGTCCGACTCACGGACTCGCGGTGAGACTCTCCGCGATCCACGCGTCGATCGACCAGTCGCCGCTGCCCATGACGACGAGAGAGATCGCCATGGCCGCGGCGAGGACGTGGAACTCGAATCCCTCGCCCTTCTTGTCGCCGTTCCAGTACGGCACAGCCTCAACTCTTCTTCTTGAGCTCGCCCTCGAGGTCCGCGATCTTCTTCCTCAGCTCGTCCTCGAGCTCGATCTGCTCCATCGAGATGCGATCGATCTCGGCGCGCGTCTCGTCGTGCTTCCGCTTCCACTCGTCGCGCTCGGCCTTCGCCTGCGCGACGTCGGCCTTGAGCGCGTCGAGCTCGGGGTTCGCCGCGACGCCGCTCGCGGAGAGGCGGCCAGTCGCGCGGCGCTGATCGTCGAGCTTCTGCTCGAACTTGTTCGCGCGCGCCTCGGCGTCGATCGCGCTCTTGCGCGCGGTCTCGAGCTCCTTGGCCAGCTTGTCGGCGCGGGCGTTCGCCTCCTCGGCGGCGGACTCGACCTTCTTCGTGAGCTCGGCGACCTTCTCCTCGGCGCGGGCGCGGGCGTCCTCGGCCTGCGTCTTCTCGAGCTTGAGGGTCTGCGTCTCCTCCTCGTGCTTCGTCTTGAGCTTGGAGACTTCCTTCTTCTTCTCCTCCAGGCCCGCCTTGACTCGGTTCTCGGCCTCGACGGCGCGCACCTCGGCGGCGGCGACCTTGCCCTCGAGCTCGATCATCTTCGTCACGGCTTCCTGCCGCGCCTTCTCGGCCGCCGCGACATCGACTCCGGCGCCCGCGGCGGAGGAGACGACGACGGGGCCCATGCCCGAGGCGCCCTTCCCCGCGGCGCGCTCCTCCGGCGTGAGGTCGAGGAAGCGCTCGAGGACGTCGAGCTTCTTCTTGAGCTCGTCGCGCTCCTTCTCGAGGGTCGCGACCTTCTCGCTCGCGTCGAAGAGGCCGGCCGGGTTGAAGCCGCCCATCTCGTTCCGCGTGAGGCGGAGAGTCGAGCCCGCCTGCTCGTCGGACATGTTGCCGCTGCCCGCGGGCGGCGCCTGGCCCTCCTTCTCGACGAAGCGGATCCGCGTCTTCCCGAGGAGGATCTCGTCGAACGCCGCGAGCGGCTGGCGCGTGACCTTGCGGCCGTTCACCTGCGTCCCGTTCGACGAGCCGAGGTCCTCGATGATGAAGCGGCCGTCCTCGAAGACGATCTTGGCGTGATTCCAGGAGATCCACGGGTCGCGGATCGAGAGCTTCGCCGTCTTGCGGTTTCCGATGTCGAGCCCCTCGTTCGAGAGGTCGACCGTGTCGCCTTCGCGCTTGCCGCTCAGGATCTCGAGCTTCGGCATAGGTGGGCCCCACTTTACGAAAGCCCGCGGATAGGGTCAAAGTAAGCCCGTGGGTACGACCTACTGGCGGGTCCTGGATGGCCTCGAGGGAGCGCTCCGCTCGCGCCTCGTGGACCCCGAGGTCGCGGACCGCCTCGGCCGGCTGCCGACGCGCCTCAACAGCTTCGGCTACGACCCGTGGGGCTTCTCCCCGCGAGCGGCGGCCCCGATCTACTCGATCGGCGCCTGGCTCTACCGGAAGTGGTTCCGCGTCGAGGTGCAGGGCATGGAGAAGGTCCCGGACGGCCGGGTCCTCCTCATCGCCAACCACGGCGGCCAGGTCGCGTGGGACGGGTTCCTCCTCACGATCGCCTGCCTCCTCGACCGCGAGCCGCCGCGCCTGCCGCGCGGCATGGGCGAGCGGTTCATCACGAACACGCCGTTCCTCTCCTCGCTCGTCGCCCGGCTCGGCCACGTCCTCGGCGAGCCCCAGAACTGCAAGCGCCTCCTCGAGCACGAGGAGGCGATCATGGTCTTCCCCGAGGGAGTGCGCGGGATCTCGAAGACGATCTGGGAGCGCTACGAGCTCCGCGAGTTCGGGAGCGGCTTCGTGCGGCTCGCCGTCGCGACGGGCACGCCCGTCGTCCCGGTCGGGATCGTCGGCGCCGAGGAGGCGATGCCCGGGATCTGGGACGCGAAGCCCATCGCGAAGATGTTCAACCTGCCCTCGCTGCCCGTGACGCCCTTCTTCCCGTGGCTCGGGCCGATCGGCGCGCTCCCGCTCCCGACGAAGATCCGCATGATCGTGGGCGAGCCGATGAAGCTCGCCGGCGAGCCCGACGAGCCGGAGGACGCGGCGCGCAAGAAGGCGGAGCTCGTCCGAGCCGCGGTCCAGGGCCTCGTCCGCGAAGGGCTCGCCCTGCGCACGGGGATCTTCACGTGAGCGGCGACACGAAGAACCGCGAGCGCCGCGACGAGGACGAGAAGCCCCGCGACTCGGGGCGCGTCCGCCTCGAGGCCGTCCACGGCTGGGAGGCGGCCTCGGCGCCCGCGCGGAAGGTGCTCGTCGCCGGCGCGGCCGGCGGCTTCGGAGCGCTCCTCTGCCGGAAGCTCCCCGAGCGCTTCGAGGTCGTCGGTATCGACCAGCACGATCGGAACGGAAAGAGCGAGGCCGAGGGCCGCGCCAAGATCTACGTCGCGCCCTTCGACAAGCGCACGGCCGAGGACGTCTTCAAGCGCGAGCGGCCGGACGCGCTCGTCCACGTAGCGTTCCGCGACGACCCCCGCGTCCCGACTCCCGACCGCTACCGCGCGAACGTCATCGGGACCATGCGTCTCCTCGAGCACGCGGCGACCTATCACGTCTCGCGCGTCGTCGTCCTCTCGACGGGCGCCTGCTACGGCGCGCATCCGCTCAACCCGACCTTCATCGACGAGGAAGCGCCGCTCCGCGCGATCGAGCGCTACCCCGAGATCCGCGACCGCGTGGAGGCGGACCAGTACGTCCAGAGCTGGCTCTACCGCCACCCGGAGACGACGACGGTCCTCCTCCGTCCGGCGCACATCGTCGGTCCGAACGTGACGACGCCCTTCGAGGAGTACCTGAACGGCTCGCCCGTGCCCGTGCTCCTCGGCTTCGACCCGATGATGGACCTCGTCCACGAGGACGACGTCGTCCGCGCGATCGAGCTCGCGCTCGGCTCGAACCAGTCGGGCGTCTACAACATCCCGGGCCCGGGGCCCGTGCCGCTCTCCGAGATCCTCCGCGCGCTCGAGCGCACGCCGCTCACGCTGCCGCACGTGCTCGCTTATCCGGTCGCGAAGATCCTCCGCCGGGTCGTCGGTTACCGCTTCGAGACGCCGCAGGCGGACTTCCTCAGGTATCCGCTCGTCCTCTCGGGAGAGCGCGCGAAGGACGAGCTCGCGTACACGGCGCGCGTGTCGCTCCTCGACACGATACGCGCCGCCAAGCGGGGCTGACGGCGCGAGCCGTCGCGTTCACCGCGCCCGGAGCTCCAACAGCTTCGCCTCGACCCGCGCGCGCACGGCGGGTGGTGGGCCGTGCGCGAGGCACCGCTCGTAGTCGGCGATCGCCTTCGGCCGGTCTCCCAGCCCCTCGTAGGCGCGGCCGCGGATCTCGTAGGTCATCGAGTGCTCGCTCATCTCGAGCGCGCGCGTCGCGGCGTCGCGCGCCTTCTCGAAGTCGCCGGTCATGACGCAAGCCCAGGAGAGGTTGTGCCAGAGCGTGCGCCGCTTCGGGTCGAGCGAGACCGCGCGCTCGAGGTCCTTCACGGCCTCGGGCCACTCGTTCCGGCTCGTGTACGCCTGGGCCCGGACGCCGAGCGCGTCCGCGTTCCTCGAGTCGAGCGCGAGCGCGAGCGTGGCGTCCTCGATCGCTCCCCCGAAGTCGCCGAGCTCGTTCCTGAACGCCCCGCGGTTCGCGAGCGCCAAGGGGTTCTTCGGGTCGCGCTCGACGGCGCGGTCGAGCGCGTTCCGCGCTCCCTGCGGGTCACCTCCGATCGCGAGGATGGCCGCGAGCATGACCCAGGGGATCGAGGCGTCCGGCGACAGCTCGGTCGCGCGGAGGAAGTCGGTGCGCGCCGCGTCGAAGTTCCGGCACGTGCGGTGAGCGTAACCGCGCCGCAGGCGGAAGAGGCACGCCTCGCCGCCGAGCTCGATCGCGCGCTCGGCGTCGGCGAGCGCGCCCGGGCCGTCGTCGCGCTCGGCGAGGACCGCGGACCGGGCCGACAGCGCGAGCGGCTCCCTGGGGTCCAGGGTGAGCGCCCGCGTGGCGTGCGCGAAGGCCTCGTCGCCGGGGCTCCGGGTGGCCGCGACCTCGGCGAGGATCGCCCACCCGAGGGCGTTGTCGGGATCGAGGGCCACGACCGCCTCGACGTCCTTCTTGATCGCGGCGGTGTTCGACGGGGCCAGGAGGATGGCGGCCCGCGCCCGGGCGAGGGTCTCGGCGAGCGCGGCTTTCCGTGCCGAGGCTCCGTCCGGGTCCTTCGTTTGGACCGAACGGTCGGTCGGGTCCTTCTGGACCGAACGGTCGGTCGGGTCCTTCTGGACCGAACGGTCGGTCGGGTCCTTCT
>CAZYLP010000115.1:12369-14470 GCA_964648345.1 uncultured Planctomycetota bacterium
GGACCGAACGGTCGGTCGGGTTCTTCTGGACCGAACGGTCGGTCGGGTTCTTCTGGACCGAACGGTCGGTCGGGTCCTTCTGGACCGAACGGTCTGTCGGCCGCCCTCCGAGGATCCACGCCGCGGCCCCCACGGCGACGCCCGCCACGACGACCGCCGCGGCGCCCCCGATCGCCACTCCCCGGCGCGACGCCTCCTTCGGCCCCGCCTCGAGCGCCCGCGCGAGGGCGCCGGCGTCGGCGAACCGCTCCCCGGGGCCCGGCATGAGGCACCGCCCGACGATCCTGGCGACCCACCGCGGCGTCTCCGGCCTGAGCGTGCGGATCGCGGGCGGCGGCCCTCCCGTCAGGCGCGTCACGATCTCGAGGACCGTGGCGCCCTGGAACGCCGGCCGCCCCGCGAGGCACTCGTAGAGGACCGCGCCGAGCGCGAAGACGTCGGCCGCGGGGCTCACGGACTTCGAGTCCATGAGCTGCTCGGGCGGCGCGTACCCGATCGTCCCGCGCATGTCGCCCGTCCGCGAGAGGGAGAGCCCGCCCTGAGCGCCCAGGTGCTTCGCGAGGCCGAGGTCCGCGATCCAGGGCCGCCCCGCGGCGTCGAAGAGGACGTTGGCGGGCTTCACGTCCCGGTGCACGACGGCCCGCTCGTGCGCCCGGGCGAGCGTCCACGCGAGGGTGCGGACGAGGTCCACCGCCTCCGCGACGGGGAGCGGACCGCGCTCGAGCTTGTTCGCGAGCGTCCCTCCCTCGAGGAGGGGCATCGCGAACCACGAGCCCGAGGAGGACGCCCCGGAGTCGAGGATCGGGACGAAGCCGCCGAGCTCGGTCACCTCGCTCAGGAGCTTCTGCTCGCGGGCGAAGCGCGCGACCGCCGCCGGCGGCGCGTCGCGGAGGACCTTCACGGCGAGCGACCGGCCGTCGGGCGCGCGCACGAGGTAGACGGTGCTCGACCCGCCGCGGCCCAGGGTCCGCAGGACCTCGTAGGGTCCCAGCATCGCGGAGCCCACGGCCGCCCCGCCTAGCTCGTCCGCGAGACGATGAAGGTCGCGAGCGCGCGGAGCGTCGCGCCGGCCGCGCCGAGGGGCTCGAGCGCGCGGTGCGCCTCCTCCTCGAGGAGCTTCGCCTTCCTTCGCGCGCCCTCGACGCCGAGGAGGGAGACGTAGGTGAGCTTGCCCTGCGCCGCGTCCTTGCCGGCGGTCTTGCCGAGCTTCTCCGCGGGCTGCGTCGAGTCGAGGATGTCGTCCGCGACCTGGAACGCGAGCCCCGTCGCGCGCGCGTAGCGGTCGAGCGCGTCGAAGCGCGGGTCGCGGAGGGAGAGGCCGCCCGCGCGCGCCCCCATGAGCACGCTCGCGCGGAGGAGCGCGCCGGTCTTGAGGCGGTGGAGGCCCTCGAGCGCGCGCTCCTCGCGCGGCATCGAGGCGGACGCGATGTCGATGGCCTGTCCGCCCACCATGCCGTGCGAGCCCGCGGCGAACGCGAGCTCGCGGACGAGGTCGGCGAGGAGCGGCGGCTCGTCGGCGTACTCCTGGACGAGGACCTCGAACGCGAGCGCCTGGAGGCCGTCGCCCACGAGGATCGCCACGGCCTCGCCGTAGACCTTGTGGCTCGTCGGCCGCCCGCGGCGGAGGTCGTCGTCGTCCATGGCGGGGAGGTCGTCGTGGACGAGCGAGTAGACGTGGATGCACTCGAGCGCGCACGCCGCTCCGAGCGCGCGCGCGCGGCCCTTCTCGCCGCCCGCGGCCTCCGCGGCGAGGAGGCAGAGCGTGGGCCGGACCCGCTTCCCGCCGCCGAGCGTCGAGTAGCGCATCGCCTCGTGGAGCCTCGCCGGCTCGTCCTTCGGCAGGAAGCGCTCGAGGGCGGCCTCGGCCTCCTTCTGGGCGCGGGCCAGCGCGGACTCGGCGAGCGCGGCGGCGGACTCGGTCATGGCGGGATCTTATCAGCCCGCGCCGAGCGGCCCCACGAGCGCGGCCACCGCGGCCATGTCCTTCGGCCGCTTCTCCTTCTCGGTCTCGAGGAGTGCGAGGCACGCCTTCTCGGCCGCCTTCGAGAGGCCCGGGAGACGAGCGCTCGGAGGCGTGAGCGGCTTCGTGCGCGACGGGCGC
>CAZYLP010000116.1:0-14440 GCA_964648345.1 uncultured Planctomycetota bacterium
GCCACGCCTCGCGCGGCTGCTCCACGATCGCCTCGAGCTCGCGCCCGCGCTTCTCGAGCCGCTTCGACTCGCCCGCCGGGACGTCGAACGCGGACTTCACGAGAGCGACCGCGGCGGCGACCTTCGCGGGGTCGATCTCCGCGCCGGGGATCACGTCCTCGGCGGGGTCGAGCGGGACGGCGTCCTCGTCCTCGGGCGCGGGCGCGGCCGCGGCGGTCGCGCTCGAGGCCTGAGGCACGGGCGCCTGGCCGCGAGTGTCGAACTCGAGCTTCCAGCGCCGCGGGCCGTCGCGCGCCTGGCACCAGAGCTCGAGCGTCCCGAGCTCGGTGAGCTTCGCGGAGAGCGTGATCGGGATGCTCGTCCGCTGCGAGGAGCGCTTCTTCAAGCGGATCACCGTGTGGATCGGCGGCAGCTCGTCGAAGTCGTCGTCGATCGGGACCACGGCGCCCGGCGCGTCGTCGCGGAACGTCGAGCCGAAGATCGGGAACGCGGCCGGCGCGTTCGCGCGGAGCTCGAGCGGGCGCTCCTCGATCTTGACCTCCTTGAGCGGCTCGAGGCCGCGCGGGATCAGGCAGAGAGCGTTCCGCTCCGTCTTCGAGACGCCGCCCACCTCGACGTAGTAGGCGTGGCCGGCGCCGCTCTTGATCCGCATGCCCTTCCCGCGGCGGACGAGCGCGTAGTAAGCCGCGCCGCGCGAGACCGCGAGGTCGAGGTCCACGGCGTCGAGGACGCGCGGCCGCTTCTCGAACCACTGCTCGAGGGCGTCGATCACGCGGTCGCGGAGGACCTTCGCCTTCATGACGCCGCCGTTGAAGAGCACCCAGTCCACGCGCGCGAGCTTGCCCTCCGCGCCGTGACGCGTGAGGAACGCGCGGAGGTGACGCGTGACCGCCGTCTCCTGCACGTACGGGAGGCCGAGCTCGGCGAGGCCCGTGCGCGCGCGCTTCATGGGCGGCTCGTCCTTCGCGACGAGCGGGAAGAAGGCCTCGACGATGTGCGCGTTCACGTCGGCGGCGGTCAGGTCGTGCGTGAGCGTGCCGCCGATCACCTTGCTGCCGCGGCCGGGGACGACGACGGGCATCTTCGCGTCCGGACCGGCCGCGAGGAGCTCCTCCTTGGCCTTGCGGCACGCGTAGGCGAGCGAGCTCCAGCGCGCGACGTCGAGCTTCTCGGCGCCGAGGAGCTTCTCCTCGACCTTCCTCGCGAGCGCGAGGTCCATGTTGTCGCCGCCGAGGAGGAGGTGGTCGCCGACGGCCGTGCGCTCGAAGGTCAGCCCTTCCTCCTCGTGCGCCTTGACGCCGACGAGCGAGAAGTCCGTCGTGCCGCCGCCCACGTCCACGACGAGCACCTGCTCCCCGGGCGCGAGGATCGTGAGCGCGTCCTCCTCGTGGGCCGCGATCCACGCGTAGAGCGCGGCCTGCGGCTCCTCGAGGAGGACGGGCTGCATGTTCGCGCGGCGCGCGGCCTCGAGCGTGAGCTCGCGCGCGACCTCGTCGAAGCTCGCGGGGACGGTGAGCACGACCTCCTGCGCGGCCATCTTGCGCGCGGGGTCGTTCTGCGCGAAGTGCGCGTCCCAGGTCTCGCGGAGGTGCGTGAGGTAGGCCGCGCTCGCCTCGACGGGCGAGCGCTTCGGGACCTCGGCCTCGGCGCCCCACGGGAGGATCGCGGCCTTCCGGTCCACGCCCGGGTGGCAGAGCCACGACTTCGCGGAGGCGATGAGCCGTCCGGGGACGACCGCTCCGCGCGCGCGCGCGAGCTCGCCGAGGACGAGCTCGCCCGGCTTCGGCGCGTCGCGCCAGGGGAGCTTCGCGCTCTCCGCGGCGATGTCGTGCTCGCCGAGGACGTAGCCGACCGAGGGGAGCATGGGCCGCTCCGCGACCTCGCCGGGCGCGACGAGCTGCGGGAGCGGGAGCTGCTTGATCGTCCGCGCCGCGCGGCCTCCTCGACGATCGACGTACGCGAGCGCGGTGTTCGTCGTCCCGAGGTCGATCCCCACGAGGTAACGGCTGAGCGGAGGTTGGTTGGGCTCGGTCACTCGGGGTCTTGTTTTAACTCGTATCGGTCCGAGATGTGAGCGACCGCGGGGAGGAGGAGCCCGCAGAAGATCGTCCTCAGGCAGACGAACGCGGCCAGGGGACGGCCGACCTCCGCGCGGAACGGCTCGAGGAGGAGGACGACGAGGAAGAACGTCGCGAAGGCGGTGATGCTCGTCGCGACCTTCGCGGTGTTCGCGCGGAGACGCGCCGCGCTCGAGACCGCGAAGGGGATCGAGACGATCAGGAAGAGGAGCGCGAAGTAGCGCGGCCTCTCGGGGGCTCGCTTCGCGAGCTCGAGGAGGCCGCTCAACCCCGCGTGGAGGCCGCTCGCCGAGGACGGCGCGAACCGCGCGTTCACGTACTCCGTCTGCACGTAGCCGAGCGCGTAGATGACGGCCGACGCGACGAGGACGAGGAGGGGCATCCAGGGCTTCCTCCAGCGCCGCTCGATGACCGCCGCGACGAGCGCCGTCGCCGTGAGGCGGAGCGCGACCATGAAGGGCGACCAGAGCGCGCGCGGGAGCGGCGCGTCCCAGTAGACGACGTCGAAGGCGATCGTCGGGACCCCGATCAGGAGGAAGAACGCGAGCGTGCGGACGAGGACGGCGCGCACTCAGGTCCTCGCGCGGCCGCGCAGACGCCGCTCGATCGTGTCCGCCGTCTCGAGGAAGAGGGGCACGGCCACGAGGCAACCCAGGACGCAGAACACGATGCTCGCCTGCGCGCTCCCCTGTCGAACGAACATGAGGAGGAGCCCCGGGACGCACGCGACGGGCGCGACGAGGACGGAGCCGACGAGGCGGCCTCGTGCGCCGAGGCCGGCGAGTCGCACGAACGTCGCGACGCCGAAGATCGCGGCGACGACGAGCGCGGTCCCGAAGAAGTCGCCCTTGATCGCCTTGACTCGATCCCACGTCGTCTCGACGGCCTTGAAGGCGGCGACCGTCGAGAGCTCCCCGATCGCCACGGTCGTGTACGGGACCTGGAAGATCGCGACCCACACGCCGCCGAAGGCGACGAGCGAAGCGGCACCCGCGCCTCGAACGGCGCGCCACTTGGTTGGCTCGCGGCGCAACGCAACGACCTCGACCACGGTCGTCGCGGCGAGGATCACACCCGCGCCCAGACCAGCGACCGCGGGGCCGAACCCGAGGTGCTTCAGGTCCCAGAGGGCGAGGGTGAAGACGAGGCCGAGCCCGACGCCGAGGAGGAGTCCGCGCAGCAGCACGAGGCGGACGAGGCTCGGGCCCTCGTCGCGCGGGGCCTCCTCGTCGCTCACGCCTCCCTCGCTGCGAGCCGGCGCTCGATCGCGTCGGCGACCTCGTGAACGAGCGGGATCGCGACGACGCAGGCCGCGACGCACGCGCCGAAGATGAGCCGCTCTCTCGTCGAACGGATGTAGGCGAGGAGCAAGAGGAAGCTCGGCGCCGACGCGAGCGCGCCGAGGAAGACCGAGCCGCCGGAGCGCCAGAGCCTCCCGAGCTCGCGAAGGCGGATGAACGCGTTCGCGCCGAAGATCGGCGCCACGGTCCCGATGAGGCAGAAGAAGATGCCCGGGTCGTGCCGGACCTCGCGGTGGACGCTGCGCAGGACCCGCAGCCCCGCCTCGAGCGACCCGTTCTCGAGCGTCGCGACCGTGTAGGGCACCTGGAAGATGATGAGCCACCCGGCCCCGAACGCGACGAGCGTCGTCGCGGCGAACGCGACGACGTCGCGCTCGAACGACGGGTCGTGACAGCGCGCCCGCGCCTCGACGAGCGTCGCCGCGCCGAGGACGAGCCCAGCGAAGAAGCCGGCGAGCGCGGCGCCGAGGGTGAACGTGCTCCCCTCGCCCTGGAACGCGAAGGCGAAGACGCCCGCGAGCACGGCTCCGAGGAGCGCTCCGCGGACGAGCACCGTGCGGGCGAGGTGCGGTTCGGTCTCGGCTTCCATGAGCGCTCGATCATGTCAGCGCTCCGCGCGTTCGAGAAGGCCCTGACGTTGAGCAACTCCTTGCTCAATTCCGGTTGACGTCTGTCGTCGGACGGCGCCATCCGCGGCGACCGAAGTCTCGTCGCCCGCGCTTGGCACGCCGTGCGCAGGGAGCCCGGGCCGGTCAGGGGCCGTCAGGGAGCAGGGTCATGAGCACGAGCGACAAGGGCTGGTTCGCGCGCGCGCTCGACGTCCGGAGCCACGGAGCCGGCCGCATCGCCGCGGGCCTCGCTCTCGGCGTCCTCGCGGGGCTCGCTCCCTGGGACTCGGGGCTCTTCTTCTTCGCGCTCTTCCTCATCGCTTTCACCGAGGCGAGCGCCGCCACGGCCCTCGCGACTCTCTGCATGGTGAAGGGGATATCCCTCGCCGTGCTCGACCCGGCGCTCGACGGGGTCGGGCGCTCGCTCCACGCGAGCCCGTCCGAGCTCCAGCGCACGATCACGACGGCGCCGCTCGTGGCGCTCCTCGGGCTCGAGCGTCACTCCGTGCTCGGAGCGCTCCTCGCCGCGCTCGCGGCCGGGCCGCTCCTCGGCGCGATCGGCTTCTTCGTGCAGCGGAAGCTCCTCGCCGAACGCGCGCGGCGCGAACGCAAGGAGCGGAAGAAGAAGCCGCGCGACGACTGGAAGGCGCTCGTCCGCACGCGCTGGACCGACGAGGTCTGGGGCTCGCTGCCTCCGCTCAAGAAGTGGTTCGTGCTCGCCGCGGTGCTCGCCGTGCTCCCGCTCCTCCTCTCGGGCTTCGCGGGCCGCTGGGTCGTCGAGACCGAGCTGCCAGTGCTCCTCGCCGCCGAGCTGGGCTCGTGCGAGAAGGTGACCGCGGGGAGCATCGACGCGTCGATCTACGGGCGGCGGATCCACGCGCGCGACGTGACGATCGTGACGGCGGCGGGCCGCGCGACGATCGCGGAGCTCGACATCGAGCTCGACGGCGTCTCGCTCCTCAGGAAGCGGCTCGTCGCGCGACACGTGGCGATCCGGCGCGCGAGCGCCACGATCACGCGCCTCGCGCTCCCGCCCGTCGCCGAGCGCGCCGCGCGCCCCGACCGCGAGGAGTCGCTCGCGAGCCGCCCGGCCTGGGCGATCTGGCAGGGCGAGCTCGCGGACGTCGAGATCGACGTGACGGACTCCGCGGCGCGGCGCCACCTCTGCGTGAAGACGGGCGAGCTCTCCGAGATCGCGGAGCGGGGCCAGGGCACGCGCTTCACGAAGCCCGAGGTCCACCTCCGCGGCGACGGCTTCACGCTCGACATCGAGGACGGCGTCGCCTCGACGCGCGCGCTCGCGGCCGTCACGAAGCGATAGCTACGAGTCCTCGCGGACGCTCCACTCGAGCTTCCAGCGGCGGCCGTCCTTCGCGACGCAGGCGAGCTCGAGCGTGCCGATCTCCGTGACCTTCGCGTGGAGCTTCACGGGGATCGTCGCGCCCTCCTTGCCCTCCTCGAGCGTCGTCTTCACCGGCGCCAGCTCGGCGATCTCGCCGTCGTCCCAGCGGTCCACGAGGGCGCCGACCTGGTCGGTCTTGCGCGTCGTCGAGCCGAGGAAGCGGAACTCGGCGGGCTCGCCGACGAGGAGCGCGAACTCGCGGCCGCGGACCTCGACCTCGGAGCCCTCCTCCATGCCCATGGGCGCGACGCAGAGCGCCTTGAGCGGCGGCGGCACTCCGGGGACCGCGGGCATCGAGGAGGCGATCCCGACGTAGTAGCTCCGCGCCGTGCCGCCGCGGATCCGCACGCCCTTCCCGCGCCGGACGAGGCCGTAGTAGGCCGCGCCGCGCGCGACGGCGAGGTCGAGGTCCTCGCCCTCGAGGGCCTTCGCCGGAGCGGGGAGCCACGAGCTCAGGACCTCGAGGGTCCGCGCGCGGAGCTCCTTCCCCTTGAAGACGCCGCCGTTGAAGAGGATCGCGGTCGGCTTCGCATCGCCCTGCCGGCCGAGGAAGCGCGCGAGGTGCTTCGTCACCGCGGCGTCCGGCTCGAAGGGGAGGCCGATCTCCTGGAAGCCCGTCTTCGAGCGGAGGAGCGGCCGCGCGTCGGCGCCGACCTTCGGGAAGAAGCCCTCGACGATCGTCTTCACGACGTCGTCGCGCGTGAGCTCGGTCTTGATCGTGCCGCCGATCAGCTTCGAGCCGCGGCCGAGGACGACGACGGGCGAGCTCGTCTTCGCCGCGTCGCCGAGGATCTCCTCCTTGGCGCGCTGGCAGGAGTACCACAGGCCGCGCGACTGCCACGCGTCGAGGTTCGTCCCCTGCCCCTTGAGCCGCTCGGCGAGGACGTGCGCGAGGGCCACGTCCATGTTGTCGCCACCGAGGAGGAGGTGCTCGCCGACCGCGGTGCGCTCGAGGACGAGGTTCCCCTCCTGCTCCTTGACCGCGATGAGCGTGAAGTCCGTCGTGCCGCCGCCCACGTCGCAGACGAGGACGAGGTCGTTCACCTTGAGGACCTTCCGCCAGCCCTCCGCCTGCTTCTCGAGCCACGAGTAGAAGGCGGCCTGCGGCTCCTCGAGGAGGGTGATCCGCTCGAGCCCCGCCATGCGAGCCGCCTCGACGGTCAGCTCGCGCGCGACGGCGTCGAAGCTCGCGGGGACGGTGAGGAGGACGTCCTGCTGCGCGAGCCCGAGGGCCGCATCGCCCTTCGCCATCTCGTGGTCCCACGCGCGGCGCAGGTGCTCGAGGTACCGCGCCGACGCCTCGAGGGGCGAGACGCGGTCGGTCGCGTTCGGGTCCTCGATTCCCCAGGGGAGGATCTTCCCCTTGCGGTCCACGCCCGGGTGGCAGAGCCACGACTTGGCGGACGAGACGAGCTTCGCCGGCACCTTCGCGCCCTGGTCGCGCGCGAGGAGACCGACGACCCCGACGCCTTCGTCCTTCCACGGGAGCTTCCGCTGCTCGACGGGGAGGTCGTGCTCGCCCGCGAGGTAGAGGAAGGACGGCATGGTCGTCTGCGCCGCGACGTTGCCGGGGGCGGTGAGCTGCGGCACCTGGAACGTGTGGACCTTCGCGGCCTCTCCCGGCGCGACCGGCTCGCTCGAGTCGATGTACGCGAGCGCGCAGTTCGTCGTCCCGAGGTCGATCCCGACGACGAACCGGGGGCCACTCCCCCCGTTCGATCCCCCGCCGGTCGTCGCCGGCGCCGGGGCGTCGGGCTTCTTCTGCGGACCGCTCTCGGCCGGCTTCGCGCCGCCCTTCGCCTTGTCCTTGTCCTTCTTGCTCAAAGCTCGACCTCCGCCGGCGCGACGACCGTGGTGTCGCCGGCCCCTTGCCCGAAGGGCTTGACCGGCTTCGCGCGCCAGCCGTGGTGCTTGAGCGTCCCCTTGAAGGGCGGGTTCCCCTTCACGTTCCCCGTGAGGCGGATCGCGCGCGCGTCGAAGTTCGGCTCGACGGTCACGGAGGACTCCTCCTGGCCGGGGAGCACGGGCTCGAGCGAGACGTGGTCGGCGATCGCCTTCTTGCAGCCGGCGTGGATCGCGCGCACCGCCGCGCCGATCTGCGCGTCCTGGTACGCGTCGATCTTCTCCATGAGGAAATCGAGGAGCCGGCCCTCGCGCTGGAGGAGCCCGAGGCAACCGAGCGCGCCCTGCTCGCGGATCTTCGCCTCGTCGATGGCGGGAGCCGGCGGCGGAGTCGGAGCCGGCGGAGGAGTCGGAGCCGGCGGAGGAGTGGGCGCGGGGCTCGGCGCCGTCGCGGTGGACGAGCTCGTCCCGCTCTCACGCTTCGGGATCATGGAGCGCGGCATGGCGCCCGGCGTCGCTCCGAACGCGATCGGAAGGTGGACGGGCGGCGGGGCGAGCGGCATGGCCCACGCCGGGAGCTGTTCGATCGGGAGAGGCCGGCCGAACAGGATCCTGAAGAAGCAGAGGAAGGCGAGGTAGAGACGCTCCATGTCTTTTCTTTCCTGCGAGGGGGGAATCCTACCAGGCTGCCCCGGGTTAGGATCGGACTCCGCGGAGAGCAGACACGTGTCCGAGAAGGTGAAGGTCGCGAAGACATCCGAGCTCCAGGAGGGCGTCGGTGTCGCGGTTCAGGCCGGAGGCCAGACGGTCGCCGTCTTCAAGTGCGGCGGACAGGTCTACGCGGTCAACAACGTGTGTCCTCATCGCGGCGGCCCGCTCGCGGAGGGCTTCGTGGACGGCGGCCGCGTGTCCTGCCCGTGGCACGGCTGGACGTTCGACGTGAAGACCGGCCAGCACGCCATGAACCCCGGGATCACGATCCCGTCGTACCCGGTCAGCATCGAGGGAGACGACGTCTACGTCACCGTCTGATGCGGCCAAAAGCTCGGTTTGGAGCTTCGGCGCGCATATGGTATCGTTCTAGGACCAATTTCAGCCCGGGCTGTCCCGGGGAGCAAGGAGCAGTCATGGGTCACGACCACGATCACGGCCACGGGCACGATCACGGCCACGGACACGACCACGGTCACTCGCATGGCCATGGGCACGGACACGACCATGGTCATGAGGGCCACTCGCACGGCCCCGCGACGGCGCAGCAGACGGGCACGGCCCTCTCGCTGACGCCCGCGGCGCAGGCGAAGGTCCGTCAGTTCATCAAGGAAGAGGAGAAGCCCGAGAGCAAGGCTCTCCGCATCTTCGTCGAGGGCGGCGGCTGCGCCGGCTTCCAGTACGGCCTCACGATCGACGAGAAGCGCGACGGCGACCAGATCTTCGCGCAGGACGGCTTCAACGTCATCATCGACCCGCAGAGCATCCTGTTCCTCAAGGGCATCTCGATCGACTACGTCGAGAACCTCCAGGGCAGCGGCTTCAAGATCTCGAACCCGAACGCCAAGGGCGGCTGCGGCTGCGGCTCGTCCTTCAGCGTCTGATGTCGACCTGATCACGGTCCGGTCACGCGGGGGCCACGGACGATTTCGTCCGTGGCTCCTTCGCTTCCTTGGTGCTAGCTTTGAGCCCGTGAGCCCGAGCCGGCCCGCGGCCATCCTCCTCGCCTCGCTCCTCGCCTCCAGCGCCATCGCCGCGCGAGGCCAGGAGGCTCCCGACCTGGCGGCCGATGACGATGACGGCCGGATCGTCCTCTCCGCGAAGGGCCACGCCGAGGTCGCCGCGAGCGGTGTGACCCTCGAGTACATCATGCGGATCCCGGGCGAGGACGGCGCCCAGGCCGCGAAGAACTTCGAGAAGAAGCTCAAGACGCTCGTCAAGAACATGGAGTCGGAGGAGGCGCCGGTCACGACGCTCGTCCGCGTCGAGGCGCACTGGGCGCCCCGCTTCCAGGCGAACGGCTTCGTCTTCAAGCCGAACTTCGGGCAGAACCCGTCCTTCAAGTGCGAGACGGGCGCGACCTTCACGGGGCGCTTCTTCGTCGGGATCCACGACCTCTCGAAGGTGACCCCGGCGCTCGCCCGCAAGCGCATCGCGCAGGTCCTCGAGAAGCTCGCCGACAACGCCCTCACCGGCGCCGAGGACGACACCGACATCATCGCGGCGCACCTCGAGGTGGACCTCGACGCGCTCAAGAAGGCGAGCGAGACGGACGCCATGACGAGGGCGCGGAAGCGCGCGACGGCGCTCGCCCGCCTCGCGAACCGCGGCCTCGGTCGGGCGACGCTCCTCCACGTCGGCTCGCAGGTCTCGAACGACTACCAGCAGAAGTGGGGCTCGAACTACTTCAACTTCGTCTTCCCCGGGAACTCGAACGGCTGGGCCGCCGACCTCGTCGCGACCTGCGACACCCAGCTCGATGTCTCGTTCGACCTCGACTGATGCTCTAATGGGCGCCGGGAGGCCCTCATGGACGCGAAGCACCTGTTCCAGAACCTCGCGATCGCCGCGCTCGTGGACGGCTCGATCGGGTTCGAGGAGAAGATGCTCCTCGACCGCCACGCGAGCGCGCTCAAGCTCCTCCCGAGCGAGGCGCAGGGGATCATCGACTCCGTGGCGGCGGGCAAGGCGACCGACATCCGCAAGCCCGAGTCGGCCGAGGCGCGCCTCTCCATGTTCAAGGCGGTCGTCCAGATCGCCCGGATCGACAAGAAGCTCACGCAGACCGAGCAGAAGCTCGTGAAGCGGCTCGGGAACGCGCTCGACATCCCCGAGAACATCGTCGAGGACGCTCTCCGGGGACGGCCGATCGGCTAGGTGGCACCTCTCCTCTCGGCGATCGTCCCTTCCTACAACTACGCGCGCTTCGTCGTGCGCGCGGTCGAGTCGTGCCTCGCGCAGACGCTCCCGGACGTCGAGGTCGTCGTCGTCGACGACGCCTCGACGGACGAGTCGCCGCGCGTCCTCGCGGAGAAGTTCGGCTCGAACCCGCGCGTCAAGCTCGAGCTCGCGAAGGAGAACCGCGGGATCTCCGGGAACTTCAACCGCGGCCTCCGCGCGGCGAGCGGCCGGTACGTCGGCTTCTGCTGCGCGGACGACGAGTGGCTGCCCGGGCACGCCGCGACGCTCGCGCCCGTCCTCGAGTCCTCGAAGGCCGTCCTCGCCTACGCGCGGGCGCGCGTCGTGGACGCCGACGGGGAGCCCGTCCCGCCCGGGCCGGGGCACGCCTTCTCGGGCTGCCCGGACGACCGCTTCTACGAGCGGCTCGTGACGAGCCCGAACCTGATCCCGTTCGTCGGCACCGTCTTCGAGCGCGAGGCCGCCCTCGCCGCGGGCGGCTTCGACGAGCGCGTCCGCGTGCTCCAGGACTACGCGCTCTGGCTGCGCCTCGCTCCCCGTCGCGAGGTGCGCTTCGTGGACCAGGAGACCGTCGTCGTGCGCTGGCACGGCGACAACGCCTCCGGCACGGGCGACAAGAAGTCCGAGCAGCTCAAGCGCGACTCGGTGACCGTCTTCGAGGACCTCCTCGCGCGCGACGCCGCGCTCCTCCGCGAGCGCGGCCTCGAGCGCGTCGCGCGCCGGCGCCTCGCCGATGCGCTCCGCCGCCTCGCCTCGCGCACGTCGGGGGGCGAGGCCCGTCAATGCGCCCGGAGGGTGATCGCCCTCCAGCCGCTCTCGCCGCAGAGTTACCTCGGCTACGTGCGCGTCGTCGCGCGAGGGCTCTTCGCGTCATGACCGAGGCGAAGGCGACGGCTCCTCCTCCGGAGAAGAAGAAGCGCCCGCTCCGCGTGAAGGTGCTCGCGCTCCTCTTCGCGATGCTCCTCGCCTTCGCGTTCGGCGAGGCCGCCGCGAGGATCCTCCGTCCGGGCGACGTGGGCCAGCTCCAGGAGGGCGGCACCGACGACATCAAGAAGGGGATCCGCCTCCGCCCCGCGCAGAAGGTCTTCGACGGCGTCCCGTTGAAGGTCGACGACGCGGGCTTCCGCGACGACGACGAGGTCCCCGCGAAGCCCGCGGGCGAGAAGCGGGTCCTCTTCGTCGGCGACTCCTTCATGTACGGGGCGAAGCTCAGGCTCGAGGAGACGCTCCCCGGCCGCTGCGAGGCGCGACTCCAGGCCGCGCTCGGGCCCTCCGTGCGCACGATCGACCTCGCGTGCCCGGGCTGGGGGACGTACCACCACCTCGTCGCGTTCCGCGAGGTCCAGCGCACCGACGCGAAGTTCCCTCCGGTGCAGCCCGACGTGGTCGTGCTCTGCTTCTTCGTCGGGAACGACATCGCCGAGACGCTCCAGGCCGACCGCCCCGACGAGGGCGAGGCGCACTCGGTGGTCGTGCTCGGGAAGGACGGCGAGCTCGTCCTGGAGAAGCGGACGACGCGCGCGCACATGAAGGTCCTCAGGCTCTCGAAGCTCTTCCGCCTCTGGGAGACGACCGAGCTCTACCAGCGGATCGCGAAGGGGAAGTCGCGCGACGAGAAGCGCGAGGTCCAGGGCTCGACGCTCGTCGAGGACGCTTACTGGAAGATCGAGCGCTTCCGCATGGAGCACTGGCGCCGCGGCGTCTCGGCGAAGCCGCTCATGGCCGAGGCGTGGCGCCTCGTCGCGAAGAACCTCCGCGAGCTCGCGAAGGACGTCCAGGCCGCGGGCGCGAAGCTCGCGATCGTCCTCATCCCCGACGAGGTGCAGGTGGACGCACGGAAGCGCGCCGAGGTCTGCCGCCGCTTCGGGGTGGACGAGAAGGACTTCGACCTCGAGGAGCCGCAGCGCAAGGTCGCGGCGCTCGCGGCCGAGCTCTCCGTGCCGTGCGTGGACACGCTCGCCGCCTTCCGCGAGAAGGGTGCGCAGGGCGGGCTCTACTTCGACCTCGACACCCACTGGAACGCGAAGGGCCACGACCTCGCCTCCGAGCTCCTGGCCCCGGTCCTGGAGAAGCTCCTCCGATGAGCGGCCGGCGCGAGAAGATCGTGAAGCTCCTCCTCGGGGTCGCGGGCGTCTGCGTCCTCCTCCTCCTCGCCGCCGAGGGCGTCGCGCGCCTCGTCGCGCCGCCGCCGCCCCCGCTCTACGTCCACCACCCGCTCCTCGGCCCGAGCCTCGCGCCGAACACGGTCATGGACCGGCTCTCGATCGACGAGCCGCCCGTCGTCTTCAAGCTCGAGGTGAACGCGCTCGGCTTCCGCGGGAAGCGCATGAAGGAGGCCGCGAAGCCGAAGGGGACGTACCGCGTCTTCTTCCTCGGCGCCTCGACGGTCGAGAACGTCCTCCTCCCCGAGGAGCGGACGTTCCCGGGCCGCGTGGACGACGCGCTCGCGGAGCGCTTCAAGGGCGCGCCGCCGGTCGAGGTCGCGAACACGGGCGTCTCGGGGACGGGCCTCGAGTACTCGCTCGGCATGCTCGTGAACCGCGTGCTCCCGCTCGAGCCCGACCTCTGCGTCTTCCTCCACGGGCACAACGTCTTCTTCGACAGCATGCGCCTCGACTGGGACCCCAAGGCCCCGCCCCTCCCGCCGCCGCCGCCCAAGTTCAAGGACTGGCTCGCGAGCACGAGCCGCCTCGTCGCCCTCCTCGAGGCGCGCAAGCGCGCGGAGTCCTCGCGCACGGACAACAAGAAGTGGTGGTACGAGGGCCACCGCCGCGAGCGGCAGGTCCAGTTCGAGAAGGACGGCAAGAAGTACCCGACGCCCAAGGTGGACGTGAAGCGCGGAATCCCCCACTTCAAGCAGCAGCTCCACCGCCTGGCCCTCCTCTGCAGGGACGCCGGCGCGGCGTGCGCCTTCCTGACGCAGCCCGTGCTCTACAAGGACGGGATCGCGGCGGCGGAGGAGGCCGCGATCCAGGGCGTCCACATCGACGGACAGAACCTCGACACGCCGACGCTCAAGTACGCCATGGACGCCTACAACGAGGCGATCCGCCAGGTCTGCCGCGAGGAGGGCGCGATCCTCGTCGACGCGGCCGCCGAGGTCCCGCGCGACCTCGCGCACTTCGTGGACGACGCGCACCTCACGAGCAAGGGGAACGAGGCCGTCGCGGCGAGCGTCCTCAAGGCGATCCTCGGCGAGAAGAACGAGCTCCCGCGCCGCCGCTAGCGCCCGCGGGCCGGCTTCGGGTCGCGGGCGCGAAGGGACCGGAGCACGTTCGCCCGCCCCTCGTCCGAGACGGCGACGTCGCGGAGGGTCTGCGCGTGAGAGCGGACGCCCCGCGCCTCCTCCTCGCCGACGTACGTCGCGAGGAGATCGAGCGCCGCCGCCGCCGCCTTGTCTTCGCGGAGCCGGAGCTGGATCCGGGCGCGCAGCCGCTCGACGCTCGCCGCGACGGACGGGTCGGCGTGGAGGACGCCTCGCGCGAGCGCGTCCGCGCTCCGCAGGTCCTCGAGCGCGCCCGCCGCATCGCCCGCGTCCTCCCGTCCCATCGCGAGCGCGAAGCGCGCCCAGCCGGCCTGGTGGCGGCCGGTCAGGACGCCCATGCGGGCGTGGCGGACGACGTCCTCGCCGTCGCGGATGAGCCGCTCGGTGGTCCCCTCGGCGTCGCTCGCGCGCCACTCGTCGAACGCGAGCCGGCAACGCAGGAACCGGACCTCGTTCACGTCCTCGAGCTCGGCGGTGGACGCGACCGCGGCCACCGCGGCGTCGAGAGTCGCGAGGAGGACCGGCCGGGGCGGCTTCTCCCCCGGCACCACGACGAGCGTCGCGAGCATCTGCGCGAAGTGCTGCGGGCGAGCCGGGAGCGCGGCCACGAGGCCGCGGCGGAGCCCGTCGTCGTAGGTGACCACGCCGAGGCAGCAGGCCGCGAGCTTCTCGACGACGACCACGAACGCGGGCGACGGGGACGGCCCGCCGGCCGCGCGGAGGACGTCCTCCGCGCGCTCGGCGTTCGCGAAGCACGCGCGAAGGCGGTCGAGGTCGTCGCTCGCCTCGGCGGCCGCCCTCTCGACATCCAGCCGGCGGCGCGCGGCACCCACGAGCTGCGCGCGGGAGTCGTCATCGGCCGCCGCCTCGACGCCCGCGGCGAGCATCGGCGCCGTGTCGCGGAGCGGCGTCGCGTGACTGCCGAGGAGCTGGATCGCCCGGACGACCGCCGCCTTCGGGCCGCGGTCCGCCGGCCGCGGCGCGCTCCGGGGTGCCGTCGCCGTGGGCGCCGCGCCCGACGCGGAGGGCACGGC
>CAZYLP010000117.1:0-5479 GCA_964648345.1 uncultured Planctomycetota bacterium
GCTCTGGGCGCTGCCCGACCTCGGGCGCCACGACGCGGGCGAAGCGCTCGCGCAGGGCTGCGACGTCCTCGGCACCGGGAGCAGCCTCCTCAAGCTCGGCCTCCTCGGCGGCGGAGCGGCCCTCGGCGCGGGGAGCGCGGTCCTCGAGCGGCGGGAGCTCGCGACCGCGTGAGCCCGAACGTCCGCGCGCTCGTGCTCGTCGCCGTCGCCGCCGCGTGCGCCGTCACGAACCTCGGCGTCGGCTCGTCGATCGAGGCGCAGAAGAAGGAGATCCTCGGCCCCTCCGCGCCCGCGGCGCCGCCCCCCGAGGTCGCGGTGCCGACGGTGCTCCTCGGAGCGTTCCGCGGGCTCGTCGTGGACTACCTCTGGCTCCGCGCCGTCCGCCTCGAGGAGGAGGGGAAGTTCTACGAGGCGAAGGACCTCGCGCAGTGGATCTCGACCCTCGAGCCGCGGCTCGACCAGGTCTGGAGCTTCCAGGCGCACGGGCTCGCCTACAACCTCTCGGCGGCGAGCGACGACGCCGAGACCCGCTACAAGTGGATCAACGCCGGGATCGAGCTCCTCCGCGACCGGGGGATCAAGCTGAACCCGAGGTCGCCCGAGCTCTACTTCATGCTCTCGCGGATCTACTCGGACAAGATCGGCGGGCCCTTCGACGACTTCCACCTCTTCCTCAAGCGCTTCCTCGCCGTCGAGCTCGTCCGTGCCTTCGGGCCGCTCGGGACGGACCCGGAGCTCGACGCGCTCGCCGCCGCGACGGACTCGCTCGACCCGCAGGCGACGGTCCTCCTCGCCGAGCTCAAGGCCGCGGGCCTCGACCTCGACGCGACGGACGGCGCGTGGGACGAGGCGCTCGCGAAGGCGAAGAAGGCGCGCGACCTCGCGAAGCAGTCGGACCAGGACGCCCTCCGGCGCCTCCGCGCGCACTACCGCGCCCAGTGGGTGAAGCGGCTCGGGCTCGATGCGAGGAAGTGCAAGGAGCTCGAGGAGCGCTTCGGACCGCTCGAGTGGCGCGGGTGCGACGCGCTCTCGCTCTACTGGGCCGTGGAGGGCGTGAAGGCGGCGGAGAGCCTCGGCCCCAAGCGGAAGGCGAAGGAGGCGCGCCGCCTCGAGCGGCTCGCGATCAACTCCGTGAAGCACGCCGTGCGGAGAGGACGCCTCATGCTCCTCCCGGACGGCGAGGTCTTCTTCGCGCCCGAGCCGCGGCTCGTCGGGCGGCTCCTGGCGCTCTACGACGACGCGATCGCGCGCGCGAAGGAGGCCGAGCAGAGAGGCGAGGTCGTCCAGGACGACGACGAGCCCGACGACGGCCACGGCCACGAGAAGACGCGCGCCGCGGACACGAACGCGGCGCTGTACCGGAACTCGATGGAGGACGCCCGGAAGGACTTCCTCATCGAGGCGATCGGCGTCCTCTCGCGGTACGGCCGCGAGGCCGAGGCGCGGAAGGTCTACGCGACGTTCCGCCGCGAGTTCCCCTGGGCGGCGGAGAAGAGCTACGAGGACTTCATCAACTGGCTCCTCGAGTTCGAGGTCCGCGGCGACGCGCCGACGCAGGTCACGACGTACCAGATCCTCACGGGCAACTGGCTCCGCGCCTGGGAGGCCTTCGCGCGCGGCGACGACCAGGAGGCGCTCGGCCGGATCGCGCTCGCGGACCGCGTCCACCGCGAGTGGAAGCGGAAGGTCCTGCAGTACCGGGCGGAGGGCGACCTCGAGGCGCTCAGGCGGCTCGGCACCGTGAACCTCCCGGTCCTGAAGAGGCAGGCCCTCGACGACGCGCTCGCGAAGCTCGCCACGAAGCCCGCGCTGAGGAAGCGCCTCGAGGACCGAGCGCGGCCGCTCCTCGAGCCCAAGGAGGAGGACAAGTGAGCGCGCAGTCGGTGCTCGCGCTCGCGCGGACCACGGCGCGGGACGGCCTCCGCGCGCCGGTGACCGGCGTCGTCCTCGCGCTCGGAGTGGCGCTCACGCTCGCGTCGCCCGAGGTCGCGATCTTCACGCTCGGGGACGCGCGCGGCTTCGTGCTCGACCTCGGCGCCTCGACCGTCCTCCTCGCGCTCGTCTTCCTCGCGGCGACGACGGGCGCGCTCGGCGCGTCGGAGCGCGTGCAGGACGGGACCGCGCTCCTCGTCCTCACGAAGAGCGTCTCGGCCTTCGAGTACGTGCTCGGGACCTTCCTCGGGACGGCGGGCGTGCTCGCCTTCGCGGGCTGGCTCCTCGGCCTCGCCGTCGTCCACGCGGCGACGCCGGGCGCTCCGGGCACGGGTTGGCTCGACGCGGGCACGCTCGCGGTCGCGCTCTCGCTCGGCGTCCGCGGGAGCCGCGCGGGGCGCCCGTTCCACTCGGCGGTCTTCGCGGCGCTCGCGGTCCTCGGGCCGCTCGCGCTCTTCGGGCGGGTCGCGCTCTCGGGCCTCTCGCCCCTCGCGCCGCTCGCGGTCCTCGCGACGGTGCTCTCGGTCCTCGCGGGCTGCGCCTACCTCGCGCTCGGCGTGCTCCTCGCGACGAGGCTGCCGCCCTCCGTCGCCGCCTCCGCGACGCTCGGGGCCGCGGTCCTGGGCGCGGCGTCGAGCGGCATGGGCGCGACGCGTGCGGTCTCCTTCCTGCGGCTCGTCGTCCCCGACCTCGGCTTCTTCTCGATCGGCGAGGCGGTCTACTCGGACGAGCTCCCGCTCCCCGTGGTCTACGTGGCGAGCGTGGCCCTCTGGACGGCTGTCTACGCTCTGGGCGCTCTCGCCCTCGGTGCCGTTCTTCTCGACAGGCGAGAGCTCGGCTGACGGCTTGCTCCTCTCGTGCTCCGCGAGGACGACTCGGTCCTCTGCGTAGGAGAACGCGACATGGAGCGCATGAACATCGATCCCAAGCAGCTCGGCGCGAAGGCCGAGGGCCTCATCGAGAACGCCAAGGGGACCGTCCAGGATGTCGTGAAGAACGTCACCGCGGAGGTCTCCGGCCGTTACGAGGCGGCGAAGGACATGATCGACGAGTACCGCGAGAAGGACTTCTCCGAGATCCTCGACGACGCGGGCGGCTTCGCGAAGTCGCACCCGATCCCGATGATCCTCGGGGCGCTGTTCATCGGGTACGGCATCGGCCGCCTCTTCGGCTCGAAGAGCTGAATCGGCCAACACTCCTTGCCCTTGCCCTTGCCCTTGCCCTTTCCCTCCGTGGGAGAGGGCAAGGGCAAGGGCAAGGGCAAGGGCAAGGAGAGGACATCGTGGAACAACGGCTACAGCGCCGCACGAACGGTCAGGTCAGCATCTCGCCCGAGATCTCCACCGCGGCGGGGCTCTTGGCGCACGACGTCCCGAACCTCGTGCGCGAGGGCGTGAACCTCGCGAAGCTCGAGGCACAGAGGACGGCGAAGAGCTTCGGCGTGCGCGCCGGCATCATCGCCGCGGGCGGCTACCTCGCCCTCGTCGGGCTCTTCTTCGTGTTCACGGGCCTCGCCTTCCTGATCTCCGAGGTCACCGAGCGCGCCTGGCTCGGACCCCTCGTGGTCGGCGGCTCCCTGGTCGTCATCGCGGGTGTCGCGATTCCGGTCACGCTCGAGATCGGATCGGGTCAGAAGAACCCGGAGTAGGCGCGCGCCGCATTGCGTCAGGAGCGCCCGTTTACATTGTCGAGACGCAAGCTCTCCCCTCACCGCGTCGTCCATCTCAGGGCGACATGGGTCCGGGGCAGAGGGGGTCGCGTTGACCCCAAGCCCTGACGCTGCTACGATCCGCGCCCCGCTGCGCGGCCGGGGATCTACAGGGGGAGAGCATTCGTGAGTGAGGATGTGAAGCTCGGTGAGGTCCTCATCCGAGAGAACGTCATCACCGCGACGCAGCTCAAGACGGCGGTCGACTTCCAGCGGAAGGTCGGCGGCGAGCTGAAGGACATCCTCGTCAAGCTCGGCTACGTCAAGGACTCGATCATCGCCGAGATCATGGCCTCCTCGCAGAACCTCGGGGCCGCGACGATCGAGATCAACGCCAACGTCGTGGACCTCGACGCCTTGAGGACGCTGCCCCGTCAGCTCCTCGAGAAGCACCAGGTCATCCCGCTCAAGTCGGACGACTCGAACACGCTCGTCCTCGCCATGAGCGATCCGAACAACATCGCGGCCATCGAGGAGGTCCAGTTCCTCGTCCGCCGCATGGTCGAGCCCGCGGTCGCGCCCAAGGCCGCGATCCGCAAGGCCTTGAACCAGATCGACGAGTTCCTCGCGGTCGCCAACCAGCCGAAGGCCGCGGCGTCGTCGATCTCGACCGACAAGGCCCGGCTGCTCGCAACCATGCCGCTGGACCGGCTGCTCCGCGCATTCATCCTGTGCCAGATCGAACGTGGCGCTCTCACCGCCGACGAGCTGATCGCCCGCGCCGAGAAGCTCTGAAGGCCCCGGGAGCGAAAGGGTAAGCCATGGAAGCCGTCGCCAAGAAGGACCTCGTCAACGAGACCTCGGGCAAGGCGGGCCTCCCCGCCCCTCAGGCCGAGAAGGTCGTCGACGCGCTCATCGAGTCGATCAAGTCGAACCTGCTCAAGGGCCACCAGGTCGTCCTGAAGGACTTCGCGGCGATCAAGATCGTCGAGAAGAAGGCCCACATCGTCAAGGACCCGGAGACGGGCCACCAGTACATCTCGCCGGCAGAGAACGTCGTCCAGTTCATGCCGATCGACAACTTCCAGAAGCAGATCGAGGGCGCCAAGCTCTCGAGCATCGTGCTCGCGGTCCCGTCGAACGACCCCTTCGCGCGCGTCATCGAGTTCCACTTCTCGCGCGTCGGCTGGAAGGTCCACATCGTCAACACCCGCGAGCAGTGCATGCAGATGCTCCAGCAGGCGGGCGCGTACCTGACGATCGTGGACCACGGCCTCCCGGACTCGGCGAAGCTCATCGAGGACATAAAGGGCACGAAGACCTCCTCGATGGTCCCGCTCATCACGCTCTACCCGAGCAACCGCGACCCGGAGACGAGCAAGGACTTCCTCATCCTCGGCGACGAGCACCTCGTCGAGCCGTTCGAGGTCTACACCCTCCTCATGCTGGCCGAGAGCGAGCTCGCCCGGTCGAGCGAGGAAGAGGTCATCTTCGACCAGCAGGTCAACTTCCAGTTCGGGACGAACGAACAGAGCGTCGAGCGCGCGAACGAGCTCGGCCAGCGCCTGTTCCGCGCCTCGGGCCTCGACGAGGAGGGCCAGGTCGCCCTCGCCGCCGCGTTCCGCGAGGCGGTCGGCAACGCGGGCCAGCACGGCAACAAGGACAACCCGGACAAGCTCATCAAGGTGCTCTACCTCCTCGACAAGGAGAAGATCACCGTCGTCGTCCAGGACGAGGGCGCGGGCTTCGACCACGACCGCTACATCCTCCGCGGCCAGACGAAGGACGCGCAGACGGCCGCGCGCGAGCGTCACGAGCAAGGCCGGGTCGGCGGGCTCGGGATCATGCTCATGCTCAAGTGCACCGACAAGCTCGAGTACAACGATGTGGGCAACATGA
>CAZYLP010000117.1:5489-13367 GCA_964648345.1 uncultured Planctomycetota bacterium
CATGATCACGCTCACCAAGAACCTGAAGCCCAAGAAGGCGTAAGATCCCCGGACCCACGTCCGTCCCGGTGGGACCTGGAGGTGCCATGCAGCACCCCGCCGTCGAGACCGCCGTCCTCGCCATCCACGTCCTCTCTGCTTCGTGCTGGTTCGCGCCGCGGCTCTTCTGGCCGCGCCGCCTCCGCGCGGCGCTCGCCGCCGGCCCCGAGGCGGCCAGGGTCGCCGTGCCGGCGGTCGCGCGCGAGATGAACTTCACGACCGCGAGCGCGCTCCTCACGATCGCGACGGGCGTCGCGATCATCTTCATGCACGGCGGCATGAAGGCGGTCCCGCCGCGGATCCACACCGGGCTCCTCCTCACGCTCATCGCGTTCTTCGCGGGGCTCGCGCTCGGGCTGCCCGCGATCGTCAAGATGCGCGCCGCCGTCGAGCGCGGCGCGATCGCCGAGGCTCAGCCCCTCGTCAAGCGTCTCGCGATCGGGGCCATGATCGAGCACACCTGCTGGCTCGCGACGCTCGTCATCATGGTGTGGCGCGTGCCGCCCTCCTGAGACGAGGGTCAGCGCCTCGTCCCGCCGCTCTTCGTGCGGTCGACCTCGCCCTTCACGCGTTCGCCGAGGATGTCGTTGAGGCCGCGGTTCGACGCGCGCTCGCGCGCGAAGGCGCGCCCGCCGTCCGGGGCCACGGCGGTCCTCTCGACGGGGCGCACGAGGCGCTTCGGCGAGAACATGGTCTCGGGCGCGTTCGCGGGCGTCGCGCCCGTGAGCGCCATCTCGGCGGTCAGCGCGCCGGCCTCGACGCAGTAGGTGCCGCCGTAGCCGTTGAACCCCGCCGCGACGATGATCCCCTCGCGGAGGAACCCGAGCGCGGGGAGCCGATCCGGCGTGAAGGCCATCGGCCCCGTCCACATGCGGGAGGGCGGCTGCTTCGCGACGCCGTCGAAGCGAGCGCGGACCTCCTCGAGGACCATCTCGAACACGGAGCGCGAGCGCCGGAGCTTCGCCGGGTCCACGCCCGGCCGGTCCTTGCCGCCGCCCACGTGCATGGTCCCGCGGCGCTCGCCGTTCTCGTCGACGTACGTCCCGCCCCTCGGGAAGTTCGAGTACACGTCGCCATCCTTGTCGGTGAACGTGATCCCGCGGAGCTTGTTCAGCACGTGCTCGAGGTTGAAGATCTGGCTCTGGTAGTACTCGATGTCGCGGAGCTCGGGGAAGATCTTCGACGTGAACGCGTTGGTCGCCGCGATCACGGTCTTCGCGCGGATCGTCCCGCGGCTCGTCTTCACGAGGCGCTCGCCCTGGCCCTCCTCGACCGCGAGGACCGGCGTCCGCGTGTAGAGCTTCACGCCGCGCTCGATCGCTTTCTCGAGGATCCCGGTGACGAACTTGAACGGGTGGTAGTTGCCGTTCTCCTTCGCGAGGCGCCCGATGAACTTCGTCTCGAGGCCGTAGCGCTCCTTGATCGCGGCGGGCGTGAGGATCTCGAAGTCGAGGCCGTTCGCCTTCCCGAGCTCGACCTCCTTGCGGATCGCGTCCTCCTCGCGCGCGGAGTAGGCGATCCTGAGCCAGCCCGCCGCGGAGAGGTCGACCGCGAGCTTCTCCTTGTCGACGATGTCGAGCATGCGCCGCGCGTTCCTGAGGCCGAACTTCATGATCGTCTCGGCCTGGCGCCTCGCCTCCGCGCGGAGCTCGGCCTCGGGCATGTCGGGGTGGGTCTTCCTCCAGAACTTGTAGCGCTCCTCCTCGAGGCCGTCGTACTCGCCGTAGCCGCCGGCGAAGTTCTCCGGGATGAGCTCGAAGTTGCCGCCGTTCCGTCCGCTCGCGCCGGTGCCCGGGTCGTTCGCCTCGAGGACGACGACCGTGAGGCCGCGCTTCTTCGCCTCCTCGGCGAGGTGATAGGCGGCGGACGAGCCGGTGAGGCCGGTGCCGACGATGACGATGTCCGCCTTCTCGGGGAGCTCGGGCGTCGAGCGGAAGTCGGCGAGCGGCTGCGCATCCTTGAGCCAGTAGGGTGTCCGGTCGGCGGGGATGTCGATCGCGCCGTTCATCTTGCCGCCCACGAGGCCGACGAAGGTCTGGAAGGCGGCGCGCGCGCCGCCCGTGAAGGATGCGCCGTGGTCCTTCTCGACGGCGTAGAGGACCTCCTGGAGGAGCGGCGTCACCCGCCCGTGGGCGTCCGCGAGCGTCCGCGCGAGCTCCGACCACTCGCGCATCTCGGCGGCGTCGAACGCGTGGCGGCCGTCGTAGGTGCGGCCCGTCGTCGCGAATGCCTTCGCCTTGGCGAGGAGCTCCTCGCGCGACGGCTCGGCGAGCGCAGGGGTCGTGACGGCGAGGAGGAGGAGGGCGGAGAAGCGGTGGAGCTTGCGAGGCATGGAGCAGTCCTGGTGGTACCCGCGGCAGCGGCGACTCGAGGGCACGCATCGTTCCACCCGCGTAAGTGCTTGGGCGCACGTCGCGCGTCGGGCGGTCGGGTTCGTTGCGTCGCACGGTTGACCCGAAAGCGCAGCGAAGTGGCCTGCAGGGGTAGACTCTCGCCGGAGGAACCCTCGCGTTGACGCGGCCGCTCCGTCCGAGAGACGTCTCCGCGGAGCAGGCGCTCGCCTTCCGGGTCGCGCGCCACCAGCTCGAGGAGCGCGCGCCCGCGAAGGACCTCCTCCGCGTCGTGAAGCGGCTCGTGGGCGTCCAGTCCCAGGTCTCGAGCGCCGCGGTGAAGTCGATCGCGGCGCGCGTCGCGGGCGCGAGCACCGAGCAGGTGGACGCGCTCCTCCACGACTCGAGGAAGCTCGCGCGGACCTGGTGCATGCGCTGCACGCTCCACGTCGTCCACAGGGACGACTACGCGCTCCTCGCCGCCGCGGTCGGCGTGGACGTGAGCGGCTTCAAGCGGTGGCTCGTGCGGAACGGCATGACCGACGAGCGATACGCGGAGATCCGCGACGGCGTGCTCGACGCGCTCGGAGACGCCGCGCTCAGCCGCGGCGAGCTCGAGGAGCGCGTGAAGGACCGCCTCCACGGGACGGCCGAGCTCTTCGGCTCGTGGGGCGGGATCATGAAGATCCTCGCCCTCGAGGGTCACGTCGTGATCGGGCCGCGCCGCGCGCAGGAGACGACGTTCGTGCGCACGGACCACTGGTGGGGCGAGCGGGTCGCGCTCCCCGAGCGCGCCGGCGCCCTCGCGGCGCTCCTCCGCCGGCACCTCGGTCTCTACGGCCCCGCGAGCCTCCGCGACTTCACTTACTGGGCCGGCGTCCCGGCGGGCCTCGCGAAGACGGCGCTCGCGGCCCTCGGCGAGGAGGTCGTGACCGTCACGGTCGAGGGACGGCCGCTCCTCCTCCTCCGAGAAGACCTCCGGGCTCTCGAGCGGACGGCTCCCTCGACGTCCGTGAGGCTGCTCCCGAACTTCGACACCTACCTCCTCGGACACAGGGACAAAGAGCTCCTCCTCGACACGAAGAGGCGCAAAGAGGTGTTCAGGATCGCGGGATGGGTTTCCCCGACAGTCCTCGTCGGCGGCCGAGTCGCGGGGGTATGGGAGCTTCGCCGCGACGGACCTGAGCTCGAGGTCGAGGTGCGCCCCTTCGCGCGCCTCTCTCGAAGCGTCTGGCAGGCCGTGCGGGATGAGGCGGCCCTCCTCGAGCCGAGAGCGCGCGTGCGCCGGGCGTGACATGGAGGGCCCACGGGTGTCCCAACCCGAGAAGGAATGCCCTCGATGGAGAACGCCTACAAGGCCGCCGCGCAGCTGTCGAAGAAGCTCATCCAGGACCAGAACCCCGAGGACCTGAAGCACCTCGAGTCCACCCAGGTCGTGCTCGTGCGCGGGTGCTTCGACCACGGCGAGGCGATCTTCAAGCACTGCGAGATCCCCGTCACGACGATCGACCCCGCGCAGGTCGCGGGGGCCAAGCTCGACCCCGACCAGATCCTGTTCGTGAACTGCCCGGGCGAGCTGCCCGACCGCGCGATCGGACGCGTGCGCTCGTTCGTCTCGGAGGGCGGCCTCCTCGTCACGACCGACTGGGCGCTCAAGCACGTCGTCGAGAAGGCGTTCCCCGGCACGATCAAGTTCGGCGGGAGCGCGACCGCGGACGACGTGGTCCGGGTCGTCTTCGAGCCGGTCAAGGACACGTTCCTCGAGGGGCTCCTCGATCCGAACGACGACCCGCTCTGGTGGCTCGAGGGCTCGAGCTACCCGATCGAGATCCTCGACAAGGAGGGCGTGCGCGTCCTCGCGAGCTCGAAGGAGATGGAGACGAAGTACGGCCACCCGGCGATCGTCGTCGCCTTCGAGGTCGGCGCGGGCAAGGTCTACCACATGACCTCGCACTTCTACCTCCAGCGCAGCGAGACGCGGACCGCCCGCCACCAGGAGGACGGCCTCGCCTACGCGAAGGCGAAGGGCGTGAAGATGGCCGAGCTCACGTGCGCGGACGACTTCCGCGGGGCCAGGCTCGGCGAGGTGCAGTCGGCCTACACGTCGGCGCGCGCTCTCTCGAACATGGTCGTCGAGCAGGGCAAGCGCGCCGCGAAGCGGAAGCAGGCCTGAGTCCCGGGGGGTCGCCTCGGCGGCCCTTCTTCAGCGGCCCTTCTTCAGGGGCTCGAGCTCCGCGATGAACTTCTCGAGGTTCGCGCGGAGGATGGGCGCCGGGTTCTTCGAGAGGGCGTCCTTCGCATCGGCGAGGGCGCCCGTCCCGTCGCCCGCTCGCCGCCGCGCGATCGCACGCGTCGCGACGATGTCCGCCGCCGGGTTCAGCGCGACGGCCTTGTCGAGCTGCTCGAGCGCCCGCTGCGTCTGGCCGCGCCGGAGCGAGATCATGCCGAGCTGCTGCCAACCCTCGTAGGAGCGCGGCTCCATGGCCACGGACTTCTCGAAGTCCTTCTCGGCGTCGTCGACCTGACCGGCCCCGACGCGGATCGTGCCGCGGCTCCCCCAGGCTCTCCAGTCGTTCGGGTCCACATCGACCGCGCGGTCGAGGTCCGCGAGCGCGCCCTCGAAGTCGCGGAGGCCGAGCTTCGCGTTCCCGCGGCACTGCCACGCGAACGACGACTTCGGGTCGAGCTCGATCGCGCGGCTCGCCGCCTCGATCGCGCCCTGGAGGTCGCCGCGCTCGCGCAGGTCGCACGAGCGCCGGTTGAGGTCGTCCACCTCGCTCCGCTGAGGCATCGGCGGCGGCGGAGGAAAGAAGGGCGGCGGAGGAGGGAGGAGCGGCGCCGGAGGGAGCGGCGGCGGAGCGGGGCGAGGAGCCGGCGCGGGCGGCGGCGGAGCAGGGGTCGTCTTCGGCGGCGGAGCGGGCGGCGGCGGCGGCGCGGAGCGCGTCGCGAGGAACAGACCGCCGCCTCCGAGCAGGAGCAGGCCCGCGGCGACCCCGACCACGAGCGGCGCTCGGCTCCGGGGCGCCTCGTCGTCGTCGTCGTCGTCGTCCGCGACCTCGGCGGCCGAATCGTGTCGGGTGCCGCGCCGGCGGCCGCCCTTCCGCTTCGGCGGCGCCGCGCCTTCGCGGAGCGCGGCGCCGAGCTCGCCCGCGTCCTTGAAGCGCTTCGCGCTCGAGTGGTCGAGGGCGCGCTCGATCGCCGCGACGAGGGCGGTCGGCGCCTCCGGGACCAGCGCGGAGAGGTGCGTGCGGCGGCCCTCGCAGACGGCGCGGATCACGTGGGAGACGGACTCGCCCGGGAAGGCGGGCAGGCCCGAGAGGCACTCGTAGAGGATCGCGCCGATCGCGAAGACGTCGGCCTCGGGGCCCGCGGTGCGGGCGTCGTCGTACTGCTCCGGGGCCATGTAGCCGATCGTGCCGCGCGCGCCCGCCTTCGAGAGGGCCATGCTCAGCCCGACGCCCGACGAGTCGCGCGAGTAGTGCTTCGCGAGCCCGAGGTCCGCGACGAGCGGCACGCCCTCGCTCGTGTAGAGGATGTTCTCGGGCTTGAGGTCGCGGTGGATGATCTTGCGCGCGTGCGCGTTCGCGAGCGCCGCGGCGAGCGCGTTGCCGAGCCCGCGCACCTGCGCGAGCGGGAGCGGCTGACCGCGGAGCCGCGCGCGGAGCGTCCCGCCGCCTAGGAGCGGCATGACCATGTACGGCCCCTGCTCGGCGCGCCCCGAGTCGAGGAGCGGCACGAAGCCGTCCGCGGCCGTGAAGCTCCCGAGGAGCCGCACCTCCCGCTCGAAACGGGCGGCGCCCTCCTCCGTGAGCTTCTTCAGCATCTTGAGCGCGACCGGGCGCCCGTCCGGGTCCTTCGCCCGGAAGACGATCCCCATGCCGCCGCGCCCGAGCTCGCTCTCGATCTCGTAGGGACCGACCTTCACCTCAGGACTTCTTCTCGGGCTTCATGGCGCGGAGGACCTGCGCGACGGCCTGCGGGTCGAACGTCGTGAGCTCGTTGAACTGGCCGCCCATGAGCGACTCGGCGCCGTCGATGATGATGTTCGCGCCGGTGATGTAGGCGCTCTCGTCGGCGAGGAGGTAGCTCGCGAGGTTCGCGAGCTCGTGGTGCTCGCCGAAGCGGCGCGCCGGGATCTTCTTCATGCGCTCCTCGATCTCGAAGCCCGGGGGCGCGAGCCGGGACCACGCTCCCTCGGTCGGGAAGGGCCCGGGTGCGATCGCGTTCGCGCGGATCTTGTGCTTCGCCCACTCGACGGCGAGGGACTTCATCATCGTGAGCACGCCCGACTTCGCGCACGCCGACGGGACGACGAAGGCGCTCCCCGTCTCGGTGTAGGTCGCGATGATCGAGAGGATATTGCCGCCCGTCCCCTGCGCGATCATCTGTCGCCCGCACGCGAGCGTGCAGTGGAACGTGCCCTGGAGCACGATCCCGACGACCGACGCGAAGCCGTTCGGCGAGAGGTCCTCCGTCTGCGAGAGGAAGTTGCCGGCGGCGTTGTTCACGAGGGCGTCGATCCGGCCGAACTTCGCGACGGACGACTTCACGGCGGCCTCGACCTCGTCGTACTTGCGGACGTCGCACGTCGCGACGTGGCACTCGGCGCCCTTCTTCCTGATCTCCTCCGCCGTCGGGTCGAGGTGATCGCGGCTCCGCGACGCGAGGACGAGCTTCGCGCCCAGCTCGGCGAAGCGGAGCGCCATGCTCTTCCCGAGCCCGGTGCCGCCGCCGGTGATGAAGATCACCTTGTCCTTGAGGAGGTCCGTCCTGTACATGCTCGCCCTCTCGGCGGCATTATCCCTTTCGGTCAGGCGTCCGAGGCGATGGCCGCGACCTCGGAGTGCGTTGCAGCCAGTCGCGATGATGAAACCGCCCTCCAGAGAGCCGTTCTCATCTCGGGAGTCTCTTCGGCGTCGACGAATTGGAAGAGCGCGTGAACGAGCACTGTGTTCTCGATCGTCCAGCCTGATCCGTAGTAGTGAATGCCATCGTTCGTCGAGACAAAGATCGACGACCGGCCTAACTGCGGCACCCAGAGCGACACGACTGGACGAACTCGACGGCGAAGGATCGGTGACACACTCCAACCGAAGGTCAGCTTCCCCGATGCACCATTCCCGAGCCCCGAGACGCTCCGCCAGTAGCGCCCGTTGTTCGGACGCGGCGCGAGGCTGATGTCGAGCAGGACGACGACTTGGAGCACGGCAGCGAGAGCCGTCCCCACCACGAAGCGCCGGTGCGATCGCCGCGGGTTCGGAGATCTGCGGATCACGAAACGATGGAACGCGACGGCGAGGAGGACCTCGAGGATCAACGTGTTCATCACGATGACCCAGGTCGGAAGCCACGAGGGAGCGAACGGAAGCTCCATTCGTGAATCGTAACTCCACGTGACTCAAACGGTCTTTCCCACAACGCCGAAGGCGCCGAAGCTGGCCGCGGGGCAAAGCCCCGCAAATTCGATTGTGGCCAGTCGGGGCGACCGCCAACCGTGGGGGAGTGGACC
>CAZYLP010000117.1:13377-14385 GCA_964648345.1 uncultured Planctomycetota bacterium
CGTCGGCGTTCCCTTTTTCCACGCTGAAGGCGCCGAAACTGGCCGCGCCGAGAGCGCGCCGAACTGTCGTTCGAGCGCTCTCGGCGCGATTGACCTCGGTTGCGGTTAGACCGCGACGCGCTGGCAACGCCAACCGAGGCTGGTCGCCGCGAGAGGCGACGATCGAAGATCGGCGGCCTCTCGCGGCGGCCTACACTCGGCGTCTTCGGCGTTGAGAACGGAACGCTCATCCACGTCCGTTCCTGGTGAGGGCGCGGGGCGCATCCGGTATCCTTCTCCCCCATGAAGAACGACCCCGTCATCACCGCCCCCGCCGTGGCCCCCGTGGTACGCGCGCCGCGAGGGATGGCGCTCTCCTGCAAGACCTGGGGCGCCGAGGCCGCTTTACGGCTCATGATGAACAACCTCGACCCCGAGGTCGCCGAGGACCCCGCGCGCCTCGTCGTCTACGGCGGCTCCGGCAAGGCCGCGCGGAGCTGGCCCGCGTATCACGCGATCGTGAAGGCGCTCCGCGAGCTCGCGCCCGACGAGACGCTCCTCGTCCAGTCGGGGAAGCCGGTCGGCGTCGTGCGCACGCACGCGGATGCGCCGCGCGTCCTCCTCGCGAACTCGAATCTGGTCCCGCGCTGGGGCACCTGGGAGGAGTTCCGCAAGCTCGAGGCGAAGGGCCTCATCATGTTCGGCCAGATGACCGCCGGCTCGTGGATCTACATCGGGACGCAAGGCATCTTGCAGGGCACGTACGAGACGTTCGTCGCCGCGCGGAAGGCCTATGCCGAGCGTACGAAGAAGACGGATCAACCCTGGGTCCTCACGGCGGGCCTCGGTGGAATGGGCGGCGCGCAGCCGCTCGCCGCGACGATGGCGGGCATGTCGTGCCTCGCGATCGAGATCGATCCGTCGCGCATCCAGAAACGCCTCGACGGTCGCTACCTCGACGGCGACTTCGCCCCCGGCGCGATGATCTACTTCGAACTCGAAGGCGAAGCCCAGTCCGCCTACGAGAAC
>CAZYLP010000118.1:0-872 GCA_964648345.1 uncultured Planctomycetota bacterium
CCAGGTTGTCGAGGAGCGCGTGGATCCGCTGCACCTTCACGCCGCGGCCGAGCTCGAGCGCGAAGAGCGTGACGTTCGGACCGCGCTCGACGTGCGCGACCTTGGCGTCGAGCTTGAACTGCTGGAGCGTGTCCTCGATCCGGCGCGCGCGCTCGTCGAGGAGCTTCGGGTCCGCCTGCGCGGTCTCCTCCGAGGCTTCGAGGAGCGTGAGCGGGGGGAGCGGGTGAGAGGTGTCCACGCGACGCGTCTCCGTCTTCACGACGGGGAGCGGGAGCGGCGGCGGCGGCGGAGGCGGAGGCGGCGGCACGAGCTCGACGGGCGCGGTCTTCGCGTCGGTCACGGGCTCGAGCTCCGCGCGCTCGGCCTCGGGCCGCGCGACGTGGGCGGTCTTGTCGGGGGAGGCCCCCCCCCTGTCCCCCCCCCGCCCGGGGGGGGGGGGCAGGGGGGGGGCCTCCTGCCGCACGATCCGCCCGGTGCCGATGTCTCCGGTCTCGTCCTCCGAGAGGAGCGGATCCTCGACCACGATGGGGTCGAGGTCCGGGAGCTCCTCGACGGAGGCGGGGGCGGAGGTGTAAGTCGGCGCGGGGGCCGCGGCCGTCGCGAACGCGAGCTGCTCGGCCTCGGCGCGGGCCTCTCCGAGCGCGCTCTCCGCGGCGGCGAGCGAGGCCTGGGCGGCGTCCTGCGCCTTCTGCGCGCCCTGCGAGAAGATCTCCGCGAGCGGCTTGTCGCCCGCGAGGACGAGGCCGAGGAGCGCGAGCGCCGCGAGGGCGATCGCCGCGCCCGGCCCGTCGAGGCGCGCGGTGAGCGCGGAGAGGAGGAACGTCCCCCAGAAGCCGCCCACGACGACCGCGGTGGCGACATAGGTCGGTACG
>CAZYLP010000118.1:882-14380 GCA_964648345.1 uncultured Planctomycetota bacterium
GCCGCCCGGGTTCCGGCCCGCGGGCTGGACCAGCGAGGCGTTCGCCGCGATCCGCTCCACGACCGCGAGGACGAGGACGACGACGAGGAGCCCGAGAGCGCGCCGGCCCGCGAGCGCGGCGGCGTCTCCCTGCGGCTCGCTCCTCTTGCCGGTCGGTCCGCTCCGCGCGAGCAAGGAGGCCGCGAGCACGAGGACACCGGCCGCCGCCGCGACGCCGCCCATCGTGCCCACCCACTCCACGGCCACGAAGGCGAGGGACGCCCCGGTCGCCCCGCCCCAGTTCGCGGGGGCGTGGCTCCGCGGGAAGCTCCGCGCGCCGTAGTCCTGCGGGTGGTAGCTCGCGAGCGCGAGGAGCGCGAACGCCCCCAGCCCCAGGAGGAGCACCCCTGCGACCTCTCGACCCAGCTCGCGCTTCTGCTCCAAGGAACACCCCCGGGCGCCGGGAGGGCGCCCTCTCGCTTATCGGCGCTCGGCCTGGGGGTCCTGAAGGCGAGACGCCCTGGAGCAAAGCTCCAGGGCGTCAAGCGGTGTAAGCAAACGAGTGGCGCGACCCGCCGCGCCGGGAGCGACGTCGCCCCCGGATTTGAGCGCGGCCGCGCGCGAAACATTATTTGATTCCAGGCCGCGCCACTCGTCTACGGCGGAGAGTATGGACCGCCTCCGTCACCCCCGTTTGGCGATCTCGATGACGGGGAGTCACATTTCCTTCACCGTTTCGTCACCGTGCCCCGCCCCCGGCCCATTTGTTAATCTCCCCGGGAGATAGGGGGGAGCCCGTGAGCGGCATCGAGACATTCATCCGGGGGATTCCGGCGTTCAGCACCCTCAGCGAGGCCGACGCCACCAAGCTCGCGGCGCAGTGCCAGCCCCAGAAGTTCCAGGCGGGCGCGCGGATCATCAAGAAGGGTGACCCGGGGAACGCCATGTTCCTCGTCAAGACGGGCGAGGTGAAGATCCCCGTCCTCGACGAGCAGGGCCGCGAGAAGTTCGTCGCGCGCCTCGGCCCCGGCGAGTTCTTCGGCGAGATGGCCCTCCTCACGGGCGAGCCGCGCGGCGCCGACGTGATCGCCGAGTCGAACGTCGAGTGCCTCGCGATCCTCCGCCAGCCCCTCCAGGACGTGCTCCACAAGCACCCGAAGGTCGCGAGCTTCCTCACGGAGATCCTCGGCAAGCGCCTCATGGAGGCGGAGGGCATCCGCCAGGTCGGCGACTACAAGCTCATCGGCGAGCTCGGCCGCGGCGGCATGGCCATCGTCTACGAGGGCCTCGACCCGACGCTCGGCCGCACGGTCGCGATCAAGATGCTCTCGCACGCGCTCGTGTACGACCAGGACTTCGCGGCGCGCTTCAAGAACGAGGCGAAGATCATCGCCGGCCTCAAGCACGAGAACATCGTCCACGTCTACGGCGCGAAGGACGCGTACGCGACCTTCTTCATCATCATGGAGAAGATCGAGGGCGCGATGCTCTCGAGGCTCATCTCGCAGGGGATCATCCCCTTCGATCAGACGCGGTCGATCCTGAAGCAGCTCGCGAGCGCGCTCGACTACGCGCACGCGCGCGGGATCGTCCACCGCGACTTGAAGCCGTCGAACGTCGCCGTCGAGCCGGACGGCCAGGTGAAGCTCCTCGACTTCGGCATCGCGAAGACCGCGCGCGATCCGGAGCAAGAGGAGGAGATCATCGGCACGGCCGAGTACATGTCGCCCGAGCAGGCGCTCGGCCGGAAGATGGACGGCCGCGCCGACATCTACTCGCTCGGCGTCATGGCCTACGAGATGTTGACGGGCCGCCTGCCGTTCGACTCGCCGGACCCCTACGAGATCCTGAGGAAGCACATCCGCGAGCCGATCCCGGCACCGAAGACGGTGAACCCGGACGTCCCGGACGACCTGAACCAGCTCGTCATCAAGGCGACGCAGAAGGCGCCCGAGGCGCGCTTCCGTCACGGCAACGAGATCGTCGGCTTCCTCGGCTCGGCGGGCACGCCCAAGTTCGACATCGACAAGGCCAAGGCCCGCACGCTCACGCTCGTCTACGACCCCGCCCACGAGGCGAAGGTCGCGGCGCTCGTGAACATCTTCCTGACCGAGACGAAGAAGCTCACCGGCGTGCGCGTGTTCTGAGCTCGTCCAGGCGCGCGACGTGCGCCTGGGCCTCCTCGGCCCCGATCGCCTCGGGGGCGATGATGATGTCCACGCTCGACTCGGCGCGGAGCTGCCGCATGAGCTCCTGCACGAGCGCGCCGCGCCGCGCCCGGGCGGCCTCCGTGAGGACGAGGCCGACCTGGTCGCGGCCCGCGGCGCGCACGACCTTCAGGGCCTCGATCTCCTCCCAGCCGACGCGGCCCGCCTGGAAGAGGCCCGAGCGGTCGTGGAGACCCTGGTCGTCGAGGCGGAAGACGTAGGGTCCCGTCGCGAGGAGATACGCGAAGGTGATCGAGCCGCCCAGCATCATCACCATGCCGATGACGACCGGGGCGAAGAAGCCGAGGTGGAGGAACACCCAGAACGCCGTGATCACGAAGGCGATCGTCGAGAGGACGAGGCCGATCGTGTAGACCTTGCGCTTCGGACCGACCTCGACGGGTTCCACGGGGCGGCTAATCTACCCCGACATTCATGGCCGAGCGCCTCGAGTTCCGGGAAGGGTCGAAGCCGGTCACGTGCCCGTACTGCCGGGCGCCTCTCGCCGCCGGCGAGGCCGTCTGGTCGTGCCCGATGTGCCACACCGGACACCACGACGAGTGCGCGCGGAGCCACGGCCGGTGCACGGTCCTCGGATGCGCGACGCCCTTCCAGGGAGCCGCGCCGCGGATGAACGCGCCCAGGAACCGCATCGCCGGTGTGCCGTTCCGGACGCAGCAGCCGGAGCCGTCGAGCCGCGGCCTCTGGATCGGGCTCACCATCGTCTTCGTCGTGCTCGTCCTCCTCGCGGCCATGCCGGTCGTCGGCGAGCGCGTCTGGCCCGAGCCGCCGCCCGCGCCGGCGCCGGTGGACCCGAACCACGGCCTCCCCGAGGCGTTCGTGAAGACGGCGCTCGACGAGCTCGCTCACCGGAGGACGCGGGCCGCGAGCTCTCCCGACGGGGCGCTCGACCTTCACCGCGATCGCACGAACCCGCGACTCCGCGAGCGGTTCGCGGCCGAGGTCGCGAGCGGCAAGGACCCGAACGGGGTCGGGGCCGCGCTCGAGGCGGCGCTCCGGGCGCACGTCCCCTCGGCCGAGCCCGTCGCGATCGAGGCAGTCCTGAGGACCGCCCGCTCGAACGACCCCGCGAAGGCGAGGCGAGAGTACCGGCGCGTCTGGGACACAAACGGATGGTGGGGCTACCCGACGCCTCGCTACGTGATCGAGACGAGCGCGAACGGATCCGTGACTCGCGAGGCGAAGTCGCGTGACTCGAGCCGGTACGGCTCCGTGGAGTTCACCGAGAGCTGGCTCGACGCGCGCGAGCTCGCCTCGGAAGGCGTCCTGACCCCCGCGGGTGCGTTCCAGTGCCGTCACATCGTCGGGGTCGTCGAGGAGGGCGACCGCATGTCGCGCATCGAGATCTGGATCGCGGACCGCATGCCGGTCCCCGTGAAGACGGTGCGCACGAACCGCGACGGGACGCAGACGTCCTTGCTCGTGGCGATCGAGAAGCCGAGATGACCGCGGAGGGGATCGAGGTCCGCGAGGGCTCGAAGCCGTCGACGTGTCCCTACTGCCACGACGCCCTCGCAAGCGGAGCGGTCTGGGAGTGCCCGAAGTGCCATACGGGTCACCACGCCGAGTGCGTGCGCGGCCACGGCAAGTGCACCGTCCTCGGCTGCGGCGCGATCTTCGGGACGCGCGCGGCCGCCATCGAGGTGCTCCCGCGGCCCGCGCCGGCGGGCGACACGGCCCGGCCGGTGCGGGGGGTGCGGCCCGGGTCGGTCCGACCCGCCGCGGACGAGGACACCGGCGTGGACCGCGCCGTCTACGTCGTCATCGCCCTCATGTTCCTCGTGACGGTCCTCGGCGCCGGCTTCCTCCTGCACGGCGCGCAGCAGGGCGAGTCGCGTCAACGCCCTGTCGTCGCCGCGCCGGTCGACCGCTTCGACGAGCTCGTCGGCGTCGCGCTCGCGGAGCTCGCGCACCGGGAACGCGCCGGTCTGAGCTACGCCGCCGAGCGCTCGAACGAGGAGCTGGCGTCGCTCTTCCGGGCCGTCGTCATGAGCGGGAAGGACGCGAACGGTCTCGAGGCAGCGCTCCGCGAAGCGCTCCTCCGTCGTGCCCCGACGACGCAGCCGGGCGCGATCGAGGCCGTCGTGCGCACGGCCCGGCGGAGCCAGGTGGACCGCTTCGTGATGGCCCGCCTCTACGACGCGGAGGGGTCGTGGCGGGATGCCGGCACGGGCACGCGGTTCGCCGTCGAGACGACCTTCGGCGGCGTCACGAAGCGCGAGACGAGGAGCTGGCGCGAGGGTGCCCCGCTCTTCGTGGACCTCATCGAGGGCTGGAGCACGGTCCGGGACCTCGGCACCGAGGAGATCCGGACGCCGGCGGGGACGTTCACGTGCCGCCACCTCGCGGGGTCGATCCGCTTGAACGAGCGCGACGTCCCGACCGAGGCCTGGGTGCAGAAGGGGCTCCCGGTCGCGGTGAGGGTGAAGCGGACGTTCGTCGACGAGGTCGAGACGACCGAGCTCGTCGCGATCGAGAGAGACCGTTGACGAACGAGCGCGTCGAGGTCCGCGAAGGCTCGAAGCCATCGACGTGCCCGTACTGCCACGACGTGCTCGCCTCGGCGGCCGTCTGGGAGTGCCCGAGGTGCCGCACGGCCCACCACGCCGAGTGCGCGCGGAGCCACGGCACGTGCACCGTCCTCGGCTGCGGTGCCGCCTTCGAGCGTCCGGTCGCTCTCGTCCACGGCCACGTCCCGCGTCCCGAGCTCGTGCGGCCGCACGAGCGCCCCGGACGGCTCGACGCGGACCGGCACCAGCTCATCGCCCTCGTCGTCGTCATCGTCTTCCTCGTGGGCGCGGCTGCCCTGGCCTTCGTCTCTCGGAGCCTCTCCCGCCCGGCGACGACCGCGCCGGTCCCGGCGCCCGCCTCGAGGATCGACTTCTCCGACGAGCTCTTCGCCGAGGCGCGCGCCGAGCTCGACCGGATCCAGTTCGAGCACAGGGCCACGGACGACCCGGCCGTCTTCGACGACGTCCGCGAGAACACGGCGCTCCGGGAGCTCGCCGCCGCCCAGGTCGGGAGCGGTCGCGTCCGGGCCGACGTCGAGTCGTCCATCCGCGCCGCGCTCCGCGCGCGCGTCCAGGGGCCCGACCCGCGCGCGATCGAGGCCGTCGTCCGCGATGCCTTCTCGATCGAGAGGCGCGACCGCGCGAAGCTGGCGCGCCGGATCCGCGGGACGACCTCGTGGGCGCAGGTCGCGCCCGGGACCCGCTACGTCCTCGAGACCTCGGGCGGCGCCCCGATCCGCGAGGTCCGCACGCGCCCCGCGGGCGATGCGCTCGAGGTCAACCACCTCGAGGGCTGGCTCGTGGTGACCCCGCTGGGCGAGCGGATCGTCGAGACGCCCGCGGGCCGCTTCGCGTGCCGCCACTTCGAGGGAGTCCGCACGGGCGGCGGCCGCGACCTCCCGCGCGTCGAGGTGTGGGTCGCGCCCGAGCTCCCCGTGCCCGTGAAGTCGGTCGTCGTCGAGGGCGGCGTGACGACGACGACCGTCCTCGTCGCGATCGAGAAGCCGTGAGCTAGAGGCCCCCGAGGTCGATGATCTTCCGCACCGCCTCGAGCGTCGCGAACGCGGCCTCGGAACCCTGGTAGAGCTGGAAGAGGAGCGGGATCTGCCACGGGTCCGTGATCACGCTCAGCGCGACGCCGACGTAGTTCGTCGTCCCGTCCTGGTTGAGCGGCACGAGCGCGGCCGGCGGCAGCGTCGCGGTCGAGTCGTCGCTCGGCGAGCGGATCGCCACGAAGGGCACGCCGCCCGCGGCCGCGAACTCGGCGGCGACGTGCGACTCCATGTCCACCGAGTCGGCGCCCGTCGCCGCGAGGAGCGCCGCCTTCGGCCCCGGCCCGTTGTTGGCCGCGAGGTCGTCCGCGCCGACGAAGCGACAGACGTGCGCCGGCATGCCCGCGGCCGCGAGCTTCGCGGCGATCCCGGCCGTGATGCCGTTGTCCGCGCTCCACGTCGTCGCGGCTGCCGTCGGCGACAGGACCTCACGCGCGAGGAGGAGGTCGCCGACCTTGAGCGCGGGGAGGAGCCCGCCCGACACGCCGAAGCTCACGACGGCGCGGTAGTCGCTCGCCTTGAGCGCCGCGAGCCTCGCGCGGAGGAGCTTCGGGTCGCTCGCGGCCATGACGACGACCATGTTCGGCCCCTGGGCGATGTCCTCCTCGCGCTTCAGGCCGACGACGACGAGGACGGGCTTCGAGCTCGCCGTCGTCGTCGCGACCGGGCTCGTCGTCGCGGGCGTCGTCACGGGCGCGGTGCTCCTCGACGTCACGGGGGCGCTCGACGTGCTCGCGGGGGTCGTGGTCATCGCGCTCGAGCCGCGACTCCCTCCGCCGCCGGAGCAGCCGAGGGCGAGCAGGATCGGGAGAAATGCGCTGCAAGTGAGACGGGATGCGCTCACCGTGACCACTCTTTCGCCCGGAAGTGGGCTCGGACCGCGAGCGGGCAAGCGGCGGACCAGGGCTCCTTGCGTGAAGGCTTCCGACCGTGGCATCCGCTTTCAGATTTGAAAGCTGGAGGGCATCTCGCGCGCGACGAAGGCGCCAGCTTTCAAAGTTGAAAGCTGGCTCTTGTGCCGGCGCACCACCAGGCCAACATCAGGCGCATGGCGTCGCGGCTGGCGTCTCTTCTTCTCGCGCTCGTCGTGGTCGGCTGCGTCTCGCCGGCGGCGACGCGCGACCCACGGTTCTCTCCTGGTGCCCACTGGGGAGACCTCCACTCGGTCGCGGAATGGCTCGGATCGAAGACGGGACACGACGTGCTCGTGGCCTGCTCCAAGCGCACCCTGAACGACGTGACCCCGTCTCTCCTAGACGACGATCCGTTCGTGGGGTTCGCGCGTGGCGAGGGGCTCATGATCACGCACCTCCCGCCGCGCACGATCCTCCTCGAGCCGAAGCCGTCGATGGATGCCGGCGAGCTCGCCTCGGGGAGACTCCGCTCGATTCTGGAGCAGCTCGCGGAGCGCGGCGAAGCCGGAGTCCTTCTCCCCGAGGTGCTCGACGTGAAGGTGGGTGGAGCCAGGCCGGGAGAGCGGTGGAGCCAAGCCTTCGAGCGACTCGCGACGGAGAACGGCCTCGTTGCTGCTCGCTTCGGCGCCGTGATCGCGCTCTCGCGCTCGGAGATCTCCGGAGGCTCACCGCTCGATGACCCCGAATCTCCCCGTGCGATCTTCGAGCGCCTTGCCCCGCGGTTGCCGGACGGCGAGGTATCGCTCGACGTTCGCGGCGCGAACTTCGGGCTCGTGCTCCTCGAGATCGCGCGGCAGGCAGGCTGGAAGGTGCGCCTCGACGCAACCGTCGATGTGCCGGTCACGCTCCATGTCGCGGGAGCCAGCGCGCGTGTGATCCTCCGTTACCTCGTCTGGCTCGGAGAGCTGCACTCCTCGCTCGAGAGTGGCGTCCTCAGGCTCTCTCGCCATCGCGCACGTCCCCGCGGCTGGATCTCACTGAAGAACGCAAGCGCGGCCGGCGCGGCACGGTTCCTAGCTCGAGCGGCGGGCAGCGATCGGCGCCCGGATCTTCGCGCGGGCGGGACGTTCACGTGCGAGCTCCGCGACACCGATCCTTTGGACGCGCTCCGCGCCGTCGAAGCCGTCTCCGCCTCTTCGAAACGGCTCGCCGATCTCGAAGCACGAGAGGACAAGCTCGAAGGCACCTGCTCGACTTCGTCGGGGCGCTTCGCTCTCGTGTCGGGGCGCGTCCTCGCGTGCGGCGAGCGAGCCTTCGACGGAACGCTCGTCGCGGTCAAGGTGGTACAGGTCGAGGTCCGAAGCGACCCCGACGAGCACGGCAGGACGGAGTCGCGCTGGCCGTCGATCTGGGGCTGGTACTGACCGGCCTCAGCTCTGCCCGAGCTTCAGCCGCGCGCGGAGGCGCGCGTTCTCGATCGCGAGCGCGAGGTGCCGCGCGAGGGCCGCGAAGAACGGCAGCGCCGCCTCGCGGAGCTCGTCGGCGCCCTTGCGCGCATCGACGTAGAGGACGCCGATCCGCCCGAGGCCGCCCGAGCTCGCGTCCGTCACGAGCGGCGCGCAGAGCACCGTCGTGAGGCCGAGCTCGGTGATCGACTGCGAGGGCGCCGCGTTCGCGGCCTCGTCGGACGTGACGACGTAGAGCGGCTCGCCCGAGCGGAGGACGCGCTCCGGCACGGAGCGCGAGAAGCGCTCCTTGAGCTCGAGGGCCCGCCGGTCGCGGCCGCGCGCGACGACGGTGGACCTGAGGCCCTGCTCGTCCGCGAGCATGAGCGCGCCGCGCTCGGCGCCCGTCGCCTCGATCGCCTTGTCGACGGCGAGGAGGCAGACCTCGCGGACCTCCTGCTTCGCCGAGAGCTGCGCGAAGGTCTCGAGGAGGAGGGCGACGTTGTTGTAGTCGCTCGCGAAGTTGCCCGTGAAGATGCCCGCGAGCTTGTCCGTGCGCGGAGCGGCGACGCCGAGCTCGGGCGACCAGAGCTCGAGCTTGTTCCGTCCGCCCGACTTGGCGCGGTAGAGCGCCTGGTCGGCTTTGCGGACGAGCTCGAGGCCCGCGGTCGCGTGCGCGGGGCACGAGCCGATCCCGATCGAGATCGAGAGGCGCACCTCGCCCCGGTAGAAGCTCGACTCCTCGACCTTCTTCCTCAGCTTGTCGGCGACGACCGTCGCGCCCTTGTCGTCGGTCTCGGGGAGCAGGATCGCGAGCTCTTCCCCGCCGTAGCGGAAGCAGAGGTCGTCCGTGCGGACGGTCTTCCGCACCGCCTCGGCGAGCTCCCGCAGGCAGGCGTCGCCGGCGAGATGACCGTGGCGGTCGTTCACGCGCTTGAAGTGGTCGATGTCGACCATGAGCAGCGAGAAGGGGACGCGCCCCGTCTCGAAGCGGCGCTCCATGTCCTCGAGCTCGCGCTCGAAGTGCCGCCGCGTGAAGAGCCGCGTGAGCGGGTCCGTGATCGCGAGGCGGTAGAGCCGCTCCTTCAGGATCGCGGTCGTCGCGTGGTTCGCGAGGGTGAGGAACAGGTAGAGGTCCTCTTCCCTGAACTGGTACGTGTTCACGTTCGAGTCGAGGTAGATGACGCCGAGGAGGCGGTCCTTCGGCTTGTCCGCGTAGCGGCGCCGCTCGGCCTGCTTCTTCTTCACGTCCTCGGGGACGGGCGGGCCCGCGCCGACGGCGAGCGGGACGCAGAGCACGGAGATGAGGCCGAGCTCCTTCACCGACGCCGAGCGAGCCGCCGGTTCGCGGTCGGCGATCGTCGGGATGAAGCACGGCTCGCCGGTCTCGCAGACGCGGTCCACGATCGAGCGCGGGTAGTCGCGCGGCGCGGGCGAGATCGAGCGCTTCTTGTCGTCGCGGGAGAGGCGCGACTCGAGGGCGCCGTCGTCCTGCTTCAAGAACAGGAGGCCGCGACGCGCGCGCGTGAGCTCGACCGCGATGTCCACGACGGTCTCGAGGATCGGGTCGAACTCGTTCTTGACCGAGTTCAGGAGCGCGCTCGTCTCGCAGAGGTGACGCCACCGCTCGAGGACGTCGTTCGGGAGACCGCCGCGCGCGTGCGCGAGTCCGCCGCGTCCGCTCGCGACCTCGAGGCCCGCGCCCGCGGCCTCGCCCGCGAGCACGCGGTCGAGGTTCTCGATCACGTCGTGGAGGTCGTCCCGGTGCATCTCCGTCTTGGACATCTATCCCCCGGCTGTGCGGGGAACTTAGCAGAGCCGGGCGCTGCTCGCGAACGCGACGGAACGCACGCTGGCCGCGTGTTTGCGCCGGTCCGTTACGGAGGCCGATCATGACCGCCGGGCGGGCGGTGCGCGCCGCGACTCCGGGGCTCCGGCTGGCGAGCGTTCGTGGGATCGATCTCAGGATCGACCGGAGCTGGACGGTCATCTTCGTGCTCGTCGCCTGGAGCGCGGCCGCGTACTTCCCCCGGGCACTCCCGGGGCTCGTCGGGCCGGGGACTGCCCTCTTTCTGGGCGTGCTCGCCTCCCTCGTCCTGTTCGCGAGCATCCTCGCCCACGAGCTCAGCCACTCGCTCGTCGCCCGCGCGCTCGGTTACGAGGTGCGCTCGATCACGCTCTTCGTCTTCGGCGGCGTGAGCGAGATCGCGGGCGAGCCCCGCACCGCGCGCGACGAGGGAGCGATCGCGCTCGCGGGACCGGCGCTCAGCCTCCTCATCGCCTCGGTGCTGACCGGCGCGACGGCGCTCCTCCCCGAGACGAGCGCGCTCCACGCGCTCGCGGCCTACCTCGCCGCCGCGAACTTCGCGCTCGCGGTCTTCAACCTCCTCCCCGGCTTCCCCCTCGACGGAGGACGCGTCCTCCGCGCGGTGTTCCGGGCGACGGGCGACTCGCTCCTCGTCGCGACGAGGAAGGCGGCCTTCGCGGGGAAGCTCCTCGGGCTCGCGTTCATCACGCTCGGCCTCGCCGGCATCGCGCTCGGAGCCCTCCTCCCGGGCGTCTGGATGAGCCTGATCGGGTGGTTCCTCCGCGGCTCCGCGGACACGTGCTTCCGGCAGGTCGCGCTCCGCGCGCGGCTCGAGGAGCTGAGAGTCGACCAGGTCGCGGAGCGCCTCATCCCGCTCGACCCCGACGCGCCGGTCCTCTCTGAGTTCCGTCAGCGCGGCGTCCACGTCGCGGCGGACTCCCCCCTCCTCGACGCCGTGGACCTCATGGCCCGCCAGGGACTAAAGGAGATCGCCGTCGCCGACGCTCGGGGCGAATACTGGGGTGTCCTCCGGCTTGACAGAATCCTGACATGTTCTGAAACGAACGCCTGTTAGGATGCTTGCCAGAGAAGTCCTAGGGGGTCGTCATGAAGCGCCTCGCGCTCCTCGTCGTGGGTCTCGTACTCGCGGCCACGCCGGTCCGCGCCGACATCATCGTCACCACGTCCGGGGGACGGATCGTCGGGAAGATCGTCAAGGAGACCGAGACCGAGATCCAGGTGAAGACGGACAAGGGTCCGATCATCACGCTGAATCGCGACGAGATCGACTCGATCACCAAGGAGAAGCCCGAGGACACCTTCGCCCGCATGCAGAAGGGCGTGAAGGGCGACGACGTGAAGGGCCTCATGGCCCTCGCGCAGTGGGCGCGCGACAACAAGCTCCCCAAGGAAGCGGCCGAGACGCTCGAGCGCGTCATCAAGTACGAGCCCGACCACGCCGAAGCGCGCGTGCAGCTCGGCTACGAGCGCGTCGCGGGCAAGTGGGTGAAGGGCGACGAGCTCCAGAAGGCGAAGGGCCTCGTCGAGTACCACGGGAAGTGGATCACCCCCGAGGACAAGAGCCTCTTCGAGGCGGGCTACGTCAAGCGCGGCGATCGCTGGGTCACCAAGGAAGAGGCCGAGTGCATCGACGCGGGCAAGCCCTACAACCCGTACGCGAGCGGCGGCGGCTCGAGCGAGCCCGCGCCGAAGCCCGAGGTCATCGAGAAACCCGCCAAGCCGGACAAGCCGGCCAAGCCCGAGGTCGCCAAGCCCGAGGTCGCCAAGCCCGAGAAGCCGGCCAAGCCCGAGGTCGCCAAGCCCGACAAGCCCGCACCCGAGGCGCCGAAACCCCCCGAGCCGAAGATCGACCTCCCCTCCGACGACAAGGAGCTCATGTCGATCGTCCTCTCCACCTCGAAGAAGCCCGAGGAGAGGTCGGAGGCGTTCAAGGCGCTCGTCGCGAAGGGCGAGACGCAGCAGGCGGCGCTCAAGCAGTCGCTCGGGAAGCACGCCGACGACGCGAAGGCGAAGTTCCTCGAGCACGTGAAGTCCCACAAGGGGACGATCCGCCAGAAGATGGCCGCCCTCGTCCTCGAGCGCCGGAAGGCGGCGCTCATGTTCATCTTCGACAAGACGAAGTACCCGGACGAGGACCACGGCCGCGTCGGTCAGCCCGAGGTCGACCGCCTCGTCGGCGAGCTCCGCCGCGCGTGGTCGGACCCGCTCCGCGAGTGCATGAAGGACAAGAGCGACAAGAAGCTCGAGGAGAAGCTCGAGGAGGTCCAGCGGACCGCGGGCTGGCTCAAGGAGCTCGGCGTCGCCTCCGACTGGAACAAGACCGAGAGCGAGCTCGCCGTCGAGACGAACAAGCTCGCCGGGATCAGCGACATCGGCGCCGATGGGCCCGACGCTCAGATGCTCGAGTCGTCCAAGTCGGTCCTCAAGTGGAACGAGACCTGCAAGACCTCCGTCACCGCGGAGGAGCGCGAGTGCATCCTCGTCACCAACGAGTACCGCATGATGTTCGGCCTCCGCGCGCTGCGGATCCACGAGGGCCTCGTCCAGGCCGCGCGCAAGCACTCGAAGGAGATGGTCGAGAAGAACTACTTCGCGCACGAGTCGCCGGTGCCGGAGAACGCCTCGCCCGGCAAGCGCTGCGCGCGCGAAGGCGCGAAGTACACGGGCGAGAACATCGCCATGGGCAACACCGACGGGCGCTCGACGTTCCGGCAGTGGTACACGTCGAGCGGCCACCACCGGAACATGCTCATGCGCCACCGCTCGATCGGCATCGGCAACGAGGCCAACTACTGGACCGAGGACTTCGGCGCCGACGAGCCGCAGTAACTAGGTCGCGCGCGTCCGCTCCGGAGTCGCCCCGCCGCACCCGAGCGTGGGGCACCGGCCGCCCTCGGCCCAGCAGCCCTCGTGGAGGACGGTGTGGCACTTCTCGCACGCGACGAGGTCGGCCTCGGAGCCGGTGATCGCGTCGTGGCACCAGGAGCAGCGCGCGGTGCCCTCGCTGCTGCGTGAAGCACGCCGCTCGCCGCCGAGCTTCACGACGTGCACCGGCACGCCCTCGAGGCAGCGCGCGAGGGCGTCGAGAGCTTCGAGGGCGGCGGCGACCTTCTCGGGGTCCGGCTTCGAGAGGCGCGCGTTGAGGATCTGCTTCGTCCCGAACAGCGCCTTGTCCTGGTAGAGCGGCATCGGGCTCTGGAGCGTGTGGATCTGGTCGACGCCGTGCTCCTCGAAGAGGCGCTTCACGTGGCCCTTGAGCTCATCGTCGAGCGCAGCGCGGGCGCGCGCGCGGTCCGTGACGCTCAGGACGGCGAACTTCTGGTCGAAGGGCGCGTCGCCCGAACCGACGCTCGCGCCGAAGAAGCGCCCGAGGGTCGCCTGGAGGCCCGCGCCGTGGATCGTGAACGTCGGCGGCTTCGTGACGCCCACGTGCAGCCAGACCGAACGGTCGGTCGGGTGAATCGAGACGCGCGCGGGGACGCCGCGGTGCTGGCCCTCGCAGAGGTGGACCGACTGCGTGTAGCCCTTCCCCGTCTTGAATCCGAGCACCTTCGCGTAGGGCGCGATCGGCCCGCCGTCCTTCCGCTTGCGCATCTCGATGG
>CAZYLP010000119.1:0-14353 GCA_964648345.1 uncultured Planctomycetota bacterium
GACGCAGAGGGGTGGATGAGACTCCTCTGCGTCCTCTGCGTCTCTGCGCCTCCGCGTTTCAAACGTTGACGAAGGTCTTCCACGCCCAGTTCGAGATGAGGGCTGCGATCAAGGCACGTCCGATCCAGGTGTGAATCTTGGAGAGTTTGGTCGGCGTCTCTCCGCCCTTGATGATCATCATCGGTCGATAGATGAGCTGGTAGGCGTTCGCGACGAAGAGCGCGATGCCGAGCCGGTGATACGCCCAGCTCTCCGCGACCTGGAGGTGCGCGAGCGCGACCCAGCTCCGCGTGAGGCCGCAGCCCGGGCACTCGAGGCCGCTCCAGCTCTTGAGAGGGCAGAGAGGCGGGAGAGGAGTCCCTAGGAAGGGGAGCACCACGCGCTCGCCGTCGTTCGACAGGAAGAGGCTGAGCGCGAAGACGAAGAGCGCCATGCCGAGGTAGGTCGCGTGGTGCTTGCGGAGCTTCCTCGCTTCGTCCTTCTCCGCGCGCTCCTGCTCGTCGCTCACGCGGGAGGAGCGGCGGCGCGGGCGGCGCGGAGCTCGTCCGCGCAGCGCTTGCAGACGTGGCCGCCGCGAGACTTCACGGCGACGACGTGCTCGAGACACGCGGGCTTCTTGCAGCGGAGACAGGGGACGACGCAGTCGTCGCAGTTGCCGTTCGAGCAGACGGTGCAGGCCGCCCGATGCGTCGCGCACGTCGTCTTCTTGCACGAGACGCAGACCGCGAGGCACGCGAGGCACGCGAGCTTCTTGCACGTCCCGCACGGCTCGGAGCGGCAGCGCATGCAGACGACGTTCTTGCAGGAGGCGCACGGGATCACGCAGTCGCGGCACGAGAGGTGGCGCGCCTCGCAGAAGCTCCGGAGCTGCGCCGCGGGGAGGACCTTGCCGCAGTTCGCGCAGGCGCCGGTGCCCTCGGTCGCCCCGGCGCCGCCCTTCGTCGAGGTCGCCGTGCTGGCCGCGTCCACGAGCGTCGAGAAGTCGAAGTCGTCGAGCGGGACCTTGTCCTCGTTCTCCGCGACCCAGCGCGCCGCCTCGCCGTTGAGCGGGCTCTTCAGGTTGTAGGACTGGAACGAGAGGATCTCCCCGATGCGCGAGACGAGCGCGTTCAGCGTCTCGCTCGCCGCCCAGTGGTCGCCGACGCAGATCGCGTGGGGCGCGATGTTCGGGTGGAAGACGGGCGTGAGCATGCGGCACTGGGGCGACTGCCGCGGGTAGGCGCGCGTGAGGACGATCTCGACGTGGTGCTTCTGCCGCTCGCGGACCTTGCCCTCGACCTGCGCGAGGCTCCGCACGAGGTACTCGAGGTGGTACTTCTCGGGCGGGTTCCCGATCGTCTTGATGATCTGGATCCGCGGCTTCCCCTGGAGGCTCGCCTGGAGCCGCTCGAAGTCCGCCTTGAGCCGCCGGACCCGGACGTTCCCGCCTCCCGCGCCGCCCTGCTCGGAGGAGGAGGTCACCTGTCACCGCGCCTCGCTGCCGCTCGTCTCACTCGTCCTTGTCCTTCTCGCTCTTCTCGTTCTTCTCGAGGGGCCCGTCGGGGGCGAGCGCGGCGATGTCGGCGGGGAGCACGTTGAGCACGGTCTTCGTCGAGATCGCGAAGCCGGGGCCGCCCTCGCTCTCGATGACCCACGTGTTGATCCCGACGAGGCGGCCGTCCGCGTCGTAGAGGCCGCCGCCCGAGTTGCCCGGGTGGATCGGCGTCTGCGTCTGGACGACGTCGAGCGCGGCGCCCGTGGGCGCCTTCTTCGAGTGGACGCGCGAGACCGCGCCCTCGGTGTAGGTCCAGCTCAGGCTGTGCGGGTTGCCGATCGCGAAGGTCTTCTCCCCGACCATGAGCGGGTCCTTGCGGAGCCGCGTCAGGACTCGCGGCGGGCGCGTGGCGGTCGCGGTCAGGACGGCGAGGTCCACGCCCTCGGGCGCGGTCCACTCGACGTGGGCGGCGACGATCTCGCCGGTCGCGAAGGTGATCGAGAGCTCGTTCGAGGAGCCGCTGTTCGACGGGTCCACGACGTGGCGGTTCGTGAGGACGACGACGCGCCCGCGGCTCCCGCCGAGGACGACACCGGCGCCGCACCAGCTCCGGCCCGTGCGCTCGTGGCCCTGGACGAAGACGTTCGCGCGCATCGCGTTCGAGATCGGCGCGGGCGCGCGCTCGAAGGACTCGGGCGAGGGCGGCTCGGGGGCCGCGAGGTCGAAGGGCACGCGCTGCCGCTCGCCGAGGCGGATCGTCGAGCCGATGAACAGGACGGCCGACGGGACGACGAGCGCGAGCGCGAGGAGCGCGAGGCCCGAGCCCTTGTGCGTCCGGCTCTTGTGGAGCGTCCCCGCGGTGAGCGCCGAGCCGAGCCCGACGACGAAGCACGCGAAGATCCCGCCGAGGATGAGGAGCGCCATCTCGCCCGACCCGGGCTTCGCGGCCGCGAAGGTCGCGGCCCCGATGAGGAGCGTCACCGTCGCCGCGACGAGGACGAGCACCGAGGCCACGCTCCACGCGGTCGGCTTCGGCGGCAGCGAGCGCGCGGCCACGTCGGCGGTCGCCGGGGCGATGCGCTTCGGCGGGAGGACGACGCGGGCCGCCTCGTCGCCCGTGATGACGAGCCGGTCGGAGGGCGGCCGGCTCGTCGTCTGGGCCGCAGAGGTCCGGGTGTCGCAGTGGTAGGAGCTGCACCGGCCGCTCGAGGTCCAGCACGTCGCGTGGTGTGTCGTGGCACACCTCGGACAGGTGAGGACCGCCTCGCCCGTGACCACGGTCTTCTGGCAGGAAGGGCAGAGGAGCCCCTCCTGGAAGGCGCTGGCCGCGGTCGCAACGGGCTCGTTGTCAGCGGCTTCGGTCATATCGGGTCGGTCACCGGCTGAACAGCATGACGAGGACGAACGTGAGGCCCCAAGCGCACGCCGCGCCGAAGCTCGCCTTGAGGAGGATCTGGAGACTAGCCGGGAGACGGACGTACGGGTAGAGGCCGCCCCCGCCGAAGATCCAGTGCGCGTCGATCGCGATCATGAAGGGGAAGAAGCAGCCGCAGGCCGACGCGAGGAACACGAGGATCATGACGTTCCTCACCGTGGTGAGCTCGGGGCCCGAGTACTCCCGCTTCTCCCACATCTCCTTCGAGATCGTGTCCCGCGTCCAGAACTGCGCCTTGCAGTGCATGCAGACGAGCGCCTGCGCCTTGATCTGCTGGCGGCACTGGGGGCACTTCTTCTCGCCCTCCCAGTGGACCTGCTGGGCGGCGTCGCCCTTCGGTTTCACCGTCTCGGGCGCCTCGGCGCACCCGTAGGCGCCGCAGCCCTGGTTCTCCTCCCAGCACTCGTGGTGGTAGCCGAGCTCGCACGCGGGGCACGAGACGACCGCCTCGCCGCGCACGACCTGCGTCTGGCAGATCGGGCACGCGCGGCCGGCGATCTCGTCGCCCGCCGGTCTCGGCGCGACCGGCGTCCGCTTCTTCTTCCCGCTCTTGTCGGGCTTCTGGGGGAGGGCCATGGTTCGTCAGCGCCCCCCGGCGACCTCGGCCATCACGCGCAGCGCGAGCACGACGACGTTCACGATGATGCAGACGAGCACCATCTTCGGGCCCTTCTTCTTGCCCTGGATGCACCAGACGATCCCCGCGATGCAGCCGATCGTCGAGCACAGGATCGCGACGATCCAGTCGCCGCCCGTCATGTCGTCGTCGACCGGGTTGCCGGACGCGCGCTGCATCTGGGCCTGCCGGTCGCGCTCGTTCTGGTACTCGTCGCAGAAGCGGCACTTCCTCGCGTTCGCCTTGATCGACTCGCCGCAGAACTTGCAGGGCTTGGTGTCGCCCCCGTCGTCGTCCGAGGGCTCGTCCTTCGCCGCCCCGCGCTTCGCCGGCTTCTCGTCCGAGCCGCTCGCGCAGCCCGCGGCCGCGCAGCCGCCCTTCTCGTCCCAGCATTCGGCGTGGTGGGACGTGGAGCAGCTCTCGCAGTTGTGGACCTGGACGCCGAGGTCGATCGAGCCCTGGCAGATCGGGCACGTCTTCCCGGCGATCACCTTGTTGGCGCGCATGAGCACGGGGAGCCTCCCCGCGCTCGGAGTGGCGGACGCCGCGGCGGGCTTCGCCGTGGACGGCGTGCGGCTCGCCGGCTTCTCCGGCGCCGACGGCTCGGGGTCCGACGGGCGGACGCGCATCTTCGCGCCGCAGTTCGTGCAGACGAGCACGTTGTAGGCGTCGGGCTCGCCCTTGAAGACGGTCTCGCACTTGTTGCAGCGGGCCTTCACCTGCTCCCCCTCACTTCCGCTCGCGCTCGGCGAACTCGAGCACGGTCTCGCCGAGGACGACCGTGTCGCCGGGCTCGAGCATGTGCGTCTCGATCTTCCGGCCGTTCACGAACGTCCCCTGGCGCGTCCCCAGGTCCTTCAGCTGGAGCCGCGTGCCGACGGCGCGCAGCTCGGCGTGTTGCGGCTCGATCGCGGCGTCCTTGAACAGGTAGACGTCGCACTTGGGCGAGCTCCCGAGGATCGTCGGATCCTTGTAGATCACGAACTGCTTCCCCGCGAGCGGGCCGGCCTTCATGTAGAGCCAGGCGTCCTTCGCCATGTTCTCGACGAGGCCCATGAAGAAGCCGACCGCGAGACCGATCGTCGTGAAGCCGAACAGGCGCGAGAGGAGCGCCGTCTCGGAGCCGAGGGCGAAGTTGATCGGGTCGAAGGCCATGCCGCCGAGGAACCCTCCGAGGAGGCCTCCGACGATGCCGTTCATGACGAGCTTCTTCGACTTGAGCGCGACGCCTTGACCGATCCCCATCCCGGAAGCGGCGAAGGTCCACGCGAGCGCGCGTCCGGCCATGAAGATGAAGAGGCCGATCCCCGAGGGCGTGCCCTGCTTGATCCCCCCGGACGCGGCCATCAGCGTCACCGCGACGACCATGACGATGCCGCCCGCGATCATGCCGACGAAGCCGACCACGAAGCCGAGACCGAGCCCGACCGCGCCGCAGAGGATCGCGCGCTGGAAGTTCCGCGAGAGGAGGGCGTCCGCCATGGCGACCATGAGCCCGATCCCCGCCCCCATCGAGGGGAAGAGGAAGAACTTGATCGCGCTCGAGGCTTCGTCCTCGTGCTGGCCGGCGCCCTCCTTGAAGAACGGCTCGAACACGGCCCAGACGCCCAGGGCCGCGATCCCCGCGAAGAACGTGTAGACGTAGATCGGGTTGTAGTAGAAGGGGACCTTCGGCTGCTCGCGCTTCGCGGGCGCGACGGGGCGGCGGGCCTCCTGGTCGCGCCTGACGAGGTCGTCCACGCGCGCGTCCGTCACCTCGGCCGCGGTGATCTTGATCCGTTCGAAGTCGCTCATGCGGGCACTCCGGCTGCAAAACGAGTCATTTGGGCGGAGGCCCCTGCGGCTTCGTGTCCGCCGGCTGCGTGTAGAGCTCGGGGAAGATCTGACGGAGCTGCGCGCGCCTGTTGTCGTCCTTCTCGGCGGCGAGGACGCTCTCGACGGCCTGGCGGAGCGCGTCGCGCTGCGCGTCGTCCATCCTCCCGGCGAGCTGGTCGACCTTCCCGCGGAGCGCGGCGAGGTAGGCCTCCGTCGCGAGGCGCCGCGCGATCGTGGCCTCGCGGCCGATCATGCGGAGGTCGTCCTCGATCGTCGCGCCCGCCTGGCTGCGCTCGCGGATCGCGCGGGCGAGCGCCTCCTCGCGCGCCGCGCTCACCGAGCGGAGCGTCGCGACGTGGCTCGAGAGCGCGGCGAGCTCGCCCTTCGAGGCGGCGTGCGCCGGGTTGGCGCTCAGGTCCGCGAGGCGCTTCTCGACGGCGCGGAGGTCCTCCGAGCTCGCCCAGGCCGACGCCGCGCCGCCGACGAGGTCGCGCACCTCGGCGCGGAGGAGCTCGCGCTGGGCGGCCTGGATCTCGATCGGCGCGAGGAACTTCGCGAGGAGGAAGCCGAACAGGAAGGCGAGGATGAACGGCGTGATCCGCGGCAGCCACTCCGAGATGGCGCCGACGACGTCGAGCTCGTCCTCCGCCTTCTCCTCGCGCGTCGGCGCGTTCGGACCGCCGCGCGGCGTCGCGGCCGCGGCGGAGCCCGGCGCCACGACCGACACCTGCGGCATGGGGCGCGTGCCCGTCGGGCCCGCGGCGCAGGGCCGCTCGCGCGAGCCGATCCAGAAGCGCGCGGCGCGCTCGACCTTTCCCGCGCGCCACGTGAAGACGCCCTCGTCGCCCGAGCGCGGGTCGATGACGTGGGCGATCTGCGTCGCGCCGTTGAAGAAGAACTCGTGGATGAAGAGGTCCATCCCCGAGAGGAAGATCCCGAAGCCCGGATGCGTGTGGTACCACCCGACGATCTGCGTCTCCTTCGGGAAGCGCTGGTCCTTCTCCTTGTGGATGTGGTCCCACGTGTCGTGCGTGAAGGTCACCTGCGCGCCGTCGTGCTTCGCGTGCTCGCCGCGGATCGCGCCCGAGATCGTGAGGTAGGGGCCGTCCCGGTCGCGGAGCACCTTGCCGATGAGGACGCCGCAGAGCTCGACGTCGATCGTCTCGGCGGCGTGCTTCTTGACCTCGTCGTGGACCTTCTCCTCGAAGTGGATCCTGAAGTCGCGCTGGAACGTCCCGGGGAAGGCCGACTCGGCGAGGCTGCTCTCCGGCACGCTCGACGCGTCGAGGTTCGCCGTCGGCTTCGCGTTCGGCGCCGCGGTCTCGGTCATGACGTGCTCCCCTGCAGGGACGGCTGGTGGAGCGGGCCAAGGACGCGCGCGGCGTCGCCCGAGAGCGCGTAGGCCTGCTCGTCCTCGCCGCTCCGCGCGAGGACGATGTCGAAGGCCGGGACGCCCAGCTCGTCGAGGGTGCGGTCGAGCCAGGTCTCGTCGCCGAGGATCGAGTGCGTGAGCTCGACCTCGCGCGGTTCCTTGCAGCGGGGGCAGCGGCCCTCCGCCTCGGTGACGCGGCCGAGCGAGCGGAAGACCTCCTCGCGCGCGTCGCACCGCGAGCAGCGGAGCGCGACGAGGACGTCCTCGTTGAGCTCGATGGTCGCCTCCGCGCCCAGGTCGGCGCGCGCGCGCTCGAGGAGCGCCCGCGCCGTGAGGTCGCGCGTCCCCTGCGGGAGGTCGACGATCTTCCTGAAGAGCTCGTGCGAGTAGCAGTCCTGCTTCCGCGGGTAGGTGATCGTGTAGGAGTCGTACGCGAGGCCGTCGAAGACGAGCGCGCGGCCCGCGAGGACGTTCATGCCGTGGAGGAGCTTGACCGCCTCCATGGACTCGGCGCCGGCGACGATGCTCGCCATGGTGGGCGTCGTCGGGGTCCGGCCCTGGGCCATCTCGTCGCGCGTGAGGAGCGCGCAGGAGCGGCGGAGGTTGAGCATCTTCCAGTCGTTCTCGCTCATCGTGCACTCGTAGCACGCGCCCTCGGGCGGCGTGAAGACGCGCACGATCCCGTTCAGGACCTCGATCGCCCCGTCCACGAACGGCCGGTTCACCTTGAAGCACGCGCGGCTCGCGGCGAGGCGCGCCTCGCGGTTGTCGAGCCCGCCGACGACGACGTCGGCCCAGCGGTGGACGCCGACCCCGAGGTCGTAGACGGCGTTCCCCTTCACGCCGTGGATGTTCATACCGGGGTAGATCGCGCGGGCGGCCTTCGCGGCGACCTCGGCCTTGCCCTCGCCCTCGTCCGACTCGCGGAAGAGGACCGAGCGCGAGAGGTTCGACTTCTCGATGGTGTCGAGGTCGATGACGAAGACGTTCCCGACGCCGAGGAGGGCGAGGTTCTTGATCACCTCGTTCCCGAGCGCGCCCGCGCCGATGACGAGCACCTTCGCGCGGGCGAGGCGCTTCTGGTCCCACCACGAGATGAGCTCGAAGCGAGCGAACCGCCCATCCGCCGAGGCGACGGTGATCTTCTCGAGGTCCGGCACGCGAGTCAGGGCGACCGGTGCGAGGACCGCGGCGCCCGTGCGCCGGCGGTGATCTCGGGCTGGATCCTGAGGATGTCGAGCGGCTTGACGCCCGCCTGCCCGAGGGTCTCGTCCTCGAGGAGCTGGCGGCCCGACGCCTTGTGGTGGAAGCGGTAGCTCACGAGCTGACCGTCGGGGCTGTGCCGCGGGAGGTTCATCTTCTCCACGAGGACGGCCATCACCCGGTTCACCGGCTGATCGTCGGGCAACTCGGCGTTGACCCTACGGTTCCCGGTCGCGTCCCAGACCTCGACCTCGACGGCGCCCATCGACCTCACCCCAGCGGAGGGATCAGGTTACTCGATGGCTGTTCGAGCCGCCAAGACGGCTCGGTTCGCTCCATTCCCACTCCCATGCCCATGCCCATGCCCATGCCCATGCCCGTCCGTCCCACCCACACACTGCGTCAGCCGTCAGGACTCGGGCTCGGCTCTCGGCTCACCAGCCTTTCGGATCATCCCCACCAGCATCGCCACGATGTCGTAGAGAAGGTCGCGCCCCGCTCCATATCGCCCCTTGTCGATGAGTCCGATCGCCTGGCACACGTCGAGGGTGGCTGCGCACTCAGTCGCCGACCGACGCGCCATCCGATAGAAGCGAGCCTTCTCCGGGCGCGAAAACTCTCCGGCCCCTTCGGCGATGTTGAGGGAGATGGAGGTTGCGGCTCGATTGAGTTGATCGGCGAGGTAGCTCCGCCCGCGAGGGAGCTCCTCGGCGATGCCGTTCGCGATGACGATGAAGTCGATTGCCTTGCGGTAGACGTCGAGACGTTCGTGGTCGAACTGCTTCATGCGGACGAGACGGGCATGGGCATGGGCATGGGCATGGGCATGGGAGCGACCCGGACGGAGTTGGCGACGAGGCGGTGAACCCTCATCCCAGGCCCATGCGGTCCTTGTGCAGTTTCATGGTCTTCGACGTCCAGCTCGGGTCGATGATCTTCTTCTCGACGCGCTTCGCGACCTCCTCGGTGAACTCGAGCGTCGTGAGCTTGCCGCCCACGTCCGGCGTGCAGACACCCTCCTTGAGCAGCTCGAGCGCCGAGTTCTTGATCGCGCTCGCCGTCTTCACCTCGCCGCGGTGATAGAGGAGCAGCGAGAACGCGAGGAAGATCGCCGTCGGGTTCGCCTTGCCCTGGCCCGCGATGTCGGGCGCCGTCCCGTGCGAGGCGTCGTACATGCCGACCCGGATCCTGCGGTCCTTGTCGAACGAGTAGTTCCCGCTCGCGCCGATGCCGAGCGAGCCGATCAGGCCGCACGCCATGTCCGAGAGGAAGTCGCCGTACTCGTTGAGGACCAAGCAGACCGTGAAGTTCTGCGGCTTCAGGCAGAGCTTCCCGAGGAGGGCGTCGAAGAGCTCGACCCGGTGCGTGACGTCCGGGTAGTCCTTCGCGACCTCCTTCACGACCGACTCGAAGAGGCCGTCCGTCACCTTCTGGATGGTGTGCTTCGAGGAGGAGGTGACGGTCTTCTTGGTCTTCCGCGCGAGGTCGAACGCGAAGATCGCCGCCTGGCGGCACGGCTCCTTCTCGATGACGCGGAGGGAGACCGCGGCCTCGGAGCCTATGAGCTGGCCCGGGTCGTCGTAGGTGCCGCCCGTCGCGATGCGGACGACGTCGATGTCCACGTCCGCCTTGAAGTGAGTCGGGATCCCTGGGATCGTCTGCACGGGGCGGTGGATGACCTGGAGGTTGAGCCGCTTCCTCAGGACCTGGTTCGGGCTCTCCTTGACCGTCGCGGTCGGGTACTTGAGCGCGACGCCCGTCTCCTCGATCGCGAGGACGGCGCGGTCGTAGAGCGCCTTGCCGCCCTTCTCGCGCCCCTCGACCGAGAGGTCGTACGGCCGCCACTCGATCTTGAAGGGGAGGCGCTCGCCGAGCTTGTGGATGGCGGCGGAGAGCTCGGCGCCGATGCCGTCTCCGAGGAGCTCGACGACCGGATACGTCTTCATGGAAGATCCCCCGTTCCGCGAGGGATCCTAGCTCAGTCGGTCGGAGCGATCACCCCCGACACGCGCCCGAGCCAGTAAGCGTGGAGGTAGTCCTGGCTCGTGGGCTCCGCGTTGTCGACGGAGCTCCCGGTCGAGAAGGGCGAGCGCGCCCAGTAGTTCTCGTCGGTGCCGCGGTAGAAGAGGGGGAGCCCGGTCACCGACTGGACGCGGCCGCCGTTCGTCATCCAGTCGTTCTTCCACGGCAGCGAGGGGTAGGGCGAGAGGCAGAACCCGTCCGCGATGTCGCGCTCGAAGCGGGCGTCGCCCGTCGGCTTCGGGCACGGGATCTCGGCGAGGATGTCCTTCGCCGAGTCCGGCGCGCCGAGGGCGCCGTGCGCAGCTGCGATGAGCGATGTGAAGCCCTCGCGCGCGTGCTGGATGTCGCCGAACGCCGCGCGCGAGCCCTGCTGCGCGACGTAGCGCCAGCCCTTCTCGTCGGCGTCCGGGTTTGCGCCGCCGAGGATCCTGAGGCCCGCGAAGGTGACCGCGCCCAGGTGGTGGCCGCTCCAGTCCGAGATCCCCTGCTCGTTCATGATGCCGTTGCCGGCCGTCCACCAGAGCCGGTCCTTGAGGTTCCCCGAGAGCGCGCTCTTGTAGCGGGCCTGCGCCGCCGCGGTCTTCGTCGCGTGCCACTCGACCGAGGACAGGAAGATCTCGTGGCCGCCCGACTGCGCCTCCTTGTGGTTGTCGAGGAGCGACTTCGCCGCCGCTCCGATCCGCGCCCGGAGCGGGCTCGTCGCGGGGAGGACCTGCTCCGCCGTCTGGAAGCCGTACTCGATGCCGTGGAGCATGTCGTTGTTGCCGCCCGGGAGCCACGAGATCCCGGCATAGGCGCCCACGCCCGCCGTGTAGCCCGAGGGCGCGATCGCCGTCGGCGCGATCGCGCGGGCGAACTCGGCCTTGTTCGGGACGATCTCGACGAGGAGGCAGAGCGCGTTCGCGCCCTTCTCGACGTTCGCGAGCGCCTTCGCGTCGCCCGTCGCCTGGAAGCGGTAGGCCTGGCTCGCGACCCAGCAGCCGAGGTGGAGCGCGCCGTCGCCGCTCGGGCGGAGGCGGTTCGTCGCGAGGTCGAGCTCGCCGACCATCCCGTTCGGGTCCACGTGCCGCGTCTCCATCTGGACGTCGAAGAACGTGGCCTTCTCGTGGAGCTTCTTCCCGAACGCGTTCGCGCGGTTCGTCTCCTCGAAGATCGAGACCTCGTCCACGATCGAGTCGAGGAGGACGACGCACGGCGTGCCGCGGCTCCGGTAGTAGTCCTTCGCCGTGTGGTCCACCGGCACGGAGTGGATCGCGGCCTGGAACTCGGGGCGCGAGACGTAGGGCACGAGCCGCGGGAGCCCGTGATACGCCTTGAAGGTGTTGAACATGAGCGCCCGGAGCCACGAAGCGGGCGGGCCGTGGAGCGGGACGAGCTTCTCGTCACGGACGGGGAAGGCCTGCGCGCCGGTCGAGGAGCGGACCCACTTCTCGGCGAGCGGCGCGCCCGACGCGGCGGTCGCGAGCGTGCCCTCGATGACGGTCCCGTTCGAGATCGAGTGGAGAGGCCCTCCGCCCGGGACGGAGAGGACGGAGTCCACGCCGAGCGGCTGCTTGTCCGCGGCGGTGCGCGAGAGCTGCCCGACGCGCTGGGCGACGTGCGCGCGCCGCAGCGAGGCCTGGACGCGAAGGCCCGTCGGGTCCGAGGTCCCCGTCGCGACCCACGCGACGACGAGCTCGTGGCCCGTCGGGAGCTTCGAGGCGTAGGTGACGAGCCGCCGGACCTCGTAGCCCGGACCGTTCGCGACGATCGCCGCGGTGCCGTAGTAGGCGCCGCGCGCGGGGTCGGTGCCCTTGATCTCCCAGACCCCCGTGAAGTCGCGCGGTCGGCCGGGAGTGCCCGAGCCCGGCCCCGCGCTCGTCGAGCTGCCCGGCGTCGTCCGGGACGTGCCCGGCGCCGTCGTCCCGCTCGTCGCGGGAGCGATCGTGCTCGCTCCGCCGCCGCCGCCGCTGCCGCCCGAGCAGCCAGAGACTACGACCACCAACGCCGAAAGAAAGCCGCGAGTCCTCGCCACCGGTCGTCCCCTCTTGGCGCCTCACCCGTGTCGGCGTCGCCGAGGAGGGCAAGGGCAAGGGCAAGGGCAAGGGCAAGGGACGAGCCACGACGGCCGAGGAGGAAGTGCGCGAGTCCTCGCGCCGAGATGGCGCGTTGTGCACGCTTCTCGTTGCGGTCCTTCCGAAAAATGGCAGGTGCCCTTCTCTGCTGCGCTTCCGTCGAGGACTGGAAAGGGTGCTGCACCCTGTAGCGGTCACTTCGCGCCTGGAGACGATCTGCGACGAAGTCCGAGGCTTGCGGCGACGAGCGAAGCCGGAAGATATTGAGCCCCAGGCTGTTGCGACTTCATGGGCAAGATGGGCCCACATTTGTGCTCCCGCAACTCAACAGGGAGCTCAGAGAGAGATGAGAACCACCGGACTTGCGCTCTGCGCGATCATCTGCGCAGCGCCCGCCATCGCTCACGCGGACTCCGCGAAGCCCGACGGCACTTACCGCTTCAAGGGAGACGTGGGAGGTTCGTTCGAGGGCAAGCTCGTCATCGAGCCCTCCTCCGACGGGACCTTCGTGGTCAAGGCGACCGAGGAGCGCTCCTCGTCGTCCGAGTGGCGCGGCACGGGCCGGCTCGACGGGAAGACCTTCACGATCACGCGCGAGAAGGGGATCGTCGAGGTCGTGGACCGCTCGACCGACGCCGGGCTCACCTACGTGTGCACCTTCGATGCGAAGTTCGAGAAGGCGAACGTGCGCGTCCTCCGCGGCGAGGAGGAGGCCGGGCGCGCGACGCTCGAGGAGCGGCGCTCCTTCTGGGAGAAGCTCCCGGGCGAGCTCATCGGCCTCGCGAAGAAGGAGGTGGACAAGGCGATCCACAAGGAGATCGACCTCTCGAAGGAGTTCCACATCCTCAGCTACGGCCACATCGGCATCCGCGCCGCGGCCGAGCTCCTCGAGGACAAGGAGCGCACGCCGTTCATGGTCACGTCGGACGAGCTGTTCCGCGCGGCCGGCAAGGGCGAGCCGATCTGGATCAAGACGACGATCGAGGGCGGCCCCCGGATCTCCTACTCGACCTCGATCCCGATCGACGGCTCGGGGAGCGTCCGCGTGGACGTGGGCTTCAGCCTCGGCGGCCACATCCGCTACCAGTGCGACGACCAGTACACCCGCCCCGCGAACGTGAAGGACGCGAAGGGCGCGCTCCAGGTCCTCGAGGACATGCCGGCGCGCGTCTTCAACCTCCCGCTCACGGCCTCGCGCGCCGAGGAGCTCCCGTGCGGCACGCGGCGCTCGCTCGACGGCATGGGCGCGCTCGCGATCTCGGGCGGCGTCTCGTTCGGCTACCGCCTCGAGGAGCTGGGCGCTCTCGAGAACAAGGCGACCGTCGGGATCAACGGCGGCCTCTCGGTCACGTGGAACATCCGCGGCGACCTCCGCCTCGAGGTCGAGCGCCAGCAGGAGAAGCTCGTCCGCGTCCGCTGGACGAAGGGCTCGACGAAGCAGATCGGCGCGGGCGTCCACTTCCTCCTCGGCCTCTACGTCTCGGAGGAGTTCCTCGCGAAGTTCAGCTCGCCGACGGACAAGGTCGTGAACGCCGTCGTCAAGGAGGGCGAGAAGTACACGACCGTCACGTTCAACGCGAGCGTGAACTGGATGAAGCAGAACGAGCTCGCGATCGACATGCTCTTCGACCTCGCCGACGGCCAGGCGCGCGACGCCTACGAGAAGGCGGTGCGCGGCGACCTCCTCGCCGTGCAGGCGCTCGCCGACTCGAAGACGCCGAGCGGCCTCAAGGACTACAGGATCACGAGCACGCTCACGGACGCGCTCTCCTTCCACGCGAAGTTCAAGGCCTTCCGCCTCCTGAGCGCGAGCACCGACCGCACGACGCGCAACATCCACGTCGAGGTCGAGGCGCTCGACGGCTCGACCTCCACGACGGACATCATGAGCTACGAGCGCACGGGGAAGGGCCTCTTCGGCGACGCCCGCTCGCTCACGGCCGAGGCCCTGGCGCGCGAGGTCGTCCGACCGAACCAGCCCGTCGCGAACGGCCAGCGCGTGACGTTCAAGTTCGCGGGCCGGGACGACGCGACCTGGAAGTCCGAGCTCCTCGAGACGCTCCGCCTGGGCTCGCTCCTCTTCGGCGCGTCCAGCGTCGCGAACGAGACCGCGCTCATCACGAACCACGAGCCGGGCTTCCTCCGCCACTACGGCAAGACGGACATGACCCTCGAGGTCACGCTCGGCTCGGCCGCGATCGAGAAGGTCCTCTCCGTCTCCTACGAGGAGCTGCTCCTCGCCTACGGCGTCCCCTTGGTCGAGGAGTGGGTAGCGCGGGACGTGGAGGAGGCCGCGACTGCTGCGCGGGAGCTCGGGTACCCGGTCGTCGTCAAGACGGCGGAAGCCGGAGCGCACAAGACC
>CAZYLP010000120.1:0-14321 GCA_964648345.1 uncultured Planctomycetota bacterium
ACGCGGCCCTCGAGCGCGGAGATCCTCGTCTTGCCGGACTCGACGGCGAGGAGGAACGAGCTCGCCTCGGCGCGGGGAGCTTCCTTCCGCTCCCGCGCGACCGGCTCGGCGAAGGGCATGGCGCGGACGTCGGCGCTCCCGACCGCGAAGGGCCGCGCGCCCGCCGCGCTCGCGAGGAGCTTGCCGCTCGCGACCGTGAAGGTCGGCCGACCGCCGTCACCGCGCGACACCGTCAGCTTCGTCCCGGAAGCGAGGAGCAGCTTCGCCGCGCCGGCGCTCTCGACCTCGACGACGGAGCCCACCTCGAGCGTCTCGCCCTCGGGGAGCGTGTCTCCGACCGCGAGCGCCTTGCCCGCGACGGAGAGCTTGCCCGAGCGCACGACCGCGAGGACGCGCTCGTCGGACGAGGTGCCGGGGCCGACGGGCGTCTTCTCCGGCGTCTGGATGGGCGGCTTCGGCGTCTCGGGCGTGCGGTCCGGCGTGTCGGGGTTCCGCGGCGTGACCTTCGGAGGACCTTCTTGGGGCGGGTTCTCGGGCGACACCACGGGGGGACTCTCGAGGGGAGGCTTCTCCGGCGTCTCGACCGGAGGCTTCTCGGGCGACTCGACCGGCGGCCTCTCGACGGGCGGGAGCTTGGCGATCTGCCCCGGATCCTCGGGGAGCTCGGGCTTCTCGGGGCCGACCGGCGTCCCGGAGCGCGGAGGAGCCACGTCGGATGGAGCCGGGGGCGCCGGCTTCGGCGTCTCGCGCGGCGGCTTCGGCGTCTCGGCCGGAGGCGGCGGCGTCTCGCGCGGAGGCGTGGACGGCGCCGTCGGAGCCGGACGCTCGGGCTCGCGCGGCGGCTCGACCGGCTTCTTGAAGGCGAAGTGGAGGGCGACCGCGGCCGAGCCGAGGAGGAGGAGCGAGAGACCGAGTCGAGCGAGGAGCGGCCCGCGCTCGGCGGCGGGACGCGCGCGCGCGGCGCGGACGCGGCCCGGCGACGAGCGCTTGCGCGCCGATGGCGTCGTCGAGGGCGCGGCCTTCGCCGGACCTGACACTGCGTCGACCGCCTTGATCGTCCGCGCGACGAGGTCCTTCGGCATCGGGACCGCGCTCGCCTCGGGGACGAGCTTCTCGCGGAGGACGGCCTCCTCGCGGCGGGCCTGCTGGACGAGGAGGCGGCACTTCTCACAGTGAGAGACGTGCTGCTCGACGCGGGGCGCGCCGCCCTCGATGACGGTCGCGTCCAGCTCGCCCTCGGCGAACAGCCGCAGCGCGATCGTGTCCGGGCAGGGACCGTTCACGCGGGCCTCGCCGGATCGGGGTTCTCGGCGGCTCGGTGAACGTCGAGGTGGGCGAGCTTCCGCGCGAGGACGTCGCGCGCGCGGGCCGCGCGCATCTTGGCGGCGCCGACCGTGATCCCGAGGATCCTGGCGACCTCCTCGAACGGGAGGTCGGCCGAGTAGCGGAGCGCGATCACTTCTCGATGCTCGGGCTCGAGCGTCTCGAGCGCACGCGACACGCCCTCGCGCACCTCGGCGCGCTCGAAGGAGGCGAGGCCCTCCTCGCTCGTGGAGGCGACGGCGGCCGCCTCGTCGAGAGGACGCCCCGCGGCCTTCTTCTCCTTCAGCGCATCGCGGACGCGGTTCGCGGCGACTCCGAGGAGCCATCCGCGTACGCTGCCCGACTCAGGCTTGAAGGACGCCCGGTAGGTGTACGCTCTCACGAACGAGTCCTGGGCGACGTCGGCCGCCCGCGCGTGGTCCCCGAGACACCGCCATGCGTACGCGAAGACCGCGCGCTCGTGACGCCGGACGAGCTCATCGAAGGCAGGCCGGTCCCCGGCCTGCGCTCGCGACATGAGCTCGCGGTCGTCTCGATCCTGCATGGACGGGTGATGGTAGGCACCGACACGCCTCCCTCATCAATACCGCTCCTCTTCACGAACGGTAACGCGGGAGTCGGCGAAGGCCTCAAGGCGCACCACGGCAAAGACTTGCACTCAAAGCGCAAGAAAACTACGAAGTCTGCGTTACCGCGTCCCGACGGTCGAGGTATTCGAAGACAGCCGTCCCTCCAGACGGCGCCACCAAGGTCCTCGAGCCCTGGCGAGAGATCGGCTCTCGCCAGGGCTCAGTTTTTAGCGCGCGCGCGCGCGAAGCCCTCGAGGTTCGTCATGCTCAGCACTCGCGGTCGTGGAACCGGACTCCTCCTCGCGCTCGTCGCCGTGGGCGGCCTCACGTTCGCCACCGCCGGACCCGCGCGCGCCGACCTCGCCTCGTCGAAGGCGACGGCCGAGGCGTCCCTCAAGAAGGTCAAGGACGACCACGACGCCTTGAAGGCGCTCCACGATCAGCTGATCGCCGCGAAGAAGGCGAACGACCAGGCGCTGATCAAGCAGCTCCAGGATCAGATCAAGCTCGCCAAGGACGCCCTCAAGGCGGACGAGCAGCAGTTCCGGAAGGACAACGACGCGCTCAAGGCCGAGCAGAAGGCGGCCGGCCTCCCCGCGACCGGCGTCGCGCCCGTGGGCTCGCACCACAAGCCCGGCAACCCGGGCGGCCCCGGCGGCCCCGGCGGGCCCGGCGGCCCCGGTGGCCCGGGCGGCCCGCACAAGGGCTTCCCCGGCGGCCCGCACAAGGGCGGCCCCGGTGGCCCGAAGGGACCCTAGGGCGGCTTCGGCGGACCCGGCGGCTTCAAGGGCAAGCCGTAGCCCCCTCGACTCGGATCTCTAGAGCTCGACGCTCCCGACCTTGATCCTGAGGGCCCCCTGCCGCACGAGGCCCTGGACGAAGCGCGTGGCCGCGGCGAGCGTCTCCGCGTCCGGACGGCCGCCCTCGAGGGCGGCCGTCAGCGCTTCGGCGAAGCTCTTCTTGCCGTCGAGCGACGCGCAGAGCGAGACGAGCACGGGGTGCTGCGGGAGCGGCACCTTCTTCTTGCCGTCCGACGACTCGTAGCGCGCGGTCACGCTCTGACCGCCCCACGAGAGCTCGTTCTCGATGACGAGCTTCCAGCCCGGCGCCGCGCTCGGCGTCCAGCGCCCGGGCTCGGGCCGCGTCACCTTGAGGCGGCCGAGGTAGAGCGCGTCCATCTCCGTCGCGAGGAAGCACTGGAGCGCGTCGCGCGGCGTCTCGACGACCGGCATGCCGCGCAGGTTGAAGGAGGTGTTGAGGACGAGCGGCACGTTCGCCTGCGCCGCGAACGCCGCGATGAGCGCGTGGTAGAGCGGGTCCACTTCACGATCGACGGTCTGTATCCGCGCCGTGCCGTCCACGTGAGTGATCGCGGGCACCTTCGCGCGCCACTCGTCCTTCACGGGCGCGACGAGGAGCATGTACGGACTCTCGATGGGCACCGCGGTGCTCCCTCCGGTCGCCCTGACGAGCTCGAAGACCTCGCTCACCTTCTCGCGGAGCACGCTCGGCGCGAAGGGCCGGAAGGGCTCGCGGAACTTGACCCGCGCGTTCAGGTGGTCCTTCACGCCCGGGCCGCGCGGGTCCGCGAGGATGCTCCGGTGCCCGAGGGCCCGCGGGCCGTACTCGCTCCCTCCCTGGAACCAGCCTATGAAGCGCGAGGCGGCGAGGTCGGCCGCGGCCTCCTTGACGAGAGCGGCGTCGTCGTCGAGCGCCTTCACGGGCAAGCCCGTCGCCTTGAGGAGCGCGCGCACGTCGTCGGCCGGATAGGCGCGACCACCGAACGCGTGCTTGATCGGCACGATCGGCTTCGCGGCGGCGAGCTTCTGATGACCCCAGTAGGCGAGGCCGATCGCCTGCCCGTTGTCGGCGGCCGCGGGCTGGACGAAGACGCGCTCGAACGGCCCCTTCGCGACGAGGAGACCGTTCGCGACCGAGTTGAGCGCGACGCCGCCCGCGAGGCAGAGGTCCTTCGCGCCCGTCTCCCGGTGGAGCTCCTTCGCGAGGTGGAGGATCGCCTCCTCGAGCTCGTGCTGCACCTTCCACGCGAGGTCCTTCGCGATCTGCGGGATCGCCTCCTCGTTCTGGACGAGCGCCTTGTCGCGGTTCTCGAACGACACCAGGCGCGCGAGCCCCGAGCGGACGAGCCATTCGTGGAAGCGCACGAAGTCGATCTTCGTCCCGCCGAGCCCGAGCCACGGCTCCGCGAGCTCGGGCGTGGCGCGGCCGTAGGGCGCGAGGCCCATGGTCTTCCCGGGCTCGGAGAGGTACGCGATCTTCGTGTTCACGAAGCCGAGGACCGCGGAGACGTAGTCGTACATCCAGCCGAGCCCCGCGCGGAGGCCGTGCGTGACGCCGCCCGAGGGGTAGCGGTTCTTGAAGACCTCCTTGTGCTTCCCCTTCCGGTCCTTGAAGAAGTAGCCCGTCTCCGCCTCGTAGCCCTGGGCGTTCACCGAGCCGTCGCCGTCGATCACGAGCACCGCGGCGCGTTCGAAGGGAGACGCGAAGAAGGCCGAGAGCGCGTGGCGATAGTGATGCTCGGCGCCGGGCGGGTCGTCGTGGACGAGGACCTTCCGCCGGTCCTTGATCGGGATGAGCGCGGCGCCGTCCCCGTCCTCGGGGAGCACGACCGCGTCGAGGTCGTCGAGCGCGAGGCCCGCGGCCTCGAGGCAGTAGACGATCGACGCCCACGGGAAGTAGCCGAAGCGCCCGTTGAACTCGGGCCAGAGGCCGCGGACCGACTTCGGGAGCCCGTGCTTCACGCGCGTGAGGCGCTCCTCCTCGATCAAGACCGCGATCTCTCCGTCGCGGAGGAGGCACGCGCTCTGATCGTGGCCCGTGAAGACACCGAGGATGTTGGTCACTTGCCTGCTCTCGGGACCGAGTCTAGCTTCGGAGGCGGTGATCGAGCACGACATCAGCGGCGCGAGCGGGAGCGGCGACCGCTCCGGGGTCGGCCGGGTCCCGCGCCGCTCGCGCCAGGTGAGGACGTTCCTCCTCGGCCTCCTCGTCGTGCTCGTCGTCGTCGGCGCGATCTTCTGGCGGCCGATCGCGATCCTCTGGTGCTGGTCCGTCGCGCGCGCCTCGAGCGCCCCCGACGTGATCGCGTGGAACTGCGCCGCGCTCGCCGACCTCGGCCCCTCGTCGCTCCCCGCGCTCGCCCGGCTCGCCGACGGCCCCGACCTCCAGCGTTCGTGGAGCGCGGGCGCCGCGATCGCGGGCCTCCACGAGCGCGTGCGCGAGGCGAACGCCCCGATCCACGACCTGCTCCTCGGCTCGAGCGCGCGCGTGCGGGCGGCCGCGGGGCTCGTCCTCGTCTCGTCGAGCGCGCACGACGCGAGCGGGCTCGCCGCCGCGCTCGAGGGCCTGGCGTCGCCCGAGCCCGACGTCCGGTTCTTCGCCGCGTATCACCTCTGCTTCTTCCCCGGCGACCGCTTCGAGAGGGAGGTCCCGGACGCGCCCCGCGTCTTCGCGCGCATGGTCAAGCTCCTCGCCGAGGGGATCACGGACGAGCGGCGGATCTTCATCCACGCGGGCCGGACGGGCGCGCGGATCAACGGCCAGTGGCGCTCGGTGAGCGACTTCGCGAAGCACGGGCTCGAGCGCCTCGACCCGGCCCTCTCGAACAAGGACGACCGCGACGCCACGCTCAAGGGCGACGACGAGCGCGCGTTCGGGCTGGCGCGGGGCCGCCGCACCGAGTTCTTCAGGAGCGAGAGCAGCGCCTGGACGAAGGAGCGCTGAGCACCGTCACTCCTCGCGTCACTCCTTGGCGAGGTCCTCCGCGGTGACGCCCCAGGTCTTCTCGCCCTTCGGGCCGAACCCCGCGAGCTCGTACTCGACCTTCTCGACCTGCCCGGGGACCCGGAGCGCGTTGTCGAGCGTCATGATGACGTGGACGCGTCCGGAGCCCTTGACCTCGGGCGACAGGTAGAGCTCGACGCCGCCCGTCGCGCCGGTGAGGAACAGGTCGAACGTCAGCTTCTTGCAGTCGAACGTCCGGTCGCCGGCCTTCTTCTTCGCGTCCTCGGTCTTCGCCGCCACGATCCGCTCGCCGTGGTTGAACTCGAGGAACTGGCGCACCGTCGGGGGCTCCTTGGCCTCGAAGACCTGCGTCCTCGCGGGCGCGCGCGCGCCGCCCAGCATCGCCTGGGCGATGTCGACGGTCACCTTGCCGTCCGCGACCTTCGAGACCGTGACCGAGAGCACCGTCTTCACCGTGGGCTTCCCGTTCGCGACGATCGTGCCGCGATAGGCCGACCAGTCGCCCGCCTTGGCACCCTCGAAGGCGTTGCCGGGGAGACGCGGCTCCTGAGCGCCATCCTCCTTCTCGCCCGCCTCGACCTTCGCGAGCACCTTCTTGAAGCGCTCCTCGTCGCGGAGCTCGGCGAGCGTCCGCTCGGTCGCGAGCTGCTTCGCGGGGCGGAAGCCGCTCTCGGCGGCGCGCTCGAGCGCTGCGAGCGCGCCCTCCTTGTCGCCCTTCCTGGCGAGGACGCGCGCGAGATGGAAGCTCAGGAAGGCCTCGGAGCTCTTCCGCGCGCGCTCGGGCACCTTGAGCTTGGGGAGGTGCGCGAGGAACTTCTTGTAGCCGGCGGCCGCGGCCTCGAAGTCGCCCTTCTTCGCGGCCTGGTCGGCTTCCTTGACGGCCGCGACCGCCTCCGCGTCCGCGTCGTCATCGCCGAGCGCCACGGCGCCGGCGAAGAGGGCCACGGCGAGCGCGGCCACGGCGACGACCTTCATGCAGACCTCCTACGTGTACGGGGTGAGGCGCTCCACGTCCTTGCGGGCGCGCGCCTCCTCGTCGGCGTAGACGACCGCCTGGGTGTCGAGCGTCGCCGCGCGGCGCGCGAGCGGGTGGAGCTCCGGGTGACGCGTGTCGCGCGCGAGGTCCTTCGCGTAGAGCGTCGCGAAGCGCTTGCTCGCCGCCTCGAAGCGGCTCTTCGCCTGCGTCTCGCGGAGGAGGAGCTGCGCCTCGCGCGCGGCCCCGGCGACCCCGGCGGCGGCGGCGTTCGCGACGCCCTTCAGCTTCGAGAGGAAGCCGCGCCGCTCGCCCGAGTTGTCCGCGACGGCCTTGGGCTTCTCGCCCGACTCGACGCCCGCGCGCTCGGCCGCGATCTCGGCGAGCTCCTTCTCGACCGGGACGAGCGCCTCGAACGGGTCCGACTGCCCGACGCGCTGGGCCGCGGACTGGATCTCGGCGCGGACCTTGGGGTCCTTCTGCGTGAGCGCGATCACGGCGGCGCCGACCTTCTCGATGTCGAAGACGCGCGCGCCGCGCTCCTTGCCCGCGTGGGCGCCGCGCTGCTGCGCGAGCGCGACGAGCGCCTGCGCGCCGAGGCAGCGGTACTTCGCCTCCTTGGCGCGCTGGCCCTGCGACTCGAGCATGTGCCGCATGTAGGTGAGGAAGGTCTTCTCGGCCTCGATCGCCTGGGCCTCGACCTCGCTCGGCTTGAACTGCGTCGCGCGGGCGAGCTCGTCCGCGGCCTGGTCGTACCGCCGCAGGCCCGCGAGCGCGCGGGCGATCGCGAAGTGGAGGCGCCGCTGCTCGAAGAGCGTGACGTTCCCGCGCTCCAGCGCGACGCGCCCGACGCCGATCGCCATGCGGAGGGCGCCCGCGATCAGGTTCGACTTCTCGTCGAGGCCCTCGAGCGTCGCCTTGAGGAGCGAGCCGTCGCCGCGGTACGCCGAGCGCCCGTGCGCGACGAGCACGTCGGCGACGAGCCCGTCGAGGCCGCCGAGCGACACGTCGCCCCGGTCCTTCGAGGGGAAGAAGCCCCACGCCCGGCGGAGCGAGTCCACGAAGTCGGGCTCGCTCCCCGTGAGGCGCGCGAGGACCGCGAGCGCGAGGAACGGGTGCGGCTCCGACGGGAATCCCTCGCGGAGCCGCTCCGCGAGCTTGCGCGCGATGTCGAGCTTGCCGTGGGCGATCGCGTTCCTCACCTGCGCGAGACCGAGCTCGAGCCGCGAGCGGTCGGCGTCGCCGCGCGCGGCGCGCCAGAGCACCTCGACGGCGGGCCGGCAGCGCGGGTCCTTCTCGAGCGCGGCGCCGACGCGCTGCTCGGCGTTCGCCCGGTCGCCGCGGAGGAGGTACGCGCGCGCGAGCGCGGCCTCCGCCTTGGCCGAGGCGAGCGCATCCGCGCGGTAGTTGTCGATCGCGGCCTGGAAGCGCTCGATCGCATCGGCGAGCTGGTCCGGGTCGCCCGAGCGCTCGAGAGCCTTGAGCATGGCCTCGGCGGGGTCGGCGGGCGCGGGCGGCGCGAGCGTGGCGTCCGGGACCGATGCCGGGAGGAGCTCCGCCGTCCACGGAGGGTCGTCCGGGATCATCCCGCCGCCCGCGCCGGCCGCGCGCGGCGCGGCGAAGGTCACCGCGACGCCGAGGAGCGGCGGCTTCCCCGCGAGGAGGAGGTCGAAGTCCTTCGCGGCGTCGGCCGCGGACTGGTAGCGGTCCTCGGGGCGCCGCGCCGAGAGCTTGAGGACGACCTTGGCCGTCCCGTCGGTGATCGTGGGCTCGACCGACCGCGGGTCGGGGCAGTCCTCCGTCGTGTGCTTCACGAAGAGCTGGCCCGGCGTCGCCGCCTCGTGCGCGAGCCGGCCCGTGAGGAGGCGGAACAGCGTCAGGCCGAACGAGTAGAGGTCGGAGCGGTGGTCCACCTCGAGGCCGCTCGCCGCCTCGGGCGAGATGAAGGCCGGCGTGCCCATGATGTAGTTGAGGCTCGCCGTGATCCCCTTCTCGTCGAGCTTCTTCGAGAGCCCTAGGTCCACGAGCTTCGTCACGCCGTCGCGGGCGATGATGATGTTCCCCGGCTTCACGTCGCGGTGGACGACGCCGGCGCGCTCGGCCGCCGCGAGGGCCTCGGCGACGCCCTTCGCGATCCCGAGCGCCTCGCGCTCGGGGTACCTGTCGCGCGTCTTGAGCGCGTCGTGGAGCGTCTGGCCGTCGATGAACTCGAACGCGATGTACCGGTAGCCCGTGAGCTGGTCGTGACCCTGCTCGATGACGCGGACGACGTTCGGGTGCTCGATCTTCGCGGCGATGCGGCCCTCGCGGTCGAAGCGCCGCACGAAGTCCTCGTCCTTCGAGAGATGCGGCGCGAGGACCTTGAGGGCGACGAAGCGGTCGAGGCTCTTCTGGCGGGCCTTGAAGACCTTGCCCATGGAGCCCTCGCCGAGCGACTGCACGATCTCGAAGCCGGCGATCTCGTACCGGATCCGCCCGCTCGACCGCGAAGGCGGCTCCGGATCCTGCGCGAGCGTGTCGACGTTCATCGAGGAGACCGTCTGCGCGCCGGGCGCCTGCACCTTGTGCGTGCGCGCGAAGTGCTGCGCGATCGTCGCGACGAGCGGCCCGAAGCGCTGGTCGCGGAGCGCGGCGCGGAGCCGCACGAGGAACGCGACGCCGTTGCGGCGCGCCTGCGCGACCCGCTGCGCGTCCGGGCTCAGCGCCTCGAAGACGTCGTGCGGGATCGGGAGGCCGTGCTGGGCGAGCTGCGCCTGACCCGCGGACCAGATCTGCGCCGCGAAGACCCCGAGCCCCTCGACGCGCCGCCACGACTCCGCGGGCTCGAGGCCCGCGAGCGCGGGGAAGGCGCGGCCGAGCGCGGCGACGAGCTCGGCCTCCTCCGCGGTGCCGCTCAAATGTGGTCCCTGCGGGCCCGGTTCACGGACCCATCGAACCGGAACGGGAGAGCGCTCGCAACCCCCTCGCGCCAGGGATCAGCGAGGCCGCGTCATGACGTCGGACGTCTCGCGCGGGAGGAGCTCGCGCTCCCACCACGCGCCCGTCTCGCGGGCCGCCTCGCGGTCCGTGAAGCCGTACTGGTAGGTGACGATCCGCACGTACCGCGGCGCGCGCCCCTCGAAGGGCATGTGCGCGAACAGGCCGCGGACCGTCCCGGGGTCGTCGAGGAGCCGCGCCACGAGCCGCTCGAGGTACCGGATGTCGTGACCGCCGAGCCGGGAGAACCAGAGGAGGAAGTCCACGCGCGGCTGGTGCGGCGCCACGAAGGGCGGCGCGCGCCGCGGGTCGCCCGGCTTGTAGCGGAGCTCGTAGGCCTCCCAGCGCTCCCCGTCGAGCGAGCCCTCGATCACGACCTCGCGCCTCACGATCGTCATGGTCGCGAAGAGGTGGTACGCGTTCACGGTGCGGAGCGGCCGGAAGAACAGCCGGATCGGCTCGAGGCTCCGCGTCGAGACGAAGGCGACGCTCGAGAGGAAGATCCAGACGATGAGCGCGCTCGACGAGAGACGGCGCTCGAACACGGGCGAGGGGTCCGTCGAGCCCTCGGGGGGCGCGGCGCGGCGGAGCCACGCGAGGTGGCCGTCGTCGAGGACCGAGAGACAGACGACGATCGTGAGGACGTTGAAGAACCCGTAGTTCGCCGTGAGCTGCGTCCCGACCTGGAGGGCGGCGAGGAGGCAGAAGAGAGCGCCGCGCGCGCGGTGCGGGCCGAAGACGAGGAGCGGCGCGAAGACCTCGACCGCGAGGACGGCGACCGACGTCGCGCGGTGAACCTCGAGCGGGAGGTGATGCGCCCACCACGCGACGGGCGTCGGGAGGGGCGCCGTCTCGTAGTAGGTCGCCATGGCCGTGAAGTCGCGCCAGGTCGGGTCGCCCGAGAGGAGCTTCGAGAGCCCCGACTCGACGTGGAGCTTGATGACGAGCCCGAGCGCCAGGAGCTGCGCGCCCGTCGTGGGCGGCGGCGCGCCGCGGAGGCGCCACGAGAACGGCGCGAGGAACCACCCGACGAGCGTGGACTCGAGGAGGAACGTGTCCCACTGGAACTCGAAGAAGCGGCTCCCCGCCGAGCAGAACGAGAGGTAGAGGACCCAGTTCACCGCGAGCGCGATCCGCGGCGCGAGCCCGAGCACGAGGGCGACCGAGGCGAGGAGGCCGACCGCGGCCCCCGCGTGGAGCGCTCCGTCGGCCGCGGTGGCATGGAAGACCGACGGCGTGAGCCGGAACGGCATGGCCTGGAGCCACTCGCCGGCGGGGAGGAGCCCCCTGGAACCCATGAGGACGTCGAGCTGGACCCAGAGCGAGAGGAACGCGATCGCGTGGACGATGCCGAGCAGGCGGATGATGACGTCCCGGACCTGCGTCCGCGGCGGCAGGGTCATTTCGACTCACGAGCGGCGGCGCGGGCCTCGCAGAACTTCGCCTCGTCCTCGAGGCCCTCCTCGCGGTAGACGGCGGCGAGGTCGGCGTAGCGCTTCTTCCGGTCGAACCCGATGTTCCACTCGAGCTTCGCGAGGCACACCGGGCACGCGTGGCTCGGCGCCCTGTCGCTCTCGTAGAGCGAGAGCGTGCCTGCCTGCTCGCACATGTAGAAGATGCAGTGGTGGAGCGTGAGCATGTGCCCGAGCTCGTGCGACACGAGCTGGAACGCGCGCCGCCGGTAGATGCGGTCGTTCGTTCGCCCCTCGCCCTCGGCGAAGCGGACGAACGAGTAGACCCCGACGCGCTCGGCGAGGGTGCCGATCCCGAAGACGAAGTTGAGGTCGTCCGAGAAGAGGTCCTGGTCCGCGACGCCCGCGTAGAGGATCGCGTCGTCGGGCCGCTCGGCCTTGAGCCGCTTCGCGATCGCGTCCGCGTCGTACTGGTCGTCGCCGCCGCGCCGCTTGCGGACGAGCGTCTCCGCGAAGATCGGCTCCTCGGGGAGGAGCTTCGTCTCCAGCTGGAAGAACGCGCGCGTGAAGGACGCGACCGACGCGAGCGCGGCCCGCGAGCGCGGGGAGAGCGGCCCGAGGGGGCGGAGGTAGATCGTCTCGCGCCCCGGGCGGCGCTTGTTGACGGCGCCCGAGGTGTACTCCTCGAACGTCTGGCCGTTCTCGGGGAAACGGAAGAGCCACTCGCCCAGGACCGGGGGCTTCATGCGCTCGAAGCCGCCCTCGTCGAACTTCGGCCAGACCAGCGCGCGACGGGCCGCGAGCCGCGCGAGATCGGCCTCGGTCGAGCCACCCTCGTGCCGCTTCTCCTTCACGCGGTAGTACGCGAAGACGGCGCCGGCGAGGACGAGGAGGAGGAACAGGGGCCGCGTGCGCCGCTGCTTCATGTCACCGCCCCGATCCGGCCGGCGCGAGCTGCTTCGCGGCCTCGAGCTCGGCCTTCCCGAGCGCCCGCGCGGCCTCGGTCGGAGCCTTCGCGAGGATGGCCCCGAGCCGGGCGTGGAGGCGGTGCGACGGCGTGATGCCGTCCAGGTCGCGGGTGCCGGCGGCGAGGACGCGCTTCAGCTGCTCGAGCACGTCCTCGGGGAGACGCGGGAAGACGAGGCCGCCGGTCACGGAGGCGAGGAGCTGGGTCTCCGGCGCCGCGATGTCGCTCTTGCCGCCGATCGCGTACGCCCACGAGGCCTGCGCCGACGCGGCGTCGGGCTCCGAGGGCTGCCCCTCGAGGAGCGCGGCCGCGAGCGCGAGCCGCGCCTCGGGGTCGTCGGGGGCGGTGCGCACGGCGCGGGTGGCGGCGTCCCGCGCGGCGGCCACGTCGCCCGCGGCGCGGGCGAGGCTCGACTGCGCGATGAGCTTCCGCGCCCCCGACGCGCGGCGCTCGACCTCCTGGAGCTCGTCCCGCGCCTCGCCGACGAGCCCGGCCCGGAGGAGGGCCTCGCCCCGGAGCGCCGCGAGCTCGACGGGCTCGGCGCCGAGGCCGCGCGCCTTGTCGAACGTCACGATCGCGTCGGCGTGGCGGGCGCGGCCCATGAGCGCCCGCCCGAGCTCGACGAGCGGCACCGGGTCCTCGGGCGCGAGCGCGCAGGCCTTCTCGAAGGCCGGGATCACCTCGCTCGTGGGCTCCCCGACGTAGAGGCGCCGGACCGCGTCGCGGAGTGCGTCGCGCGCGGCGGAGCGGGCGCGCGCGATGCGCAGGTCCACCCGCGCGAGGTGCGCCCGGTTGAACGACTCGGAGCGCTTGATCCGCTCGTCGGACGCGTGGAAGGCGAGGGCGATCGCGGGGCCCTTCCACAGGTGGAGCTGGCGCGCCACGCCGAACGCGGCGCGCTCGTCGATCTCGAGCGCCTTCCGCATCCAGGGGAGCGCGTCACCCCGCGCCACCTCCTCGATCACGGAGCGATAGACGAGCGCCTCGATGTCGGAGCCGTCGCGTGCGAGGGCGTCCTCGAGGTCGGCGCGCGCCCCCCCTTCCTTGGGGAAGAACATCCGGTAGCGCGCGCGGAAGACGAGGGCGCGTGGGTCGGGCTCGCTCCCCGCGAGCTCGATCGCATCGTTCAGGTCGCGCCGCCGCGCCTCCATGAAGTCGCCGTACTCGGGCTCCTTGGGCAGGTTGCCGTGCGCGTACCAGCGGTTCACGTGGAGGTTGAGCCTCACCTCCGAGCGCGCGCAGATCGCGTCCACGTCGTCCGGCGCGAGCGCGACCGCGCGGTCCGCGTGACGGAGAGCGAGGTGCGCCCGCGCGTCGTTCCGCGAGCGCTCCGCGCGGTCCACGGCCTCCCGGTTGTAACGCGGGACCGCGCGCGCCGGCTCCCAGCCCGCGGCGAGGAGGCGCGCGAGGAGCGCGCACGCCGGGGCGAGCTCCTCCGCGCGGAGGGGGTCCTCGGCCGCGCGGAGCGCCTCGGCGACCCGCCCGTCGAGCCACGCGCTCCGTGCGTGCGCGAGCCGGCCGCGCGCCCCGTCCGCGTCCTCGGTGACGAGGCGGGCGAGCTCCTCGCGCGCGGCCGCGAGCGAAGGCGGCCGCGCGCGGAGGTACGCCTCGGCGAGCCGGCTCCGCGCCTCGAGTCCGTTCACGCCCGTCAGGGCCCCCGAGGCGACGAGCGGCTTGAGAACGTCGATCGCCTCCTTCACGTGGTTGCGCCGGAGGAGGAACTGCCCGGTCTTGAGCTCGATCGCAGGGTTGCCCGCGGACGCTTGCCGGAGGCGCCGCCAGGCCTCGTAGGCATCGCGCTTCTTCTCGCGCGAGGCCTTCTCCGCCGCCACGAGGAGCTCCTCCGCGTCGCGCCGGGCCTTCTCCTCCGCGGCCTTCTTCGCCTCGAGCGCGGCGACGCGGAGCCTCTCGCGCTCGACGGCCTCCTCCGCGCGCGCTCGCTCCTCCGCCCCCCACCGCCGGGCGAGGTGCACCGAGACGCCGATCGCGAAGACGAGCGCACCCAGGCCCCACGCGGCGAGGGCGAACGATCGGAGGCGCCGGGCCGGAGCCGGCGGCAGGGCGTGGGGCCGCTCGCCCTTGAGGAAGCGGTCGAGGTCCGCGACGAGCTCGTCCGCCGTCGCGTAGCGCGCCGGGCGGGCGAGGGAGAAGGCCTTGAGGGCGATCGCCTCGACGCCCGCGGGGACGCTGGGCACGTGGTCGCGGAGCGGCCGCCGCGCGCCGGCGAGGATGAGCTTCCCGAGCTCGCCCGGGCTCTTGGCCTCGAACGGACGCCGCCCCGCGAGGCACTCGTAGAGGATCACTCCGAGCGCGAAGACGTCGGCGCGCCCGTCCAC